>NZ_AP019716.1:2835000-3174166 GCF_006742065.1 Clostridium butyricum | reverse complement strand
AGAGCAGTGAAGATTACATCGGCTTTTTCCACAACATCATTTGCACTTTCACATATTAAATCAGTTTTATTTAGAAAGTTCACATAAACATTGCTTATTTCCTGTCCTTCAAATGAAACTGAGCTTAATGCTACAACTTCAACTTTAGGATGTGATAATAATAATCTTAAAAGTTCAACGCCTACATATCCTGTGGCACCAATTATTCCTACTTTAATCATTTTATATAGCCCTCCGATTTTAGGTAATAGCTAAGTTACCTTAACCATTAAATATTTTTAAAGAAGAATTTCTAAATAATATTAAAAATTCTTCTTTAAGTTTATATAATTATCTGTTTATTTAGTTTTGTTCTATTGTGTGTTTATTAATAAATGTTTCTAATGCATTAATTTGATATTTAACTGACTCTGTAGAAGGTCCACCCATAACTTTACGTTCTTCAACGCATGTAATAAGATCAATTGCATGGTATATATCTTCTTCAAATATTGGAGAAAATTCTTTTAATTCATCAAGAGTAAGTTCTTCGATCATCTTATTCTTGTTAATACATTCAAGAACAATTTCTCCTACAACACCATGAGCATTTCTAAATGCCATTCCTTTTTTAACAAGGTAATCAGCAACATCAGTAGCATTAGTGAAACCAAGGCCAGCACCTTTTCTCATATTTTCTTTTTTTACTTTCATAGTTTTAATCATTCCACAGAAAGTCTTAAGTGAAAGGCTTGCAGTATCCAAACCATCAAAAACAGCTTCTTTATCTTCTTGCATATCTTTGTTGTAAGCAAGAGGAATACCTTTCATTACAGTAAGAAGAGTCATAAGATCTCCATAAACTCTTCCTGTTTTACCTCTTACAAGTTCAGCAACATCAGGATTTTTTTTCTGAGGCATAATACTGCTTCCAGTACTATATCCATCATCAAGTTCAATGAAACTGAATTCATTTGTGCACCAAAGAATAATTTCTTCAGAGAATCGTGAAAGATGCATCATTATCATTGAAAGAGAAGATAATGTTTCAATGGCATAGTCTCTGTCAGAAACTGAATCAAGGCTGTTTAATGTAACCTTTGAAAAACCTAAATCACGTGCAACAGCATCTCTATCAATTGGATAAGTTGAAGTTGCAAGTGCACCTGCTCCAAGTGGCATTTCATCAAGTCTCTTATAACAGTCTGTAAGTCTTCCATAATCTCTCTTGAACATTTCAGCATAAGCAAGAATATGATGAGCAAATGTAATAGGTTGTGCCTTTTGAAGGTGAGTATAACCAGGCATAATCGTATCAATATTTTCATTTGCCTTTTCTAAAAGAACTTCTTCTAAAGCGATGACATCTTCCTTTAAATCTGTTATTGCATTTTTTAAATACAATCTAAAATCTAAAGTTACTTGGTCATTTCGGCTTCTTCCAGTATGAAGCATCTTACCATAATCTCCAATATAATAAGTTAATGTACTTTCTATGAAGCTGTGGATGTCTTCAGATGTATCATCTACATTAATAACACCATTTTCAATGCGTTTTAGTATTTCAAGAAGACCAGAAGTGATTCTATCACTGGCTTCTTGAGGTATGATGTTTTGTTTTCCAAGCATGGAAGCATGAGCAAGGCTGCCTTGTATATCTTCCTTGTACATTCGTGAGTCAATGCGTATAGATGAATTAAAATCATTTACTAATTTGTCAGTACCTTTTTTAAAACGTCCGCCCCAAAGTTTCATATTATTTAACCTCTTTCTTAAGGTTTGCCTGCATTTTTGCTCTAACTACTGATGGTAGTCCATAAAGGTTAATAAATCCAGCAGCATCTTTTTGATCATAAACACCATCTTCCCCAAATGTTGCATATTCTTCACTATATAAAGAGTATGGAGAAGTCATACCAGCATTAATGATGTTTCCTTTATATAACTTTAATTTAATTTCACCAGTAACAGTTTCTTGAGTTTTATTTACAAATTCAGTTAAAGCTTCTCTAAGTGGTGTGAACCATTGACCGTTATATACTAAATCAGCAAATTTTAAAGCTATTTGTTCTTTATAGTGAGAAGTTTCCTTGTCTAAGCATATTTCTTCAAGATCTTTGTGAGCAGAATAAAGAATAGTTCCGCCTGGAGTTTCGTAAACACCTCTTGATTTCATACCGACAAGTCTATTTTCAACCATATCAGTAATACCGATAGCATTTTCGCCACCAACTTTATTAAGTTCATCTAATAATTCAACACTATTCATTTTCTTACCATTTAAAGCAACGGCAATACCTTTTTCAAATGTTAAAGTTATATAAGTTGCTTCATCTGGTGCCGCTTCTAAAGTTTTAGAAAGTTCTAAGATTTCAGCGTATTTTGGTTCATTTTCTGGGAATTCTAAGTCTAATCCTTCGTGACTTAAGTGCCAGATATTTTTATCTTTACTATAGTTAGTTTCACGATTTATTTTTAAAGGAATATTTTTTGATTCTGCATATTCTATTTCTTCTTCTCTAGATTTTATATCCCATATTCTCCAAGGAGCTATAATAGGCATTTCTGGAGCAAATGCTTTTACAGCAAGTTCAAATCTAACTTGGTCATTCCCCTTACCAGTACATCCATGACATATTGCATCAGCACCTTCTTTTTGTGCAATTTCAACTAATCTTTTTCCAATTAAAGGTCTTGCAAAAGAAGTTCCAAGTAAGTATTTTCCTTCATATACAGCGCCTGCTTGTATAGTAGGGAAGATATAATCATCAACAAATTCTTGTGTTAAATCTTCTATATATAATTTTGATGCTCCTGTTTTTATTGCTTTTTCTTCTAATCCATCTAGCTCATCTTTTTGCCCAACATTACCACATACAGCTATAACTTCACATCCGTAAGTTTCTTTAAGCCATGGAATAATGATTGATGTATCTAATCCCCCTGAATAAGCTAAAACTACTTTATTATATTTTATCATTTTAAAAGCCCCCTCTTATAATACATTGTAAATATGTAAATAAATATTAAATTTACTAAAATAAATCTGTTTTTTATAATTATACATTTATAGTGAATAAAAATCAATAGATTTACGCAAAAATATTCATTATTTTTTGAGTAATATGCATAAAACATAATAATATACACAGAAAACGTTATAATTATGCACTTAAAGTGGTGAAATATGCATGTTCTTTAAGTGCATAATTGAATTGAAATATACATGGATTAGTTTGGATTTATACATTCAAATTTTAATTATTAAACTTATACACCAAAATAAAATATAAAACATTAGGCAATATATTTTAGAATATATTGCCTAATGTTACTGACTGAAGATGCTTAATTGTCTGAGCACTGTATTTTATAAAATGTAAAGAAGAATAGGCCTCTCCAATATCGTTTTTAGAAATGTATAAGCACAATCGTACAGCTTCATGCCTTAAAGCATCAAAATCTTGATGATTTGTATATATAGAAGCGATAAAATCATTTTCTTGTAAATAAGATAGTAGTTCTACAGCTTTATCATAAGCTTCGTCATAATCTTGATTTAGTAGTATAACTTCCATATCATCTGTTTTATATTTTATTGAATCACATAAATCAATTACAGAGTTATTTAAAAAGAAAATGCCAATTAATAATCCGAAAAAAATAATTACTGATATTATTGCATTTTTCATTGCTTACAACACTCCTTTTCATAATCATCATAATACTGAACTGAAAACTTTCCTTGAGTATCATACATTGCCACAAGTATGTTATCAATTGAGTTGATGTCATGATCTTTTAGTACTTTCATTATCCATTCTTCGCTTTTGTTCATAGATGTTATAGAACGTTTATTAATTTTTCCATCAGCTATAAGAATTTTAGGCAGTACAACTTTTTGTGTAGAAGTATTATCAGATTTTCCACTAGAGGAATCTGATGATCCAGAAGAACTATTATAATTCTTAGGAAGAATAGACATTTGTCCGCTATTTTCTAAGATTGCATATTGAATTTCATCTAGATTGTAGCACTTAGCAAGTCTAAGTTCTTCAAATAATTCATCTAAATTCAGCTGTTGTTTTTTTAAGGCATCATAATTAATTTTTCCGTTATATATTAAGATACAAGGTGAACCATCTAAGATATTACGTGCAGGTTGTAATTTTAGTTCTAATTGTGTTATTAAAGTTTTTAAAAACAACAATGTTATTATAGGAACAATACCTTGAAGCAGTGGATATCTCTGATCTTGCATAGGTAATGAAGCTAAATCCGAAATCATGATTGTTATTACAAACTCATATGGTTGAAGTTCGCCAATTTGTCTTTTCCCCATTAATCTCATAGTGAGTACTACAAGAGAATAAAGTAATATTGTTCTAATGCATACTATAATCATTTTTAACACCTCAAAAATAATATTTGCAGAAATATAATTAATATACCAATGGAAATATTTTTAGCCAAAAATGATTGATTGTATATAATATAGTAGATAACTATTTACAGAATGTAGAAAAAAATAATAGAATAAATAAAGATGGATATTTCCTTAATTTATTGGAGAAAAATAATATAATACATCTGATTTGCTGGAAACTGTAGAAGGTTATCAGTTATGACTTATACAATGTAAGATTAATAGAAATGGGAGGAAATTAAATGCTAAAAGAAAAAGTTAATATTGCAGAAAATAAGTTTAAAGCAAAAAAAGGTATGACTTTCTATAACTTAATTGCTGAAAATGATGAGAAGATAGTTAAAGATATTGCTATATGCAAGCTTAATGGACGAAATTATGAATTAAATGAAGTTATAGAAGAAGAAGGGGAAATTTCTCTCATTGGATTTGATAGTGAACTTGGAATGAAAATATATACAAGAACTCTTCAATTTATATTCATTAAGGCAACTTTAGATTTATTTAAAGATGCTAAAATAACATTAGAACATTCTATAAGTAAAGCTATTTATGGAGAGATATATAAAGAAAATCCATTGACTGAAAATGAGTTAAAAAATATAAAAAGTAGAATGCAGGAAATAATCGAAAAAGATATTCCTATAAAAAGAATAAAAGTATCAAAAGAAAAAGCAATAGAGATATTTTCAAATTATAATATGGAAGATAAGGTTAAGCTTTTACAAACATGTAAAATGGAAGAGTTTCAACTTTGTGAACTTGATGGAAGATACGATTATTTTTATGAATGCATGGGATATTCTACAGGCGTAATTAAATTATTTGATTTACAAAAGTATGAATCTGGATTTATTTTAAGAAGACCAGAGAGAAATAATTTTGTTACTTTAGAACCATTTAAAGAACAGAAAAGTTTAACAAAGATATTTAAAGAAACTAAAAAATGGTTAAACATACTTGGGATTGGTGAAGTTGGAACATTAAATGAAAAGGTATGTAATAATGGATTGAAAAATGTAATTATGGTATCAGAAGCTCTTCATGAGAAGAAGATAGCCAATATTGCAGATGAAATTAACAAAAGAGAAGATGTAAAAATAATTCTTATTGCAGGACCATCATCTTCAGGAAAAACAACATTTGCAAACAGGCTTAGTATACAGCTTAGGGTAAATGGACTTATTCCTATACCAATTTCTTTAGATAATTATTTCGTAGATCGTGAAAAAACACCATTAGATGAAAATGGAGAATATGATTATGAATCTATTTATGCATTAGATTTAAAACTGCTTAATAAAGATCTTGAAGAACTTATGACTGGAACAGAAGTAGAATTGCCAGAATATAATTTCAAAACAGGTAAGAGGGAATGGAATGGATATAAAGTTAAAATGCCACAAAATGGAGTTTTAATATTAGAAGGAATTCATGGATTAAATCCTAAATTAATATATGATGATTTAAGAAAGAATGTATTTAAAATTTATATATCAGCATTAACACAATTAAATATAGATAATCATAATAGGATTTCAACTACTGATTCACGTAAGGTTAGAAGAATAGTTAGAGATTCTCTTTCAAGAGGCTATGGTGCTGAAGATACGCTAAAGATGTGGTCATCTATAAAAAGAGGGGAAAAAAGAAATATTTTTGTATACCAAGAGGAAGCTGATGCAACGTTCAATTCTACACTAGTATATGAACTAGGTGTATTAAAACCATATGCTCTTAAAGAACTTGAAAAAGTGCCACAGGAAAGTGAAGTTTATGCAGAAGCAAGAAGATTAAAAGCATTTTTAAGTTTTTTTGAAGAAATAAACTTAGATGAAGTTCCAAAGAATTCACTTTTAAGAGAATTTATTGGTGGATCATGTTTTTACGAATATTAATTTAAAAAATAGTCAAATCACTTTTATTCAGTGATTTGACTATTTTTATAAGGTATTATATAAGTTTAAAAGAAATAGAATAAAAACAAAAACTAAATAATGGAAAATGTTACAAAAATAAAAACAATATTGTAATTTAATAATTTTGTTAGTAATATAGGGATAAGATAATATACATAATAAGTTTATCGATTAAAAATATAATTATATTGTAATATAGCTAAAAATGTCCTGATATATTAAGGATTTATTTTTAATACTGATGAAAATAGGGGGAGAGTTTATGCCTATTATTGTTAATGACGGAATAGTAATACAAGCTTATAACAATAATACAGTTTGTATTAAAATGCTTGGAAAAGAGAAAATTTTATTTTCTAAAGGAATCGGTTTTGGAAAAAAATTCGGTGATAAAATTCCTAAGGGAACAAAAGTAGAGAAAATTTTCATTATGGAAAATGCAGAAAATCTTAAAAATTTTAAACAGATAATTGAAAAGGTAGACAAAGATTTCTTTGATTTATGCGAAAAGATAATAACAGAGATATCTAGAGACTTAAATGAAAAGTTAAATGAAAGAATTTATATTGGATTAATAGATCACTTAAATTTTTCAATAAAAAGAATTAAAAATAAAGAGATAATTGATAATCCATTTCTTGATGAAATCAAAGTATTATATAAAACAGAATATATGTTAGCACAAAAAGCAGCCAGAATTATAAAGGAGAGTATTAATGTAACTATACCAGATGGAGAAGCCGGACTTATAGCTTTACATATTCATTCAAATAGAAATTCCGGTAACTTAAAAGATACAATTAAAAGTACTAATATAAGTAGTATGGTAGTTGATTTCATAGAAAAAGGATTGAATATGAAAATACCTAAGGATTCTTTAAATTATGCAAGATTTGTAACACATATAAAATTTGCTATAAAAAGAATAATGTCTAATTCAGAATTGGAAAACGATTTTATTGAGGAAATACAAACTAAATATAAAATTTCATATAAAGTAGCTAAAGATGCAGCGCAAATATTAGAAAAATATTTAAATAAAAAAGTATGCGAAGATGAAATAGCATACTTAGCAATGCATGTAGAAAGATTTAGAATTTATAACTAAAAATTCTAAAAAAGTATTGCATATTAATTTTTATTATGATAATATTAAAGCATAAAATATATGGTTTAATATTGTGCGTGTAATCGATTAAATTCGAGCATTAGCTGAAAAGAGTAAGATTTCTTATTCTTTTCAGCTTTTTTGCGTTCAAAAAAATCAAATTTAATAAAATATAAGGGGGACTTATTTATTATGATGAAGTATTTACAAAAATTAGGGAAATCATTAATGCTTCCAGTAGCATGCCTACCGGTAGCAAGTATACTAATGGGAATAGGTTATTGGATGGACCCAACTGGTTGGGGAGCTAATAGTGTAGCCGCAGCTTTTCTAATAAAAGCTGGTAGTTCATTAATCGATAACATGGGAATTTTATTTGCAATAGGTGTAGGTGTTGGAATGTCAGACGATAATGATGGTACTTCAGGACTTGCAGGACTTGTTTCATGGCTTATGATTACAACACTATTGTCAGTAAAAGTTGTAGCCATGTTCAAAGGTATTGATGAAGCAGCAGTATCACCAGCATTTGGAAAAATTCAAAATCAATTTATAGGAATTTTATCAGGTGTAATTGGAGCTACTTGCTATAACAAATTTAAAAATACTAGATTACCAGATTTCTTAGGATTCTTTAGTGGTAAAAGATGTGTTGCTATAGTAACAGCCTTTGCATCAATTATAGCAGCGTTGGTTTTATTCTTCGCATGGCCTCTTATCTATGGAGCATTAGTAAACTTTGGTAAAGCAATAGTATCTACAGGATCTATTGGTGCCGGTATATATGCATTCTTTAATAGATTATTGATACCAGTTGGTTTACATCATGCACTTAACTCAGTATTCTGGTTTGATGTTGCAGGAATCAATGAAATTGCTAATTTCTGGTCAGCAAATGGAACTAAAGGTGTTACAGGTATGTATTTAACTGGATTCTTCCCAGTAATGATGTTTGGTTTACCAGCAGGTGCATTAGCTATGTATCATACAGCTAAAGATAGCAAGAAAAAAGCCGTTTACGGTTTATTATTGGCAGCAGCAATATCTTCATTTTTCACTGGAGTTACAGAACCATTAGAATTTGCATTTATGTTCTTAGCACCAGGATTATATTTAGTACATGCAGTATTAACAGGTATTTCTGTAGCAGTTTGTGCAGCATTACCAGTAAGAGCAGGATTTAACTTTAGTGCAGGTTTCGTAGATTGGTTCTTAAGCTTTAAAGCACCAATGGCTATGAATGGATTAATGATAATTCCAATTGGTATAGCAGTAGCAATAGTTTACTATGTTGTATTCCGATTTGTAATTACAAAATTTAATTTAAAGACACCAGGTAGAGAAGATGATGACGATACAAGTAGTGAAATGAATGTAACACTTGCAAATAACGATTTCACAAAAGTCGCATCTAGAATTTTAGAAGGTGTTGGAGGAAAAGAAAATATAACATCTATTGATAACTGTGTAACTAGATTACGTTTAGAAATAAAAGATCAAGCAAAGGTTAATGAAAAAATTATTAAATCAGCTGGAGTTTCTGGTGTAATAAGACCAGGTAAGAACAGTTTACAAGTTATAGTTGGAACACAAGTGCAATTCGTAGCAGATGAATTTAAAGAATTATGTAAATAATAAATAGACAAATCATTTAAAAAAATCTCATATAAATAACACAATAAGAAAAAGATGCCACAATTTATTTTGTGGTATTTTTTTGATTTTTAGTAGTTTATGAGTAGATATTTAATAAAGTGATAAAATAATTATAAACCTATAAGCTTTGCTAGATAGTTATTATAAATTGTGGTTTAATAAATATTAGAAAAACAATAAGATGAAAATAAGTTACACTAAATAAATTTAAACTGAGGAGAGATACTTATGAAAGGTATAGGAATTTTTGATATATTAGGTCCTATTATGATCGGACCTTCAAGTTCACATACTGCAGGAGCAGCAAGACTTGGTAAAATTGCAAGAAGTATAGCAGGTGGAGATATTGCAGAAGTAACATTTTTACTACATGGTTCTTTTGCAAAGACATATAAAGGGCATGGTACTGATAGGGCATTAGTAGCAGGAATATTAGGAATGGAACCTAGTGATGAAAGACTTAGAAATTCTATGGATATTGCCAAAGAAAAAGGAATGAAATTTTTATTTAAAGAAGCAGATTTAGGTGATGTACATCCAAACACTGTTAAATTTGTAATGAGGACAATTGATAATAAATATTGTGAAGTCATGGGTTCATCAATTGGTGGAGGAAACATTAAAATTTGTGAAGTAAATGATAATGAAGTAGATTTTACTGGAATGTATGAAACCTTAATAGTTCAACATAAGGATGTGCCTGGGGTTATACATAGTATTACACATATATTATATAGCGAAAATATAAATGTAGCATTTATGAGGGTTTTCAGAGACAGAAAAGGTGAAGATGCTACTATGATTTTTGAAATGGACAATAAGGTGAGTATAGAGACTAGAAAGAAAATTGAAAGTCTTGAACTTGTATATAAGGTTATTTCAATTAGCCCAGCAAAAGAAGATGAATAGGAAGGATGATGTGAGGATGCTTGCAAAGACAGGAGAAGAATTATTAGAAATATGTGAAAAATATAATATTTCATTAAGTGAATATGCAATAAGATGTGAAGTAGAAGAAAAGGGACTTACAAGAGAAGAAGTAATAGAAAAAATGAGAAGAAATCTAAATGTAATGATTTCAGCGGCAAATGAAGGTAGAGAAAACCAAGTATATTCAGTAAGTGGCCTTATCGGTGGAGATGGATTTAAGATTAATAATTATGTTAATAAAGGAAAGACATTGACTGGAACGGCAACAAACCTTGCAATGGCAATGGCATTATCATCATCTGAAGTTAATGCTTCTATGGGAAAAATAGTAGCATGCCCAACAGCTGGATCATGTGGAATACTACCAGCAGTTATTTTATCAGCAGGAGCACAATTAGAATTAGATGAAGAAGGATTGATAAAAGGTCTTCTTGCAGCAGCAGCAGTTGGTATGATAATAGGAATGAATGCAACTTTATCAGGGGCAGAAGGTGGATGTCAGGCAGAATGTGGGTCAGCATCGGCTATGGGAGCAGCAGCAGTAGTTGAGATGATGGGTGGAACGCCTAAAATGAGTCTTGATGCTGGATCAATAATACTTCAGAATGTACTTGGTCTTGTATGTGATCCAGTAGCTGGTCTTGTTGAAATTCCATGTGCAAAGAGAAATGCACAAGGTGCAATTACTGCATTATGTACAGCAGACATGGTTATGGCGGGAGTAGAAGCAAAAATTCCATTTGATGATGCAGTAAGTGCCATGTATAAGGTAGGAAAAAGTTTGCCATCATCATTAAGAGAGACTGCACTTGGTGGAGTTGCAGTTACACCAGCAGGCTTAAGGCTTAAAGAGCAGGTTTTTGGTAAGGAACCTCAATGTTAAATAAGTAGTGTAAACACCATTAAATTGATTAAAGAATATTATGTATTTATAATGAAATTATATTTTATATATAACCGAAAGGAGTGTTATGGAAATTTTCCATAACATTCTTTTTTTATATGAGAAAAAAACTGATGATTATTAAAAAAAATATTAATACAATGTAATCTTGCATAGTATAAATTTTTTGATATAATGATATAATAAGATTAAGTTGATAAGACATTATTATTAAATAATGTTAAAAAATATAATATAAATATTATTATTAAAAAGGAAAAAGTTATGATTAAAGTCAAGCAATATATAAATCGGTATTTTAATATAAATATAAAAAAATTATTAATAAATTAAAGAGGTATAATCTGTACATTGTTAAATGGTAGGTTATACCTCTTTTGATTTTATAAATTACTGATTACAAGGGAAGGTAGGCGTATGAAAAATAAAATAGTATCTAATGTAATTAAAGGTATATGTGTTGGTGGATCCATGTTAATACCTGGTGTTAGTGGAGGATCAATGGCTATGATATTGGGCATATACAATAAATTAATATCAGCTGTAAGTTCGTTTTTTAAGCATAAAAGGGAGAGTATTGAACTTCTTGGAACTTTTGCGTTAGGTGGGTTAATAGGAATTTTATTATTTGCTAAACCATTATTATATTTAACAGATAAATATACATTTCCTATGATGTATTTTTTTATAGGAGCAGTTTTAGGATCTATACCTATGATATATAAGCAGGCTGAAATAAAAAAAATATCTATACGTTCTGTTATATATATATTATTGGGATTGCTAATAATATTATTAATTTCACTTATACCTAAAGAGTTATTTGATGTTGATTTAAGTAATGGGATAATGGATTATTTATTACTTATTATTGCAGGAATAGTTTCGGCTATAGCATTGGTGCTTCCAGGCATTAGTGTATCATATATGCTTTTAGTTTTAGGTATGTATGAAGAGACTATAAGAGCAATTGATGAATTTTATCTTCCATATTTAATTCCATTGGGAATAGGCCTGCTTATTGGAATAATGCTTACAACAAAAATCTTAGAAAAAGCTATGAATTCTTATAGAGAAGGTTCATATTTAATAATTCTTGGTTTTGTTGTTGGTTCAGTAGTACAAGTATTTCCAGGAATACCAAGTGGAATAAACATAGTGATAAGTTTGTTTACTTTATTTATTGGCTATTATTTGATAAGAAAATTATCAGATATGGCTTAAAGAGTTTATTAAATTATACATATTTATAATAATGTGAATTTTGTTTTAAATTTACAAATCTAGAGAGGGATAAAAATGAACAAATTAAAACATATAAGTCCAGGAAGACTTATAGTATTAGGCTTTTTTATGGTGATAATGATTGGTGCATTTCTTTTGATGAGTCCTTTTTCAAGAAGGAGTGGTGTAGATGTATCGTTTGTAGATGCTTTGTTTACTTCTACTAGTGCAGTGTGTGTTACAGGACTAATTGCAATTGATACGGCAGATACATTTAATTTATTTGGAAAAACTGTAGTTGCTATGCTTATACAAATCGGAGGTCTTGGAGTTACATCGATTGGCGTTGGATTAATATTATTAATTGGAAGAAATGTTGGTATAAAGCAGAGAATGCTTGTAAAAGAGGCTCTAAATTTAACTTCTATGAAAGGAATAGTTAAGCTTATAAAAGCAGTTATCATTATGACAATTTCTTTTGAAATAGTAGGTGCAATTTTAAGTTATATAGTATTTTCAAAAGATTATAAGCCATTGGATGCTGTTGGAATAAGTATATTTCATTCAATTGCTGCATTTAATAATTCAGGATTTGATGTCCTTGGAAATTTTCAAAATTTAAGTTCGTATAGAGATAATATTCTTTTGAATCTTGTTACATGTGGGCTGATAATATTTGGCGGTTTAGGATTTTTAACAATTAAGGAAATAATAGAAAAGCATTCTTTTGAGAAGTTTTCATTACATACTAAAATAGTTATTACAATGACAGGTTCATTGTTAATAGTTGGAACTGTTTTATTGAAGTTTACAGAGAATATAAGCTGGCTCACAGCATTTTTTTATAGTACTTCAGCAAGAACAGCAGGATTTAGCACAGCTCCTTTAAGTGGTTTTACTAGTGCTGGATTATTTACTATTGTTATTTTAATGTTTATTGGAGCATCACCGGGATCTACAGGTGGTGGTATTAAAACTACTACATTTTTTGCAATTATAAAGAATGTATATAGTGCATCTACTAATAAGCATTGTGTAGCATTTAAACGTGAACTATCTAAAAATACAATAGCAAAAGCATCTATTATAGCTACATTGTCACTAACACTGGTAGTAGTAGATACATTTATTTTATCAATAATAGAGCCGGAATTTAGTTTTATGCAAATATTATTTGAGGTTACAAGTGCATTTGGAACAGTAGGATTATCTACAGGAATAACTCCAAGCCTTAGTGATTTGAGCAAGTTGATTATTACATTAACTATGTTTATAGGAAGACTTGGACCGTTAACTATGGCAACAATATGGACATTTAAACCAACATCACATGTACATTATTTAGAAGAAGATATAACTATAGGTTAATTTTAGGAGGTAAAATTCATGAATCATAAATCGACAATAGAATTTGGTATAATAGGAATGGGCAGATTTGGATCTGCCTTGGCAAAAACCCTTTTAGAAGCAGGAAGAGATGTACTAGTAATAGATAATAATGAAAGTAATATGAAGCAAATTAGAAACTTAACAGAAAATGCTTTTATATTAGAAGAATTTGATAAAGATTCTTTAGAGGAAACTGGAATCCAAAATTGTGAAACAGTAATTGTATGCATCAGCTCAAAGATTGAAGCAAGTATATTAACAACTCTAAATTTAATTAATATGGGAGTTCCTAAGGTTATAGCAAAAGCTGGGAGTTTTGAACAAGGATGTGTACTAGAGAAAATTGGTGCAGAAGTTGTATATCCTGAAAAAGATATGGGAGTTCGACTTGGAAATAGACTTATGTATTCTAATTTACTAGATTTTATTCAGCTTAGAGATGATATTACAATATCTAAATTGAAAGCTACAGAAAAAATAAGTGGACACACTATATCAGATTTGAATATACGTCAAAAATTTGGTTTAAACATTATTGCAATAGAAAGAAAGAATACAACAGTTGTTGAGGTTACACCTGATTGTATTATAGAAGAAAATGAAATTATTGTTGTAATAGGTTCAAAAAAGAATATACACAAGTTTGAAAGGTTTTTAATATAGTTTGTTAACTATATTTTCAAGTAAAGAAAGAAAAATATACTAGCTAATCATTTAATGGTTTTGCTAGTATATTTTTTTATTAATAAAAAGATAATTGATAAAATAAAAAAGATATATTTTTATTAAAAGAAAATAAAATAATAAAAAAATTTAAAATTATTGCAACAATTAATTATGCTTAATTGTATTATAAGTAGAATAACATAAGAATTAAAAAAATAAATAGAAAATGAGGAGATGATTTTATTATGAATATTAAGAGAATTGTTACAGGTATGATGGCAGGAGCGGCAGTATTTTCACTAGTTCCAAGTAATGTATATGCTGAAAATAAGGATGTTGAAGTTATAAGTGAAGCTGCATATCAACAAGACTATAGCAGATTATGGGGACAAGTTTCTGAATTTGATGAGCTTGGAAGAATTAGAATTACTAATTCTAGTGATGTAAATAATGATGTTATATTAAATATAAATGAAGATACTATAATTGTTGATGCAGCAACAGGAACTCCTGTATTAAAAGAAAATATAAAGCTTGATGAAAACATTTATGTTTATGCTGGAAGAGCTATGACATTAAGTTTACCTCCTATAACAAATGCAAAAGTTATAATAGTTAATATTCCACAAGATTTTGCAGTTCCAAGTTATGTTAAGGTTGATTCTGTAAAGAAAAATGATAATGGAACTACAACAATAGTTACTGAAGGTGGAAACAAAGAAATAACATTCAATAATGAAACTAATGTATTTCCATATAAAACAAGAAATATTGTAACAGTTGATGATATTAAAGCAGGATCTAAGTTATTAATATGGGAAGAATTTAATGCTAATGGAGTACAAACACTAGAATTACCAGTAAAGGCTAAAGCTTCAAAGTGTATGATAATGCCAATGGATGCAAGTGAAACTACAGAAGCAATTAGAAAAAGCGGATGGAGTAATGAAAATAGTAAATGGTACTACATAAAAGAAGATGGTCAAATGCAGACTGGTTGGTTAAAAGATAATAATAAATGGTATTACTTAAATGCAGATGGTTCGATGAAAACAGGATGGCTATTAGATAACAATCAATATTATTATTTAAAAGACAATGGAGAAATGGCTCAAAATGAATACATTGATGGATATTATTTAGGAGCAAATGGATCTTGGGGAAAATAATTAGAATATAATTTAATATAAATTTTAAAGCTTGGGAAAGAATACTTTGGGAAATGTATAAGGGCATCATATATATAGATTATAATCTATTGTATGATGCCCTTACTCTTTAAAGTATTAAATACTTATATAATACTTTAATTTGAAAATTTTTATAATTGTGAAAGAAATTTTTTTAAGATAGAAACGGAGTTGTTAAAAGATGCAGATTCTTCTTTGTTTAATCTTAACTCAACAATTTCAGATATCCCAGTTTTATTAATTATTGCAGGAACACCGATATAAACATCATCAATTCCATATTCGCCTTCTAGAAGTGCAGAAACAGGAATTATTTTTCCTTCATTGTTTAGAATAGATTTTATTATATCTACAGTAGTTGCAGCTATTCCATAATTAGTTGTACCTTTTACATCTGCAATTTTCCATCCTGCTTTTTTTATTTCTTCAAGTGTAAGATCTTTATCGAAAGACTTGAGTCTGTCTTTATTATCTATTAATATATCTTCAAAGTTTTTTCCACCAACACTTACAGTACTCCAAGGAATAAATTGAGAATCGCCATGTTCTCCAATTGTATATGCCTGAACGCTATTTGCTTCAATTCCGATTAAATCAGCAAGAAATACCTTTAATCTTGCAGAATCTAGGGCGGTACCAGTTCCTATTACTTTATTTTTTGGAAGTCCAGATAATTTATATACATAATAGCTTATAATATCAACAGGATTTGTCACTATTATAAAATAACCATTAAATCCACTCTCCATAATTGGATCAATAATAGATTTTGTTATTTTTTTTGCAGTTTCAAACATATCTAATCTTGACTGACCTTTTATAAGTGGAGCAGCAGCAGTTATAACGATTATGTCCATATCAGTACATTCGGAATATTCTCCTGCTTTTATTTTTATTGAAGAATTTGAATATGCAGTACAATGTTTTAGATCTAAAACTTCACTTTCAGCTTTAGGCTTATTTATATCTATCATTAGTAATTCATTGCATATTCCTTGAATAATGAGATCAAAGGCTATTGATGTTCCTACAGCACCTGCTCCGATTACTGCTACTTTATTTGCTTTCATAATTTTTCACCTCGACTTAAAATTTAGACAAATTTTTGGAATTATAAGAAAAGAAAATCTATCTAATTTTAATAATAACTCAAAAAAATTAATAATGGAATAGACAAATAATTTTATCGAGATTCTTTATTTTAGTTTGTGAAAAATATTGTACCCATACATTTGAAAAGAAGACAAACTACTTTTATAATATAAAAAAAGAAATTAATAGTTAGTAATTTGAACTGTATGGGGGAATGGTACATGAACAACAGATTAAGTACAAAAGAATTAGTTTTAATGGGGCTTATGGTAGCATTAGTATGGCTTGCTGGAAGTGTAATAAAGATTCCATCTGTAGGTGGATTTGTTCATTTAGGTGATTGTATGGTGTTTTTGTCAGTAGTAGTTTTAGGTAAGAAAAAAGGTTCTGTGGCAAGTGCTATGGGAATGATGCTTGTTGACGTTCTTGGTGGATACTACTTATGGGCTCCATTCACATTCGTTATTAAGGGAGCAATGGCTTATATTGCAGGAAGTATATTAGAAAAATTAGAAGTAAAGCATGGAAAATCATTTAGTTATGTTATATCATTTTTAATAAGTGGAGTATTTATGGTAGTAGCGTATTTTGGAGCAGGAATAATAATGGCTGCTTTTTTAACAGAAAAAGCAGGTTTGATTCAAGGAATTGTTTATTCTGCAAAAGATATAGTAGGTAACATAATACAAGTTGGAACGGGTATAGTTATTGCATTACCGGTTAGTGCTGTAGTGTTAAAAGCAAAATCTGAAGCATTTTTAGCATAATAATTTTATAAATAATTTGAAATCAGTAAAAATACTTTGTAAACAGATGAGTTATATATCATTTGATTATGAGGTATTTTATCATTTAAAGTTAAATTTCATATAAATAATGTGAATAAATCAAAGAGTAAAGAGTGAATGTTGTTCTAAGCTTGATTGTGAAATTTAAATAAAATATATAACTTTAATTATAAGTAAAGTTGAGAAATGTATGTAAATATTTTTAATTAAAAGAAATAAATTCAAAATAAAGGCGATTATGTGATAAAATAATTATGTGCACAATACTATTAAAATTAAAGGATCCTAATATAAATCTATTTAAATTTAAGTTATTGCAAGAAAAGAATATACTAAAAAATGGAGATGAATATGTAGAATGAATAAATATTTAAGTTCAAAGATCAAGATCGTATCATTTATCACAATAATTGCAGTAGTTTTCGCGCATGCTTATAATTGGGCAGATAATTATTTACAGCCAATGACTACAATTACTGAAGGATTAAATTATTCAGCAGATATAGAATATTTTATAAGTAATGGTTTAGTTAGATTTTCAGTTCCTGTATTTTTTCTGATTTCTGGTTATTTATTTTTTTATACTTTTAAATTATCGATTACAGGATATATCTATAAATTAAAAAGTAGATTTAAATCTCTTGTAATTCCTTATTTTGCTTGGAGTATTTTGAGTATTATATTTTGTGATTTATTAATAAACCTTCCAATTAAAATTATTATGGATTGGAAGTATGAGAAAGAAACAGGAAACATTTTAAACTTTTTAATATCACCGCCTCCATTTCAATTTTGGTTTATAGTAGATTTATTTAAGTTTGTTATTATAGCGCCACTAATATACTTAGTAATAAAAAAATTAAAATTATATGTTGCTATACCAATATTTTTAATATGGGTAATTAATTTTAAGGTACCTGGTATTAGTAATAACACAATAGAGGGGTTATTATTTTTCTATTTGGGTTCTTATTTATCCATATGGAAGAGAGAAGATATTGTTAGTAGAAAGTTTAACAAAAAAACTGTTGCTATTGTGAGTAGCATTTGGATTATTTTGTTGATATTTAAAACAGTATATGCTGGAATTATGGGGATGAATCAACAATTAATAAGCATTGAGAATACTTTGATTCTGATAATAGTTTATAAGCTTTCTGTATTAATAGGAATATTTTCTGTTTGGTATGGATTTGATATTATATTCAACAATGAAAGCAGATTTTCTAAGATATTAAATTTATCAGAACATACATTTTTTATTTATGCATTTCATGTACCAATATTAAATATAATTTTTCAATATATATTATTTAAGACTGGATATAACAATGAATTTAATTTATTAGTTTACTTTGGATCGGTTATACTTGTAATATTGACAGCCATAGCTTTAAGTTTAATGTTATTGAGATATTTTCCAGTATTTCATATGATTTTATCTGGGGGAAGAGGCGCGCGCATATTCTCAAAGAATCATTCCGATAATTCAGAAAATGAGTTGATAACTAGGGGATAAAAATAGTATGTGGGTTAATTTTATCTATATTTAATATGTAACTAGACTATATAGAAGTATGTATAAAAAGATTTGAGATGTGATTATTAATACTATTTATAGATAAAATGACTATTATAACAAATATTATCAAACTTATATTAATAATTTAAAAGTAAATTATTATAAAGAAGAGATGATAATTTATTTTATAAAATATAATAAATTCATTTAATTTACTTGTAATATTAGAATAAAAGGCTGGCTGTTTAAAACAGCTAGTCTTTTTATGCACTTGTAAATACTATAAAGATTTAATATCTTTAGAAATCTCATTAAGGCAATCTTCAGCTTGAGGGTAAATTCCACACTTATCAATAAAGGCATGATCCATCCCTCTGTATCGTATGATTTTTGTATCCACATTGGCATTGATTAGTTTTTTGCCAAAGGCTTCACCCTGTACTCTTAAGAAATCATATTCCGCTGTTATAATTAACGTCTTTGGTAAATTGCTTAAGTCTTTTGATAATAATGGTGATATATATTGATTATCTGGTTTTACAGTATCTTCAACATATAACTGCTTAATCATATCAATAAAATCTAATGAAGAATTTATATTCTGATTTATTTTATTATTGCTAACAATATACTCATTAGTACTCCATTTATATTCTTCAACTGATTTCTTATCTAAAGTAACAACTGGATAAATCAATGCTTGATATTTTATCATATTGGTTTTTAAATCTCTATCTTTTAAAGAGCAAGCAACTGCTAAGTTTCCACCTGCGCTATCACCGGAAATACATATTTTATCTTTTTCTATTTTTAATTTAGTTGAGTTACTATAGACCCATTTAATAACTTCAAAACAATCTATAAGACCTTTGGGGAATTGATTTTCTGGCGCTAATCTGTAATCAATAGATATTATTACAGCATTTGCTTTATCTGAAAGAGCTTTACATGGATTTTCTACTACATCTACATTTCCGCCAATGAAACCACCTCCATGAATAAATATCATACAAGGTGCATTATCTTTTAGATTTTTTGGTGTATATTTTCTTACTTTGATTGGCCCATTCTTACCAATGACTGTTAGATGTTCTGTAAGAATTTCTTTTGTGGTTATATCTCTATTATCCCATCCCATACTTGATCTTAATTCACTTATATTGATACCATGGTAAATAAATTCATTATCTGATTTATATTTTTTTGTTAGAGGGGAGGCATTTATAATCTTGTAAACTCTCGGATCTAATTCACCATCTATATTTAAATCGGGTATGAGTTTTTCTATTATTTGTACTCCGCTATAATTATTAATCTTTGTTTTATGTTCTAGTATTTTTACTAAATTTAAGTAATTAGTATCTACCAAAAGTTTCACCTTCCTTAATTTAATATTATGAATTTAAAAACTTTTAAAAAATTTAAGGTTGTTGAACTTATTTTACTTTGGCAATTCAACAACCTTAACTTTATCCTATTTAGGTGCATTTTGAATTGTTTCTAAGAAATCCTTTTTAGCTTTGCTTCCCATATCAGATGACACAAATGTGGAAAATGCAGGCCCGATTTTTTCTACTGCAAAACCTTGTGGAAGCATTGTTACAGGCCATGGAATTGTTTTTCCAGATTTGTTAAATTTATTTACTGCTTTATTTAATACGTTATTACTTTCAACTGTAAAGTTTGTAAAGGCAGGAATTACATTCATTTCGTTAACTAATGCTTCTTGAGCAATTGTACTTTCACTAAGCCAATTTAAAAATTCTTTAGCTTCTGTATTAACTTTTGAATCTTTGTTAACTACCCAATACATTGGTACTCCAACGGGAATAGATCCATTAATTTTAAAATCATTATTAATGCATAAAGGAACAAATCCCATGTCAAAATCAGCACCTAAAGAATTCAAATCTGAAGCAATCCAATTTCCTTGCTGAATAAATGCAGTTTTTCCTAATGCGAAATTTCCAACTTGAGTACTATAATCTATTGTTTCTAAATTCTGGCCTCCACCATATTTACAAAGTAATTCAACTAGCTTCATCCAATCATTGAAAATGTTATTATTTACTATATCAACTTTACCGTCCATATAATTTTTAATAAATTCTGTTGGTTTTTCTTGAAGGGCTAATGGAATATTAAATGTATCTATACCACTGACCCAAGTTTCTTTTGTTGTATATGATACTACATTATCAATTCCAAGTTCTGATTTTTTATTATCTAAAATTTCAAAGGCTGATTTTAATTTATCAAATGTATCTATTGAATCAGGATCAATTCCTGCTTTATCTAAAATTTCTTTATTATATATTAACCCATATCCTTCAGTAGCTGCAGGCATTCCATATACTTTTTTATCTACTGTAACAGCATCAAGTGTTCCTTTAACAGCATTATTTATCCATGGCTCTGAAGTTAAATCATCAATTTTATGTTTCCAAATTTCATAGTCTCCAGTTCCTTGAATTACAAAAATATCTGGTTCAGTTCCCTTTTGAAATTCAGCTTTTAGGGCTGCACCATAATCAGCTCCACCTCCTACAGAGTTTATTTCAAATTTTACACCTGTTTCTTCTTCATATTTTT
Organism: Clostridium butyricum; assembly: GCF_006742065.1. Lineage (NCBI taxonomy): Bacteria > Bacillati > Bacillota > Clostridia > Eubacteriales > Clostridiaceae > Clostridium > Clostridium butyricum. The sequence continues at coordinate 3,152,781 of NZ_AP019716.1, read as the reverse complement.
TAGCTAGTTTTTGAAGTGGGTCATTGATTTCAACTTTCATTTGATATACTTTAATTAATTTACCATTTCCGTTTGAATTTGTTAGGTTTCCATCAGTGTTTGATATACCACAGCCTGAAATTGTTTCGCAAGTTAAAGCGAAAATTGAAAATATTGATATGAACTTTTTTATTTTCATAAAATATGCACCCCTTAATAATTATTTGTAGTGTAAATGTTTTCCTAACTACAATAATAATTATAAATGGATTTGTGTATAATATATTTCATGTTATTAGCGTAAGTATTATTAATTTGTGATATTTTTTATGTTATATCGATACTTATTAGGCGTTTGTCCATAAACTGCTTTGAATTTGCTTATAAATGAAGCAACGTTAGGAAATCCATTATCTAACCCTATTTGAGTTATTGAATAATCTGTAGTAACAAGTTGCCTGTATGCATTATATAGTCGTATACTATTTAAATAATCTGAAAAAGTAATTCCCATATATTTTTTAAAAGATCGTGCTAAATGCTCTCTAGATAATCCGTAATAATTTGCAACATCTGCAAGGATTAAATTTTCTTTGTAATTCTGTTCTATATATTGGGTGATTTTTTTAAATCTATCAATATATTTTTGGCTTTTTATAGTAATATTAATATCTTTATTTACTTTAAAGTAAGTTAATAATATGAATAGTATTTCATATATAATAGATTTAACTTTTAAATAGTAAAATCCGCATAATTGATCTTTAGAAATTAGGTTAAAATCTAAAGTTGTTTGTTCTATTTTGTTTTTATACATATTAAGAAGATCACAAAGTAGCTTTTTTAAGGATTCTTTCATAAGTTCATTATTATTTATAATAAATTCAATGTTATCTATACCATTATAATTATGTTTCAAAAAAGCATAGGAAATCATAATTGTTATCCCTGATGAAGAGTCTTCAGCTTTTATGTTAATTCCGTGAATATCACCACTATTTATAATTATTAAATCATTCTTACATATATTATTACACTTTCCATTTATATAACATGAAAAATTTCCATCCGTTAAATAAGTTAATTCTAAAGCCTTATGCCAGTGAGTTGGTATATTTCCACCAAATTTATTATGAATTATTATTTTTGCAGGTATGTTTTCATTCATTTCTACGATTTCATGTAAATATCTCAATACTTATCCTCCTTAAAATGATGATTAGCTATATAAATAGAAATATATCTATTTATTACAATTATGACCTAAAATAATCTAATAAACAAATTTTAGTTTTCATTGAGATAGGTTTTTGATATAGAATATATGATAAATGTAATGGAATTAAAAGTAGAAAGCATGAAAAAGAAAGAGTGAGATAGTTTTAGATTATTTGACAGAAATTAAAAAAAGAGTTATCATAAAAGTAAATTTTAGGAAAGGAGAATGATTTATTATGTGTATAAGAAATTTTTTAGCTATTGCAATAGCTCCAAACAATGTAAAAGTAAGATGCATTGCAAGGAGCGTAATCATAAATCATTCTTCTTTTGAAGTGTAAAAATCTGATTTTATTTAATTGTTATTATAAGTTTATTTTTTATAGACTTATGGTTTGATTTTTGTACAGATTTTTATTTGATTTATGATTGAATTTTAAGGAGCTGAAAGCAATGAATCTGCTTTCAGCTTTAATTTTATACATTTGTATAAAAAACAGAAGGCTGAAATAATTAAGTCTTCTGTTTTTTTATTATAAAATTACATTGAAAGCTATTCATTGTATCAGCTAGATTATGGAGGCTGAAAAATGAGTTTATTAGAAGTAAAGAATTTAACACATGGTTTTGGAGAAAAGGAATTATACAAAAATATAGGATTCGAATTGTATAAGGGAGAGCACATGGGAATTGTAGGGGTTAATGGAGCAGGAAAAAGTACTCTCTTAAAAATATTAAGTGGTGAGGTTATACCTGATGAAGGTGAAATAAAGTGGCAGTCAGGAATAAAAATAGGTGTTCTTGATCAATATGCAGAGATTATTGAAGATTATTCAGTATTTGAATATTTAAAAACGTCATTTAATGATTTGTATGAAATTGAAGAAAAATTAAATGTATTGTATGAAGAAATGGCATTTAACCAGAGTAATGCTGTTATGAAAAAAGCTGATGTTTATCAGGAGATACTTGAAAACAGGGATTTTTACAGCATTGATAGTACAATACGAAAAGTATCAGCTGGTTTAGGAATAAATGTAATAGGTTTTGATAAAATATTAAAGAATCTCAGCGGAGGGCAGAGGGCAAAGGTAATACTGGCAAAACTTCTCCTTGAACAGCCTGATTTACTTATTCTTGATGAACCAACAAATTTTCTAGACAAAGAACATGTTGATTGGCTTTCAGAATATTTAGCAGATTTTAAGGGAGCGTTTATAATAGTTTCACATGATAATAATTTTCTAGATAGAATATGTGGATGTATATGCGATATTGAGTTTAAAGATGTAAGAAAATATAATGCAGGATATTCTGAATATTTAAAGCAGAAAGAAAATCTTAAAGAAGATTATTTAAGACGGTATTCAGAGCAGCAGAGAACAATTGAAAAATTAGAAAACTATATTGCAAAGAATAAAGTTAGAGCATCAACTGCAAAAATGGCAAAAGGAAGACAGAAGCAGCTTGATAAAATTGATAGAATTGAAGCTCCTACAATAGCAAGTGTAAAACCATCCATTACTTTTAAATATTCAGAAACATTGACAAGGACAGTTCTTGATGTAAAGGGATTAAAAGTGGGATATAAAAATTATGCTATTCTACCTGATATGAATTTTTCAATAAATAATGGAGAAAAGGTAGTCATAACAGGTTTTAATGGAATAGGAAAATCAACATTATTAAAAACAATTATAGGACAATTAAATAGTATCGATGGAGAAATATATTTTGGACACAATGTAAAGTATGCTTATTATGAGCAGGATCTAAATTGGGAAGATGATGAAAAAACACCGATTCAGATTATTTCTGATTACTACCCAAACTTTTCACAAAAGGAAGTAAGAAGTCATCTTTCAAAATGTGGAGTAAGAAAGAAAACACAGATGCAAAAGATAAAAACATTAAGTGGAGGAGAGCAGTCTAAGGTGAAACTTTGTATTATTACACTTAAAGAATGCAATCTTTTGATTTTGGATGAAATAACTAATCATATGGATGAGCTTACAAAAGAAGCATTAAAAGAGTCTTTAGTATCATTTAATGGAACTGTAGTCCTTGTATCCCATGAAGAAATGTTCTATAAAGACTTTGCAGATAGAATTATAAATATTTCTTAGGATATAAATTATACTAGAATTATATTATAAATATTTATGTATAGTAACTTGAAAAACCTGACAGATAGATGTCAGGTTTTATTAGTTATAATGTAAATATAATAACAAATTAAAATATATAAGTGAAAGGGTGTAATGTTTATGGAAAGATTAATATGTCAAAGCTGTGGTATGCCAATGGAATCAAAAGAGGTGGTAGCTACTAATAAAGATGGAAGTTTTAATGAGGAATACTGTATTTATTGTTATAAAAATGGGGAATTTACTACACCTAATGTTACTATGGAAGAAGAAATTGAAATATGTGTACCTTTTATGAAGGAACATGGAATGAATGAAGATGAAGCTAGAAAATTACTTAAAGAAACATTTCCTAATCTTAAGAGATGGAAAAAGTAATAAGAAAGATAATTTTATAAATAAAGGGAGATATGTTATGGCATATATATTAAATGAAGTTACAATTAGAACTGATAATTCAGAAAAAGGAATTCAGGCTATTAATGAATTGTGGCAGGATATATCCATTGGAAAGATTCCTATTTTATTTGATAGTGAACATGAATTTCAAACAGGGATATCTCCAATATCAAAATACAGTAATTATGAAGGTGATGAAAGTGGAAAATATGATCTCACTGTAATGGCTGTAAAATCAGAATTTTTTAAGCATATGGAAGATAAAATTCATGAAAGAAAATATGTGAAATATGAAGAAAAAGATGAAAATGGTGATATTTCAGTATGTGCAAAGAAAGCTTGGGAGAGAGTGTGGAATGATCAGAAAAGTGGTTCTATAGATAGAAGTTTTACAGAAGATTTTGAAAGTACTGTCCCTAAGGAATATACAAAAGATGGAGCAGCACATTGTTATTTATATATAGCAGTTAAATAAGTAAATTTATAAATATTTTCATATGAATTTATAAGATTAAGCTACTGGTGAAAATTAAAAATACAGTATAGAAACAAGGTAATAAAGAGAACATTTATTACTCTATATTAATATAATAATTTCAGAACATATTATATTAAGAGGATGATGAATTATGCCAGGAAGAGGCAAAAAAACTGTATTTGTTGATAGAAGTATTAAAAAGAAAAAAGAAACTATTTTGATTGAAGTAGCAAAAGATGCTGAAATAGGAGAATATGTAGATGGTTTTGAAGTGATAAAACCAGTAAAAAGATTTGGAAAATATTATGTGAAAGTTAAAAATAAATAATTATATGAAGAAAAAGAATTGATAAGTTTTATATTTATTGATTCTTTTTTGTAAATATAAGTTATACAGAAGGTGTATGAGATTAATATTTACATATTGATGCTATAATGAAAGTAAGTAATTAAGTTTATTAATATATTAGTATAATGTATCATTATAAAAGAAATAAGGAGTAGTAGTCTTTATTATGAAAACAAATGAAATTGTAAACATGGCAATAACATATATAATGAAGCATATTGATGAAAATATTACAATTGGAGATGTAGCAGAGCATTGCCATTTTTCAAAATACTATTTTAGCAGGATTTTTAAAAATGAAACTGGCGAAAGTATATATGGATTTATTAAAAGATTGAAGCTTGAACAAAGTGCATTCCGTTTAAAAGTAGAACGCGAGAGAACAATTACTGATATTGGATTTGATTATGGATATTGTCCTTCAAATTATAGTCAGGTTTTTAAAAAACATCATAATGAATCACCCATTGAATTTCGTAATAATATTTTTCAACATTCAGTTAATCATCCATTTTATCCACATGCTCAAGTGAACATAGAGTCATTTGAAGAATGTAGCAGAAAAATTTCAATAGAAACAATAAAAGATCAATTTGTAATTTATGAAAGACGAATTGGCAATTATAATGAACTTATAGAAAAATGGGCAGAATTCACTGATAAATATAAGAAATATATAGATGAAAAAACAGTATTTCTTGAACGTACATTTGATGATCCTTCAATTACAAGTGCTGATAAATGTATTTATGATATATGTATGACCGTTGATAAGAACTGTTATGTAGAAAATACATGTGTAATACCAGGAGGTAAATTTGCAGTGTATCATTATAAAGGTTTCCCAGAGCAGATTTATACTGCTTATCAGAATATGTTTCAAGTATGGTTTCCTGTAGTAAAAAAAAGAATAGACAATCGATATGGTTTTGACATATATAATAAGATTGATTGTGATTCCATGTATATGGAACTTGATATCTGCATTTCAATAAAATAAGCAAAAATTTTCATTTTAGTATTTATTAAGCAAGAATTCATAAGTTTATATTTAAACTCTTTTCTATAATTGAATCTGTAAGATATTTGTCTGAATGTACAAATATCTTACAGATTCAAATAGAGGGGAGTTATTTTTATGGATTTAGAAAGTATAAGAAAAAATAAAGAGGGTATGATTCTGCAATTTTCAATTCCAGCAATTATAGCAATGGTTTTAACTTCATTAATTACTGTAACTGATGGATTTTTTACAGGAAATTATGTTGGAAAGGAAGGAATTGCAGCAATTAATATAGGACTTCCTATTGTATATCTGTATCTTGGATTAGGCTTAATGATATCGGTAGGAGGATCAGTTATTGCAGGAATGATGCTTGGTGCTTCTGAAAAGAAAAAGTGCAATTCTGTTTTTAATCAAACAATTGCTACAACAGTAATTATAAGTGTTCTATTAAGCTTAATAATTTGGATTTTATTTGAGCCAATGATGAAAATGTTCAATGTTGATGGATTAGTATCAGAATATTTTAAAGACTATTATATGATTATGCTACTAGAACTTCCGATTATGGTAATTAACAATAGTTTTGGTATGTTTATAAGAGGTGAAGGCAATCCACGATTTTTCATGAAAATTACTATATTTAATGTTTTAAGCAACATTGTTTTGGATTATTCATGTATTAAATTTTTTGATTTAGGGGTTAAAGGAATTGCATTAGCATCTCTTATATCAACAGGTATATGTTTTTTGTGGAGTATATATTATTTTGTTAGAAAGTCAACAGTATATAAGTTTGGAAAAATCTCATTTGATGGAGAAATTCTCAAGAGAACAATATTCAATGGCAGTTCTGAGTTTATTGGAGAAATGTCAATGAGTATCACTATGTATGCATACAATATTGTAATACTTAAAAATATTGGTGTTGATGGAGTATCTGCATTTACGATTGTAGGATATGCAGCTTATTTATTTAGCATGATACTTATTGGATTTGGTCAAGGTGTAAGTCCTCTGATTAGTTTTACCCATGGAGCTGAGGATAAAAAAACAGAAAGAGAGCTTAGGAAAATTACTAATATGTTTGTTTTTGTAACTGGAATAGCAGTTATTTTAGTAATGTTTATTACATCAGGCTGGTACAGTACTGCTTTTGTTAAAAATCAAGAGGTACAAAATATGGTTAGATCTGGTGTGAAAATATTTATTGTATCATTTTTATTTTCTGGAATTAATACTATTTCATCATTTTATTTTACATCCATTGGAAAGGCAAAGGAATCAGTAATTATATCTTCTTTAAGAGGGCTAATTATATTATTAATATTAATTTTTATATTGCCCAAGATATTAAAAATGAATGGGGTATGGCTTGTTGCTCCAATAACAGAATTTTTAACATTGCTTGTAACTATTTATTTTATAAAGAAAAATGATAAAACTTATAGTTGTATTTAAGGGGAAAGGAGTTATGGTTACAATATCATGTACTCAGGATTTATGCATTGATATGAGAAATTAGACAGTATTTTTTACTGCCTGATTTGAACTTAAGGCTAATGTAATAGTAAATTATTATCTGCATTTCTAGTCTGTACAAATTTTATAATACTTTTTTAGGATGAGTAAAAGAATATATAAGATTAGTATTTACTGTTTTGAATTTATAGAAATATTATCATATAAATACAGCTTGACCTTTTTTATACAATGGTATACTCTAATAATAGAATAAAATTTATAGATAACTAGGGGAGCTTTTGCTGAGATTGGAATAAATTCCTAAACCCTTATGACCTGATTTGGTTAAGACCAACGTAGGGAAGTGCAGAATTAATTAGTTGATTTTAATATGTCAATTTTGGTGCAGTCCTTAGGGCTGCACTTTTTTGTATTATAAATTAGTTGTAATCAGTAATTCTATGGAGGAGAAGTATTATGGAAAAAAGTAAGGCTCAGAAAATTGCTTTGAGTGGAGTTCTTATTGGACTGGCTGTTATCTTTGGAACATTTTCAATTCCAATTGGAGTAGCTAAAATATCTCCAATTCAGCATTTTGTTAATGTGGTAGGTGCAATAACTCTTGGACCTGTCTATGCACTAGCCAATGCATTTGTAGCATCACTCATAAGAAATATTTTGGGAACAGGAAGTTTGCTAGCTTTTCCAGGAAGTATGTGTGGAGCACTTATAGCTGGAATTCTGTATAAGAAGATTAATAAGATTTTTGCAGCAGTAATTGGAGAAGTTATAGGAACAGGTTTATTAGGAGCATTGATAGCTTATCCAATAGCTAAGTTGTTTATGGGAAAAGAAGGTGCCATATTCATGTTCGTGAGTCCATTTATAATGAGTTGCACCGTTGGTGCAATTATAGGGTACTTTTTCTTAAAGATACCTATCATACAAAAAACTTTAATTAATAATGAAGAAATACATAGGGAAAGTATAGGAAAAGTATGATAATTGGCTTTTAATATATTGTTAGTTAGAAAGTTTTATTATATATTGATAAATAAGAAAGGACGATTTTTATGTTTAGAGCATTGACAATTGCAGGATCAGACAGTTGTGGAGGAGCAGGTATTCAAGCAGATTTAAAATCATTTCAGGCTAATGGAGTTTATGGAATGAGTGTTATAACAGCTGTGACGGTTCAAAATACTATGGGGGTTTTTGGAATACAGGATATTACCCCGGAAATAATTGAAGGACAGATAAATGTAATATTTGAAGATATAAGAGTGGATGCAGTTAAAATTGGAATGGTATCTAAAATTGAATCAATTAAAGCCATAGCAAAAGCATTAAGGAATGTTGAAAATTTACCTAAGGTTGTTTTAGATCCAGTAATGATATCTAAGAGTGGATTTAACTTATTATCAAGAGATGCTAAGGATACATTAGTTAAGGAACTATTTCCTCTTGCAGAATTAATTACACCTAATCTACCAGAAGCAGAGGAAATATTGGGTGTTGAGATTAAAACTGTAGATGAGATGAAAGAAGCAGCAATAAAACTTATGGAACTTGGACCTAAAGCAGTTCTTGTGAAAGGTGGGCATTTAGAAGATGATGCTACAGATTTGTTGTTTGATGGAAAAAACTTTATATTATTGCCTCAAGAAAGATTAAATACAACTCATACTCATGGAACAGGCTGTACTTTATCATCTGCAATAGCTGCAAATTTAGCGAAAGGTATGACTGTTGAAGAAGCTGTTAAAGCAGGGAAAAAATATATAACATGTGCAATTGAACATGGTTTTGAATTAGGTAAGGGGGTTGGTCCTACTAATCATTTCTATGAATTATATAAAGAGTCAGGAAGATATGAAGAAATCACAGGGGAAAAGGACAAGTAGTAATTTTAAATAATTAATATTAAAAATGAAAAACAATAAGTTCAAAGTATTACTTTATAGATTGACATCAGAATTTATTTTTATTAATAAAAAATATTAATTACAGCTAGCATATGATTTTGATAACTAAAAAGAAAGAATAAAAATCTTTAAGTGTTAATTTTATATTCTAAACTGTAATTGAATAAGTGGAGGAATAAAAATGAATTATAAAACACAGATGGAAGCAGCTAAAAAAGGTATTGTAACAAAGGAAATGCAAGTAGTAGCAGAAAAGGAAAGCATGAGTGTAGAAGAATTAATGAAATTAATGGCTCAAGGTAAGGTTGTTATACCAGCAAATGTAAATCATAAGTCAATAAGTCCAGAAGGAATAGGAGATGGGCTTAAGACTAAGATAAACGTTAACCTTGGAATTTCAGGAGATTCAGTTGATTACTGCAGAGAAATGGAAAAAGTTAAATTAGCAATTGAGTATGGTGCAGAAGCCATTATGGATTTAAGTAATTATGGTAAGACACAGGAATTTAGAGAAAAGCTTATAGAATATTCTAAAGCGATGATAGGAACTGTACCAATGTATGATGCTATAGGATATCTTGAAAAAGACCTTTTAGAAATAAAAGCAGAAGATTTTCTTGAGGTTGTAAGAGCTCATGCTAAACAAGGTGTTGATTTTGTTACAATTCATGCAGGTATCAATAGAAGAACTGTTCAGTTATTTAAGGAAGATAAAAGAACAATGAATATAGTATCAAGAGGTGGATCATTATTATTTGCATGGATGGAGATGACAGGCAATGAAAATCCGTTTTATGAATATTACGATGAATTACTTGATATATTAAGAGAATATGATGTGACTATAAGTCTTGGAGATGCTATGAGACCTGGATGTATTGATGATTCTACAGATGCAGGACAGGTTACTGAACTTATTGAATTAGGACTTTTAACAAAAAGAGCATGGGAAAAAGATGTGCAAGTTATGATTGAAGGACCAGGACATATGGCAATGAATGAAATCGCAGCAAATATGAGACTAGAAAAGAGATTATGTCATGGAGCACCTTTTTATGTTCTTGGGCCTCTTGTAACAGATATTGCACCAGGATATGATCATATTACATCTGCAATAGGAGGAGCAATTGCAGCAACAAATGGTGCTAATTTCCTTTGTTATGTAACACCAGCAGAACATTTGAGGTTACCTGATATAAATGATGTTAAGGAAGGTATAATTGCCTCAAAGATAGCAGCTCATGCAGCAGATATATCAAATGGAATAAAAGGCGCAAGAGATAGAGATAATGCTATGGCCAAAGCACGTCAGAACCTGGATTGGGATGAAATGTTTAAGGTAGCTATTGATTCTAAAAAAGCAAAAGAATATTTTGAAAGTATTCCTCCAGAAGAAAAGCATAGTTGTTCTATGTGTGGAAAGATGTGTGCTGTAAGAACTACTAATATGATTCTAAATGGAGAAAAGGTAGAATTAAAGTAAATAATAATAAAAGGATGATAAATTATGAATATAGATATAGCACAGAAGGTAGTAGAGCTATTAAATAGATTAAAAAATAAAAAACCATTGATTCATAACATAACTAATTATGTTACAGTAAATGATTGTGCTAATATACTTCTTGCAATAGGTGCATCACCAATAATGGCAGATGATTTAAAAGAATCAGCAGATATTACATCAATTGCTTCAGCACTTGTAATAAATATTGGTACTTTAAATGAAAGAACTATAGAATCAATGATTGCGTCAGGGAAAAAGGCTAATGAATTGAATATTCCAGTCGTACTAGATCCTGTTGGAGCTGGTGCATCATCATTTAGAAATGAGACAACTAAAAGAATTCTTGAAGAAATAAAAATCAGTGTTTTACGTGGAAATATGTCAGAAATAAAATTTATTGCTGGATTAGAGTCTGAAACAAAGGGTGTGGATGCATCAGAGTCAGATTTAAAAAGTGATAGTGATGAAGGCATAAGAGTAGCTAAATCTTTAGCGAAGAGATTTAATTGTACAGTAGCTATAACTGGAGTATGTGATATAGTTTCTGATGGAGAAAAATCTGTTACCATAGAAAATGGAACAAAAATGCTTTCTAATGTTACAGGGACTGGATGTATGACCACAGCTTTAGTTGGTGGGTATTTAGGAGCTTGCGAAACAAAAGAAGATTTATTTATAGCTGCTGTTTCAGGAATAGTATCTATGGGAATCTGTGGAGAAATTGCAGAAGAAAGAGCTGGAAGTATAGGTCTTGGAAGTTTTCATATGGCAATAATAGATGCAGTAAGTAATTTAGATGAAGAAGATTTGCTAAAAAGAAGTAAAATTAAATAATAAATTGTTTATAAAAAGTAAGATAATTGTATATATAATTTGATAGGAGTATGTAATATGAAACCTAAAATTGATTATAGTATTTATTTAGTAACAGATAGAGATTTAATGAGTACAGAAACATTAGAGGAAGCAGTAGAAGAAGCTATAAAAGGTGGATGTACCCTTGTACAGCTACGAGAGAAGGATTGTTCTTCTTTAGATTTTTATAATACTGCAATAAATTTAAAGAGAATAACGGATAAATATAATGTGCCGTTATTAATTAATGACAGACTTGATATTGCCTTAGCAGTAGATGCTGCCGGAGTACATATTGGGCAAAGTGATCTTCCTTGTTCTGTTGTAAGAAAAGTAATTGGTGAAGATAAAATTATAGGTGTTTCAGCAGGAACGTTAGAAAATGCAATTAAGGCTGAAAATGACGGAGCAGATTATATTGGTGTTGGTGCTATGTATGAAACTGGAACAAAGAAAGATGCAAAGCATACAAGTATGGATGAACTTAAAAAGATAAGAGAAAATATATCAATTCCTATAGTTGTTATTGGTGGGATAAATAAAGAAAGAATAACTGATTTCAATGGCACTGATATTGATGGACTTGCAATAGTTTCAGCTATAATATCACAAAAGGATATATATAAAGCCACAAGTGAACTAAAAGACTTATTTTTTAAACTAAAATAAATCTATAAAAATTCTCTATGATTATATTTTTCATAGGGAGTTTTTTATTGGGTTTCATGTTGATAATTAATATTATATAATAGTATTAATTATTAACAATAGTTGTAATTTATCATACTTTCAATGAAAAATACTAAAAAGAAATTTGCAGGAGGTGAAAAATACGGTAAAAACAAGAAAAAAATATAGAAAAATGTAAAAAATACTAGTATAATCAAACAGGAAGTTAAAACTAAGTCAATGGGGAGGAAGAAATGGTAAGCAATAAAAAAAGAAGAACAATATTTGTTAAAATGGCATTAACAAATGTAGTTATATTACTTTTATCACTATTTTTTGTTGGATATATTTCTCATAAAAAATCTAAAAATGCAATGGAAAATAATTTGGAAATAACAAGTTTACAAATTCTTAAACAAGCAGATAAGGGATTTTCAGAATATTTAAATAAAATGACACAAGAATTAACTATATTAAATAAAAATGTAGATATAAAAGATTTAGAAGATCCTGCTCAAGATTATAAAAAAACACAGCAGTATGTACAGTATGCTTTAAAATCAATCAAAGAAAGCTTGAGTGGAATTGATAATGTATATTATTCAGCAGAGCATGGAGCTGTGATTATAGATAGTGAAATAACAGATGAGAGTAAATTATCCTTTAGAGATAAAGATTGGTATAAAAAAGCTAAAGAAAATACTGATAAATTCATATATAGTGAACCATATGTAGATGCAGTAACAGGTAATAATGTACTAACTATATCTAAAGCAGTTACAGGATATAATGGAGAATTTATTGGTGTTGTTGGAATAGATATTAACTTAAGTGAAATTGAAACATATATTCATGATGTATCATTGTTAGATTATGGATATATTGTTATTGCTGATAATAATGGTAATATTGTAATTAATAATGAAAAAAATAAAACATTTGGCGAAAATTTAAGTGGATTTGAATTTTGGGATGCTTTAAAGAACAGTAATCAAGAAAATACAAAATGGACTAATAATGGAGAATTAACATTTGTATTGCAGACTATAGATGAAAAAACTGGGTGGAGAATAGTTGGATTTGTTGAAGAAAAGGAAATAACAGAGCATCTTTCTTCTATAAAAAATACAATATTTATTGCTGTAGCAGTATTTTTTACTCTTGGAATTATTGCATCTTTGATTTTGACTAAAACAATAACAGAGCAAATTAAAAAGATAAATATAGGTGTTAGAAAAATTGCTACTGGTAATTTAAGAGAGAGAATACAGGTTTCATCGAAGGATGAAATTCAAGAACTAGCAGAAAATTTAAATACAGCATTAGATAGTATTTCAGGATTATTAAAGGAAATTGACTCTACAAGTGAAGAAATGTATGATTCAGCATCTGGAATTGCATCTATGTCGGAAGAAACTCATGCTGCAGTTTCAGAAGTGGCAAATGCTATAAATGAAGTATCAAATGGATCAACAGATCAAGCAACAGCAATTAGTAATGTAACTAATACTGTTGATGGATTATCAAATAGAATTGATGATGTGGATAAAAATATAAACAACATATTAAATTTATCAGAAGTAACAGATAAGTTAAGTGATGATGGATTAAAAGTTTTAAATTTACTTATAGAAAAATCTGTGGTAACTAAACAAAATACTCAAGAATCTAGCAGTAATGTGAAAGAAATGACTGACAGCATAAAGAATATTAATCAAATATCTGATGTTATTTCAGGTATAACTGAACAGACAAATCTTCTTGCACTTAATGCATCCATAGAAGCAGCAAGAGCTGGTGAGCTAGGAAAAGGATTTGCAGTTGTTGCAGAAGAAATTAGAAAACTTGCAGAAGAATCTAAGGATTCAACAGATAAAATAAAAAGTATAATAAAGGAAGTAAATCAGAAATCCATACGATTTGTTGATAGTATGGAAGAAACGGTTAATATTTTAAATGAACAAGATGAATCTATCAACAATACGAAAAATATTTTTATCGAAATAGCTGAATCTATAGAGCCTTTAGTAGAAGCAATTAGATATATAAGTAATTTAACAGATAAAATGAATAACGATAAGGAAAATGTTAAAAAAGAAATAGATAATATTTCTGTTATATCTCAAGATGTAGCATCAGTATCAGAAGAAGTAACAGCATCAGCAGAAGAAGTTACTGCAACAATGGATGAACTTACAGAATATGCTGACAAGCTTGATGGAATTGCAGAAAATCTAAAGGAAAAATTAAATAAGTTTGAATTATAGAAAAATTCATTAGAGATTTTATAAATTTAAATATATAAATAAAGCAGAACTATTGTAGTATTATTAGTTCTGTTTTGTTTTTATATAAACTTATATATTAAGGATAATTTTGTGATTAAATATTGTTTAATAAATTATTTTTATATAGTAAATATATGGCTTAAGTGTTTAAGAACCTAAAAAGTTGGTATATACTATATAATAGAAAATTATATACATAAATAATGAAATGTAAATTTACTAGATATTAAATAGAATCCATATTATAAGAGTATAAAATAGGAAAGGTAAAGAGCATTGAATAATAGAGAAAAAATTTTTTATGCACTAAAAAAATATTATGGTTTTGATACTTTAAGAGGTGGACAGTATGAAATTATTACAAGTATTTTAAGTGGTCGAGATACTTTCTGTTTAATGCCAACAGGTGGAGGAAAATCACTATGCTATCAGATTCCTGCAATACTATTTTCAGGTATTACAATTGTAATATCACCATTAATATCATTAATGAAAGACCAAGTTGATAACTTAATAGGTTCAGGAATTAAAGGAGCTTATATAAATAGTACTCAGAATTTGGAAACAATAAAAAAAATACTTTTTGAAGCATCTATAGGAGAATATAAGATAATATATGTTTCACCGGAAAGACTAGAATCTAAAATGTTTTTTGATATGATTAAAGATATTAATATTTCTCAAATCGCTATAGATGAGGCTCATTGTGTATCACAATGGGGACATGACTTTAGAAAGAGTTATATAGGAATTTCAAAATTTTGTGATATATTAAAGAGCAAGCCAGTTATTTCTGCATTCACTGCCACTGCTACTCAGGAAGTTCTTGAGGATTCTATAAATTTATTAGGATTAAGAAATCCTTATACATATAAGGGTGATATAAATAGAGAAAATTTAAGACTTGCTGTTTTAAAAGAAGTAGATAAACTTGAAGAACTAAAAGATATAATAAGAGAGAATGAAGAAAAATCAGGAATAATATATTGCTCATCAAGAAAAGAAGTGGATATGCTTCACCATTATCTAAAGGATTTGGGATATAATGTTGGAAAATATCATGGTGGCTTAAGTGATGATATAAAAGAAGAAAATCAGGAAGATTTTTTATATGAAAGAATAGATATAATAGTAGCGACAAATGCTTTTGGAATGGGTATAGATAAATCTAATATAAGATATATAGTACATTTTACTATTCCACAGAATATAGAATCTTATTATCAGGAAATTGGTAGAGGTGGTAGAGATGGAGAACTGTGCAAATGCTATTTATTTTATTCAGAAAGTGATATAAGCAGGGTAGAATACATAATAAATAAAAGTTCAGCAATGAACAGAAGAGAAGTTCAACTTAGAAAATTTCAATCTATGATTGATTACTGTAATCTTAATGATTGTTACAGAAAATTTATATTAAACTATTTTGGGAATGAACGAAAATTAAATTATTGCAATAATTGTGGGAATTGTTTAAATGATTCAGAACTAAAAGATTTTACAAAAGAAACTCAGATGATATTGTCTACTGTATTTAGAACTCGTGAAAAATTTGGGATTTCAGTGTTAATTGATGTTCTAAGAGGATTTAAAGGTCCTAAAATAATACAAAATAAATTAGATACAGTTACTACTTATGGAATAATGAAAGAGTATGGTAGTGGATTTATTAAAAATTTAATAAAAAGTCTTTTAGAAGAAGGATATGTTGGACTTAAAGAAGGAACTTATTCTATGCTTAAACTCAACGCAAGATCAATGAATGTATTAAAAGGAAAAGAAAATGTTATGTTTAAAATTATTGATGAAGATGAGCCGGTTTTAAATGAGGAATTATTTGATAAATTAAAACAGTGGAGAAAAATGAAAGCTTATAAAGAGAATATAAGACCATACATAATTTTTTCAGATGCAACTTTGACTGCAATATGCAATACTAAGCCTAAAAGTATTCAAGAATTAATGGAAATACGTGGTGTTGGCGAAAAGAAAATAAAAGCTTATGGAGATGAAATATTATTATTAATAAATTAGTAGTACTGTAAGGAAGTTGTTAAGTTAATGGTTTAATAGTATGTTTAAATTACTACACAGCACATTTTATTTGTGTTATGTAGTAATTTTTTTATAGATGAGAAAGTTCTGCTCTTGTTAAAAAATCTAATATTTCAGAACTATTTAAGTATACATCACCTATAATTCCATGAGCTCTATGTTTTTCGTTAAATATATGAAAATCCGAGCCGGCTGTATAAAATAGATTTTTTTCTTTTGCAATATTTATAAAAAAGCGTGTGTCTTTTTCAGTGTTAGAAAAATATTTTGCTTCAATGCCATCAAAACCAAGTTTTATTATTTCTTTAAAGTCATCTGTTGGTAACAATACAGGATGAGCTAAAACAACATTAGCACCAAAAAATCTTAGTATTTCAATGCCGTTTTCAACACATATGTTATCACGTCTATAATACGTTTTAATATATCCATGTAGACATTTTTTTATTTCACCTATCTTATGACTTTTTACACACTTTAAAATATGAATAAGAAGATCATCGTTATAGCTTTCATCTTTAAAGTAACCTAAAATGTGAACCCTCGTATTATTGTATCGAGTTGATAATTCTACACCGGGAATAACTTTTATACCTATATTATTACCATATGATATTGCCTCGTTTAATCCCTGTGTTGTATTATGATCAGTCAAAGATATTATATCAACATTTCTTTTTTTTGCTATATTTACAACCTCCTTAGGGGTGCAATTGCCATCTGATGCAGTTGAATGTATGTGGAAGTCTCCTTTTTTGTACATTATAAAAACTCCTGAAAATGTTCTGCATTTTAGTATATGAAAAAAATTATCATCTAGGGACAAATTAGATGATAATGGTTATGAAAGGATTATATATAGTAATAGAATTTATAGTCTAAATAAATTTAAGGAGTAAGAATTAAAATTCAGTATTTAAAAATAAATATGCATATATAGAATTATAAATATATAAAAATAAATGGAATATAAAGGATAATGAAGAAATGAAGAGGGTTTGACTAGTCTAAAATATCAATGTTTTAGAAAAAATATTGTAGGGGGTACCCCTTACTATTAGAAGGATTGGACAATATCATATAGGAATTACACGGATTGTATAGTTATACAGAGTTATTTATAGATAATCTAAACTTATAAAATTATATAAAGATTATTAAGTGTTGAAAAGTGTCGAATACATGTTACTATATTACACATAGCTACTTCAAAAAACTTCAATAAATGAAAATTAATTAAATAAAAAGGAGTAAATGAAAGTAAAAGCTAAAAAGACGCAAAAAGGAGAAAAACTAATGAAAAAGACATTTTTGAAAAAGATGATAAGTGCAGGTATTATAGCGGCAACAATGTGTACTATGGCACCATTAGGAGTATCGGCACTTGAAAAAGAAGTATCTTCAAATTGGAAACAATCATCAGATTCCACATGGAGCTACTGTATAGGAAACACTCCAGTTAAGGGTTGGAAAAATATATCAAATATCTGGTATTACTTTGATAATAACGGAAAAATGAAAACAGGTTGGATAAATGATGCTGGAAAGTGGTATTATGCTGATAATACGGGAGCAATGCAGACTGGCATATTAAAGATTTCAGGAAATGTTTATTGTCTAAATAAATCAGGAGTAATGCAAACAGGTAGTGTTAAGATAGGAAATAAAAATTATCAATGTAATATAAATGGTCAAGTTTCAGGTGGTGAAACACCTAAAGTTGATAAGGGATTTGACTCAAACAATAATTTGATAAAACCTAATGAAAATTCAAATAAAACTGAATCAACTGGCAACAGTGGAAGTACGAACAAACCTACTGCTACTGAAACTGATAAAGGTTCGTCAACAAATAGTAATTCAACTGTAAACAATTCAACATCAAATAATGTATCATCTGGTGACAATAGTGTAACAGTTAGTGGATTACCTCAATTATCAGAAAAATATAGTGTTACAGTACAAAGCAATGCAGAAAGCAAAATACTTGAGCTTATGAATGCAAAAAGAACAGAAGCAGGTTTAAAACCATTATCAATAGATTATACATTGCAAAGTGTTGCAAGATATAAAAGTAATCATATGATACAGAATGGTTACTTCAATCATGTGAATCCAGATGGAACTAAATGGACTAACTGGCTTAACACAATAGGATATAAATATAATTCTACAGCAGAAAATATAGCATACAATACAAATGATCCAGTAGAACTATTTAACCAATGGTGGAATTCAGCAGGACATAGAGAAAATATGATGAATCCTTCATATACTAAAGTTGGTATAGGTGTACTTTTAGGTAATGGAAAATATATGGGTACACAAACATTTGCAGGTTAATTAGAAATAAATAGAGTACATCCCGAATTATTAAAGATTCGGGATGTATTTTTATAAGTTTTAGATAAGTATATTAGTATAATTTCAATTCAGATAATAATAAATTATTTTTTGAATATTGTGCATATAATTATATCTGATCCATCATAAGTATTATCTGATTTTAATTTTATTTCAGGCAGTATATCTTGATTTGATATATTTATACACAATAAATCCCCTTGTTCTATGTGAAATTTTTGTGAGTCTATTTCGCATAGAATATGTTCTTTTAAAGAATGTATACAGATTGAAATAAGAGTACTATTTTCAGGATGACTATAGTTAATATTAATAATATTATTATTGATTAGATTTATATGTGTCAATGTTCCATCATAGTTTTTTTGAGTCATTAAGTTAAGAACAGAACATCGTCCTTCAGTTGATGTGTCCCAATCTCCCATAAAAAAATCTTGATCAAAAGTTTTTAATAATTTAGAATACTTTTCTTTGTGAGTTAATATCATTTCTCCATCTGTTACCATAAGGTGTCTTTTTATGGATGGAAGATTACTGAAGATCGAAGTATCAATATCTATTTTGGCACATCCTATTCTCCATAAAAAATCTCTATTTGCAAATGAAGAATCTATTGGATATGTAATAAGTTCAGATGCCATTCCTCCAGACCAGTATGTTGGTGTGTAGTCTATATTTTTGATTAAGTTTATATTGTATGTCAAAATATTTACCCCCTCAAATATGATAGTTTCATATATTATATCACTAGTGCATAAAGTTAACATTAACTATATACACTAATTCTGATAATATAAATGAAAATATGATAAAATAGTAAAGAGAAGATTTAATAAAATATTACATATAATAAACAGAGGAGTGGATTTCATTTGATTAAACTTATTGCATCAGATATGGACGGAACATTATTAAATAGCAAGCATGAAATTGCAAAAGAGAGTGTAGAAGCTATAAGAAATGCTGAAAATTCAGGGATTATATTTGCAATTTCTACTGGGAGAGAGTATGACAATGTAGAGCCATTTCTAAAAAAACATAATATAAGATGTCAGTGTGTACTTATGAATGGAGCTGAGTATAGAGATGAAGATGGAAATATTGTTGAGGTAATAAATATAGACATAGAAATAGCATCTAAAATTATAGAGATACTTAATAAAAATAAAGTATCTGCTAGAATATTTACAGATAAAGGTGTTTATACGAGTGATACAAAAGAAGAAGCATTAAAAGAAATGACATATAGAACAATGTCTTTTAATCCTAATATGACATTAGATGAGGCAACAGAGGAAGCTAAAAAACAGCCATATTTTATTCAGCTTAAATACATAGATAACATTGAAGAGTTTTTAAATAGTGGAATAGAAATAAGAAAGTTTGTTGCTTTTCATAGTGATATTGAATTGATAAATGAAATGAAGAGTCAAATAGGAAAACTTACAGGAATTGCTGTTTCATCATCATTTGTTGATAATATTGAAGTGACTCATATGACAGCACAAAAAGGTATAATTTTAGCAAAAGTTGCACAAAAAATGGGCATTGATAAAAGTGAAGTTATGGTTCTTGGAGATAGCTTTAATGATTACTCTATGTTTGAAGTTTTTGAGGAAAGTGTAGCTATGGAAAATGCGGTCCCAGAAATAAAGAAAATAGCTAAATATATAACAGATACAAATGATAATCTAGGTGTAGCAAAAGCTATAAATAGAGCTGTTGAGGATAATAAAAAATGTAAATAAATTAATAAAAAATTCTGAGATTTATTTTTTAAACCTCGGAATTTTTTATTGATTTATAAATTAGAAAATTTATAAATAGTTGTATGTTCATATTTTTACCTATATCAGTACCATCAGGGAAATTGCCACTATAAAATTGAACTCCAGGCTGTGTAGTATACATATCAATAACTATTCCTGTATCTTCAGAAAGTGCTTGAGCAGCTATTTGATTTAATATATTGCCAGATTCATGTCCAGATAAATTAAAATAAAAATTGTTGGTAAGGTTGATTATAGTATCTGAATCGCTTACAGATGAATAATGAATTTCTAAAGAATTATAATTTCCTAATGTATATTCCACTTTAATATTTAAATTTCATGGATAACCTTCTTCACCATCATTACTGAAGTATGATAATTTTAAACAATTATGATTTTTTATTTCATCATTCCAGATTACTTTATCATAGCCATGTCCACCATGAAGATGATTAGTCCCATCATTAATTGGAAGTGAGTATTCTTTATTATTGAGATTAAACTTTCCGTGTTTAATTTTATTACCAAAACGTCATATTAATGCACTCCAGTTAAGTAGCTGTTCAGATTGTCGTAACCAAGTAAAACATCTATTAAATTTCCACTTTTATCAGGAACCATACATGAAACTATTGTCCCATCATAATTTGAATTTTTAATATGAATTTTAGTTGAGTTTTCTAAAGTGTAGATATATATTTTTTCATTATTATTTATTGTATCAAATAACTTTTTACTTATTGACATTAATAATACCTCCTAAATTTATATATTGAATAGATTATGAACGAGTATTATAATGCAATAATATTGTACGTACAATAAATAATTAGAGAGAAAAACAAGCAAAAGAAAACTATTTCTGATAAAATATAATAAGTAATATATTGTAAAAAATTCAATTTAAAGGGTGTTGTGTGATAATTATTTGTTTAATAAAGCGTATTAATAAAAGTAGGAGTGAGAAAGGTTATGTGGAAGTTAATTATTGCAGATGATGAACCTAAAATACGAAGAGGATTAAGAAAAATTCTTGAATGGAACAAGTTTCATATTGAAATAGCAGGAGAAGCGGAAGATGGGGAAACGGCTTTAGAGTTAGTAATAGAAAAAGAACCTGATATTATTCTGTTGGATATTAATATGCCATTTTTAAATGGGCTAAATATGTTAGAAAAATTAAAAGATTTAAATAAAAACTTTATTATAATAATTATTAGTGGATATGATGACTTTTCATATGCACAAAAGGCTTTAAAATTAAATGTATTTGATTATATTTTAAAACCAGTAAGTAAAGAAAATATGGAAAGTATAATAACTAAAGCAGTATTAAAGTTAAGAATTAATGATGAAGAAAATAAATATGGACAGTGGGTAAAGAAACAGCTTCATGAAAACATGGATCAATTAAAGCGAAATTTTTTTGTTGAATGGTTTCAAAATAAGATCGATGATGATGAAATGATAAAACAAATGAAATATTTTAATATTAAGTTCGGTAATAGCGTAGGGATTATTATAATACAAATAATTGATAAATTAAATATTAATATTATGAATAATAAGTGGAATACAGAATTAATTGAATATGCTATAGGAAATATGCTTAAAGAAATTTTTAAAGAATCAGAATCAATTATTGTATTTAGTGATGATAATAAGAACATCATACTTCTCATAAATAAGATAGATATAAAATATTGGATTAAAACTAAGAATGAAATAGAATCAAAAATAAAGACATATTTAAAGTGTGATGTGATAATTGAACAGGATAATACAGAGGATGGGATTTTAAAAGCAAAAGATTTACATTTTAAACTTAAAAATAAGATAAAAAATAAAAATGAATTTTCATCTCTGGTCTTATCAGCAGTAAATTATATTCAAGGAAATTATTATTATAATGATTTAAACATAAATGATATATCAGATAAATTAGAAGTTACATCTTCCTATTTAAGTAAGATATTAAAAAAAGAAACTGGATTATCATTTATAGATTATTTGACAAATACGAGAATAGAAAAAGCAATGAATATCATGAAGGACCCAAGTATAAAAATTTATGACGTAGCAGAATTAGTTGGATATAGTAATCAACACTATTTTTGCAGAGCATTTAAAAAAATAACAGGTATTTCTCCAACAGAATATAAGAAAGGGAAATAGTTATGAAAATAAAAGAAAGAATAATATATATTTTTTTTATAATAATCTTTATACTTTCTATAGTTACTTTCAGTGTATATGTCAATAAAATTCAAGTTGGTAAAAATAAAAAAATTCTAATAGGAATGTCTCAGGCAAATTTATATGAACCTTGGAGAGTTTATATGAATAGTGAAATTGAAGAGGAATCAAAAAAACATGGTGATGTTCAAGTAATATATAAAGATGCAGGAGGAGATACGGAAAAACAAAAACGAGATATAAATGATTTAATTGATTTTGGGGTGGATTTATTAATAGTGTCTATAAATGATTCTACTGAATTGACTCCAAAAGTAAAAGAAGCCTATAAGACTATACCTGTAATAGTTTTAGATAGAGCTGTTGAAGGCTATGATTATACTCTTTATATAGGTTCACATATAAAGTCAATAGGTGAACAAGCAGGAGCGTTAGTAGCTGACTTAGCAGATAATAAAAAGTTAAAGGTAGTAGAAATACAAGGTTTACTTAATTCTAGTCCAGATAGAGAAATGACAGAGGGGTTTAAAGAGGTACTTAAAAAGCATGATAATATTTCAATAGATAGAACAATAGTAGCTAATTGGCAAAAAAATGAGTCACAAGATAAGCTTCAGGAAATATTACAGCAGGATCAAAATATAGATGTGATTTTTGCACATAGTGATTATATGGCATTAGGAGCTTATTATGCATTAAAGAGTATGAATAAAAATGATGTAAAAATAATAGGGGTAGATGGTCTTCAAGGTGAAGAAGGCGGAATAGAACTTGTTAAAAATGGAATATTAGAAGGCACATTTACATGCAAAACAGGAGGGAAAGAAGCTATCCAGTATGCAATAAAGATATTGAATAAAGAACAGGACATTCCTAAAAAGATACTATTAGAATGTAATAAGATAACTAAAGACTCTTTAAAATAAATATAATTACTAAAAATCAGAAAAGTATACAAAAGTGCTGATTTGTATAAATACAAAATATGACCTAGGATATATAATAAACTCATGAAAACGAAATCATTAACATTTATTATTTTAAAGGGGGAAATTAAAATGAGATTTAAAAAGGTGTTATCATTAGTAGCAAGTACAGTTTTGTGTATAGGGATGCTTTCAGGGTGTGGTGGAGCAGCAAGTACTAGTTCAGGATCAGCTAGTGGAAGTGGAAGCGCAGATGCAGGTGGAAAGAAAGTAATTGGTTTTGCACAAGTTGGTGCTGAAAGTGGATGGAGAACTGCTGAAACAGATTCTATTAAATCTATTCCTACATTAGATTCAAATTTTGATTTGAAATTCTCAGATGGACAACAAAAACAAGAAAATCAGATAAAAGCAATTAGATCATTTATAGCTCAAAAAGTAGACTTAATAGCATTAGATCCAGTTGTTGAAACAGGATGGGATACAGTATTACAAGAAGCAAAAGATGCAGATATTCCAGTTGTTATTGTAGATAGAAGTGTACAAGTTTCAGATGAATCACTTTATAAATGCTTCTTAGGTTCAGACATGGAAGAAGAAGGTAGAAAGGCAGCTCAAATAGTAATAGATCAATTTGGTGCAGATGCTACATTAAACATTGCAGAACTTCAAGGAACAGTAGGATCAACAGCTATGGTTGGAAGACAAAAAGGATTTAATGCTGTAATTGAAGAAAAAGCTCCAAACTATAAGATTATAAAATCACAAACAGGAGACTTTACTCGTGCAAAAGGTAAAGAAGTTATGGAAGCATTCTTAAAATCAGATGGAGCAAATATTAATGTATTATGGTCTCATAATGATGATATGGCAGTAGGTGCTATTCAAGCTATTGAAGAATATGGATTACAACCAGGTAAAGATATATACATTATTTCATGTGATGGTATTAAAGATATGTTTGAATTAATGGCTGAAGGCAAGTCTAATGCAATTGTTGAATGTAACCCATTATTAGGACCTCAATTATTAGAAGTTGCTCAAAAGATATTAAAAGGTGAAGAAGTTGAAAGAAATATTAAGTCTAATGAAAGCACATTCTTACAAAAGGATGCAGCAACTGAATTACCAAATAGACAATATTAATATTTAAAGAAACATAAGAGCAGAAGATTATGAATCTATGCTCTTATGTTTACAGTTAATTAGTACGTACAAGTTGATAAAGGGAGTGATATTAATGAGTAATTCAGATATAGTTTTAGAAATGAAAGGAATAAGTAAGTTTTTTCCAGGAGTTAAAGCTTTATTAAATGTTGATTTTACACTTAGAAAAGGTGAAATTCATACACTCATGGGTGAGAATGGAGCAGGAAAATCTACACTAATAAAGGTACTTACAGGAGTATATGAAATAGATGAAGGAACAATAGCATTAAAGGGAAAACAAATAAAGATATCATGTACGCAAGAAGCTCAAAACTATGGAATAAGTACAGTTTATCAAGAAGTTAATTTATGTCCTAATTTAACAGTTGCTGAAAATATATTTATAGGTCGTGAACCTATGAAGAATGGATGTATAAACTGGAAAAAGATGAATGAGGATTCAAGTAAATTATTAAAAGAAAGACTAAATTTAGAAATAGACGTAAAAAAACAATTAAGCAATTATTCAGTAGCAATACAGCAGATGGTTGCAATTGCCCGTGCAGTAGATATTTCTAAAGGAATTTTAATACTTGATGAACCTACATCAAGTTTAGATGATCATGAAGTAAAACAGTTATTTAAAATAATGAAGAAATTTAGGGAAGAAGGAATGTCAATAATATTTGTTACTCATTTTTTGGATCAAGTATATGAGGTTTCAGATAAACTTACAGTTTTAAGAAATGGAGAACTTGTTGGAACATATGATGCAGATAAGCTTTCAAGAATTGAATTAGTTTCTAAAATGATAGGAAAAGATTATGGTGAAATTCAAAAAACTACAAGAATAAAAAAAGAAGAAAATAAAAATTTGACTGAAGAAATAGTGAGTACAGATAATTTTGGAAGATTAGGTTCAATAAATCCTTTTAAGGTGATAATTAAAAAAGGTGAAGTTATAGGATTTGCAGGTCTGCTTGGATCAGGAAGAAGTGAATGTGCTAAAGTTATATTTGGAGTAGATAAAGCTACAAGCGGAACAATAAAGATTAATGGAAAATCATATTCTTATATTTATCCAAAGAAAGCAATTCAAGAAGGATTTGGATTCTGTCCGGAGGATAGAAAAATTGAAGGAATTATAGGAGATTTAACTATAAGGGAAAACATTATCTTAGCATTACAAGGTAATAAAGGGATATTTAAATATATACCTATGAAAAAGCAGCAAGAAATTGCACAAAAATATATTGATTTACTTAAAATTAAAACTCCAAGTATGGAACAAAAAATAAGTAATTTAAGTGGTGGGAATCAGCAGAAGGTAATACTTGCAAGATGGCTTGCAACAGAACCAAAGTTCTTAATATTAGATGAACCAACAAGAGGAATAGATATTGGAGCTAAAAATGAAATAACAGAATTAATATTAGCTTTAGCTAAGCAAGGTATGACTATATTATTTATTTCGTCTGAATTACCTGAAATAGTAAAATGCTGTGATAGAGTAATTGTATTACGAGATAGAAATGTAATAGGAGAGCTGGTTGGTGAAGAAATAGAAGAAGCTAATATTATGAAGACTATAGCAGGGGAGGCAGTTTAAATGAGTGAAGCTAAAAAAGAAAATATATTTATAAAGTTCTATAGTTCTAAAATTTTCTGGCCGTTAATCAGTTTGTTAGTATTACTTTTATTTAATTTCATTATGACACCAAGCTTTTTGAGTATAAGTATTAAAGATGGACATTTATTCGGAAACACAATAGATATATTAAATCGTGCAGCTCCTCTTATTTTAGTATCATTAGGAATGACTCTTGTAATTGCGACACAAGGTATTGATATTTCAGTAGGATCTATTATAGCAATAAGTGCAGCGCTGTCTGCAACAGTTATAGTTGCTGGTGGTTCAGTACCAACAGCAGTAATAGTGGGTATTGCAGCAGGTCTTTTATGTGGTGTATGGAATGGATTTTTAGTATCATATATAGGAGTTCAGCCAATGGTAGGAACATTAATCCTATATATTGTAGGAAGAGGTATTGCACAATTAATTACTGGTGGACAAATATTAACTTTTACAAATAAGAGTTTTATATTTTTAGGAACAGGATATATAGTTCTTCCAGTTGCTATATTTATTGTAGCTATAATTTCAATAGGGATGTATTTACTAATTAGAAAAACTGCATTAGGATTATTTATTGAATCTATAGGTGTAAATAGTAACTCATGTAAATATGCAGGACTACAATCGAAAAGAGTAGTGTTATCATTATATATTATATGTGGAATCCTAGCAGGAATAGCAGGGATAATTCTTTGTGCTAATATAAAAAGTGCAGATGCTAATAATGTAGGATTATGGTTAGAATTAGATGCTATACTTGCAACAGTTATAGGTGGAACATCAATGGCAGGAGGTAGATTCTACTTAGGTGGTACTATAGTTGGGGCACTGTTTATTCAAACTCTAACAACAACAATTTATAGCTTAGGTGTGCCACCTGAAATAACACAAGTTGTTAAAGCTATTGTTGTTATAGCAGTATGTATAATTCAATCAGCAGAATTTAGGAAAATGCTTAATATGAAAAAATCCTCTAAATCAAAGGTAGAGGAAAGAAAGGTGGCTGAAGCATGAATACTGCAATAAAGAAAGAAAAGAAGTTTAAGTTAAATAAAGATTATATAGCAATTTATGCGACTATAGGATTATTTGCATTACTATTTATAATAGGGTCAGTTTTATATAGAGGCTTTTGTACAACTCAGGTCTTTGCTAATTTATTTATTGATAATGCTTATTTGATTGTAGTAGCGATTGGTGAAGCTGTAGCAATTTTAACTGGAGGAATTGATCTTTCAGTTGGTGCAATGATTGCATTTGTGAGTATGATTACAGCTAGTTTATTACAAAAGGGTGTAAATCCTGTATTAGTAATAGGTATAGTTCTTTTAGTAGGAATAGTATTTGGTACAGTTCAAGGATTTTTAATAGAAAAGTTTAAGTTACATCCATGGATAGTGACTCTTGCAGGAATGTTTTTTGCTAGAGGTTCAAGTTACATTATAAGTATAGATACAATAATCATAGATAATCCGCTATTTTGTAAAATTTCATCTATGAGAATACCAATATTACCAAAAACATTTATATCAGTAAATGTTGTTATAAGCTTGATTGTGTTATTAGCAGCAATATACATGTTAAAGTATACTAAGTTTGGTAGAGCTGTATATGCAATTGGTGGAAATGAAAACTCAGCTAAATTAATGGGATTATCGGTTTCAAAGACTAAAGTTCTTGTTTATACTTTCAGTGGATTCTGTTCAGCATTAGGTGGATTATTATTCACTATATATACACTTTCAGGATATGGATTACACTGCAATGGTATGGAAATGGATGCAATAGCAGCTTGTGTAATTGGAGGTATATTATTAACTGGAGGTAGTGGAAATATTATAGGACCATTATTTGGTGTATTAACAACAGGGATTATTCAAAGTCTTATAATGTTTGATGGAACATTAAATTCTTGGTGGACTAAGATTGCTGTTGGTATGTTACTATTCATATTCATAGTATTACAAAGAGTAATAGTAATATATGATGAAAAAGGCAAAACTAGTATAGCCTGATAGTTAGAGTGTGTTTATTAGAAAATAAGGTGTAGAATTTTACTATAAAAATTCTACACCTTATTTTAATAGATAAGAGCAGATTTATATAAGTTGAATTAAATTAAATAAAATAGTAGAATTTAGTAATAATAGAAGAAAGTACAATTTAATATAGTACTTAATAATTGGGAGGGAGAATGTTAAAAGAGTTAAAAACATATTTTTTTAATAAGAGTATAGGTATTAAACTTATAATATATTTTTTAGGTATTATTTTACTGCTAACTATAACAATAACAGCATGGGGAAATATGTCTTATAGAAAATCTATTAATAGTTCACAAAATGAAAATACGAATCAAATAATTACTCAAATAAATAATAATATCGATTTTTATGTGAAAGATACTGAAAAGATGATTAACTATTTATCAAAGGATCCACGTATTTTAGAATTTCTTGAAGATAATAAATTAGATAATGACGATTTAGAAGATTGCGCATATGACGCCTTATATAATTGTACAAGTCTTAATCAAGAGATTGCAGGAATAATGATAGTAAATAGAATTGGTGGATATATAAGTGATGTTATGAACAAAGTATCAAGAGATTCATTATTAAATGAGAAGTGGTATAAGAATTCCTGTGGTGATCCAGAGAAAACGTATATTCAAATAAAACCAGTAGGAAGAAATATAAATAATATATTTAAGTATCCTGCTGATGAGGTTTTTTCCATGTCTAAAGCAATAGTAGATAATAAAAGTAAAGAAATTATAGGGGTTATACTTGTTGATGTAAAGTTAGATGTAATAAGGAATGTAATTGAGAATGCAAAACCTGGTACTGCAGGATTTATATATATTATGGATGATGAAGATAATGTGGTGTATACTCCAGTAAATAAAATTGTATATAGAATAGATAATGAATGGTTAAAAGATATAGATAATAATATAATAATAAAAAAGATTGAAGGAGAAAATTACCAGCTTACTAAAGTAGTATCAGATTATAGTGGATGGCAGACTATAGGAGTATTTCCAGAAAAGGAAAGTCTTCATGTGATAAAGGATATACAAATTCAGTCTTTATGTGTGGGTATATTAGGAATGGTTATATCCATAATTTTAGCTATAATGTTTACTAGAACAATAGTTGAGCCGATTCAGAAGCTAAAGAAACTTATGAGAACAGCACAAGAAGGAGATTTAACAGTTTATTTTAAGACTAAGTATAATGATGAAATTGGAGAGTTAGGCAATTCATTTAATACAATGGTTAAAGAAATTGATAATCTTATGAATCTTGTTCAAATAGAAGAAAAGAAAAAAAGAATAGCTGAAATGAATGTACTTCAAGCACAGATAAAACCACATTTTATGTATAATACACTGGATACTATAAGATGGATGGCGGAGGATAATGATGAAAAAGAAATAGTAGAAATAATAGAAGCATTTACAAATTTACTTAGAATAAGTCTTAGTAAAGGAAAAGAAATAATAACAGTTAGAGAAGAGATGAATCATATACTTAGCTACCTGACAATACAAAAAATACGTTACGAAGATAAACTAGATTATGAAGTTAACTTTGAAGAGGAAATTTTAGATTATAAAGTAATAAAATTAATATTGCAGCCTCTTGTTGAAAATGCTATTTATCATGGAATAAAAGAAAAACGTGGAAATGGTAAAATAGTAGTACAAGGAAAAATAAAAGATGGATGCTTGGTATTTTTAGTAGAGGATGATGGGAAAGGTATAGAGTCAGAATTATTAGAAAAAATAAATAACAATCTAATAAACCACAAAATCGAGGATAATAAAATTGGGTATGGAATATTTAATGTTAATGAAAGAATAAAACTTAGATATGGCGATGAATATGGGCTTGAATATAAGAGCATTTATGGTGAAGCTACAATTGTAGAAGTAAAGCATCCAATAATTGAATGAGAAAACAGCTGTAATCATTGGGTGATTACAGCTGTTTTATTTGTAAGGAGTTTATATATAAATTAATTTAAGGGGTATATAAATTAATTCATTATAGCTTATTTTGTTGGTATATTATTTCCAAGCAACGCTTGAAAATTTTAATTCATTTTTAAATGTTGATAATTTAGTATCATTGTTGATTACAACACATTCAATTCCTACCATGTCAGCCCAGTCTACTAACTGTTCTTCAGTAAGTGCAAATGAGAAACTTGTATGATGAGCTCCTCCAGCCATAATCCAAGCTTTAGCTCCTTCTTTTAATGAAGGTTGTGGTTTCCAAAGTACACTTGCAACTGGTAAATTAGGCATGTCCTCAGTCATTTCAACGGCATCAACACTATTAACAATTAATCTGAAACGGTTACCCATATCGATTAATGAAGCTGCAACAGCTGGACCAGAAGCTCCTTTAAATACAAGTCTTGCAGGATCTTCTTTATCTCCGATTCCTAGTGGATGAACTTCAATAACAGGTTTAGTTCCTGCAAGTGTTGGACATACTTCAAGCATATGTGCTCCAAGAATTAATCCGTTGTCAGAATCAAGGTTATAAGTGTAATCTTCCATTAAACCAGTAGCTTTTCCTTCAGCCATAATTTTCATAGCTCTAAGTAAAGCAGCAGTTTTCCAATCTCCTTCAGCACCAAAACCATATCCTTCAGCCATTAAATGCTGAGCAGCTAGTCCAGGTAATTGTTTTAATCCATGAAGTGCCTGGAAGTTTGTTGTGAAAGCAGTGTATCCGCCTTTATCTAAGAATGTTCTAAGACCAATTTCAATTTTAGCTTGTTCACGAATTGAATTTACATCAGCTTTTGGATCTATATCATAAAGATCAGAGTAAATTGCCATAAGTTCATCAATTTGATCTTCAGTTACTTTTTCCATTGAATTAACTAAATCACCAACACTATAGTAATCTATTGTCCAGCCGAATTTTATTTCAGCTTCAATTCTATCACCATCAGTAACAGCAACATCTCTCATATTATCTCCAAAACGAGCAACTTTAATACTACGTCCTTCAGTGACAGCAACAGCAGGAGCCATCCACTTAGAAATGTCTTCAGCTACATAATCGTCACTCCAATGACCTACAACTATTTTACGAGGTATATCAAGTCTTGCACCAATGTATCCGAATTCTCTGTCACCATGTGCAGCTTGATTTAAATTCATAAAGTCCATATCGATTGTGCCCCAAGGAATCTCTTTATTAAATTGTGTATGAAGATGAAGTAGAGGTTTTCTAAGTTCAGTTAGGCCATGAATCCACATTTTGGCTGGTGAAAAAGTGTGCATCCAAGTTATAATACCAGCACAATTCTCATTCATATTTGCTTCATTACATACTTCTTGAATTGATTTTGAGTCTGTTACAACTTTTTTGAATACAATTTTATAAGGTAGTTTTTTTGAATTTAATCCTTCAACAACCTTTTTTGAATTATCTGATACTTGGTCGATTACTTCTGGGCCATATAAAGGTTGACTTCCTGTAACAAACCAAAACTCGTAATTTTTTAACTTTAACATTATACATTCCTCCTATTGCTTTCTCATATTTATAAAAAGTATACATTTACATTTAATTAAAAATTATTCATGTATGTACAAGTAAGATTATAGTACAAGTTTATTGTGCATACAAGTGTTATTTTTGGAAATAATTATTTTTTCAAAAAATAGTTAAATTTTCATCGGAAATTCTTTGGCGATAAGTATAGATAATATCTTGGTTTAAGATATATTGGTTAATATAAATATAAATTTTATATAATTAATATCTTATAAAAAACTATTGATTTGGTAATATTTTAGATATATAATCAAATCATCAAGTGCATACAACTTTGGAATTTATATTAAAGTTGAGTACACTTTATTATGATGGAAGTAGTTGATTATAGTGAAACAAGTTGAAACAAAGCATGAAATTATAGAAAACTACTATATAAACCTTATAGAAAGCAATAAGGTTTCAGCCGGAGAACAATTACCATCTGAAAATGAAATAGCATCATTATTTAATGTAAGCAGGCACACTGTAAGACAGGCGTTGAACTATTTATCACAGGAGGGATGGATATATAAGGAAAGGGGTAAGGGAAGTTTCTTTTCAAATAGAAAAGAAAAAAAGAGAAATGTAGCTGTCCTTACAACATATATATCTGATTATATATTCCCAAGAATAATATCGGGTATAGAAGAGGAGCTTAGAAAAAAAGGCTATAATCTATTATTGTTTAGTAGTAATAATGATATGGAAAATGAAAAGAGTTGCCTTGAAAGTATAGTTAATCAAGATATTTCAGGTTTAATACTTGAACCATCGCAAAGTAGTATTAATAATCTGTCATATGAAAGTATAGATAAGCTTAAACAAAACAATATAAAATATATTGAAATAAATGCAAATTGTGATGAAGAAGAATCTGCTTATATAATAGTTGATGATGAACAAGGTGGGTATAAATTAACGCATTATTTATTAGAACTTGGACATAGAAATATAGCTGCATTATTAAAAGTAGATGATTTGCAGGGAGAAAGACGTAGAAAAGGCTATATAAATGCATTAGATGAATATAATATAAAGTTTAATAAGTCAATAGTTGGTGAATACATAACTGACAATAGAGACATGTATGTTGATCAATTTGTAAGAAATATATTGAAATTGGAAAAAAGACCAACAGCAATTGTTTGTTATAATGATCAGATTGCTCTTAGAGTAATTAATAATTTAAGAAAAGAAGGCATTACAGTTCCACAAGATATATCAATAGTGAGTTTTGATGATTCATCTTTAGCAGTATCATCGGATGTTAAACTTACAACTATAAAACATCCTAAAAAGGATATGGGAAGACAGGCAGCTAAATGTATTATTGATATGATTGAAGGTAGAATTGAAAAGCCACAATATATATATCCGGCAGAATTAATAGTTAGAGATTCATGTAAAAGATTGTAAAAAAGTACATATGATAATGCATAGTTAGGGGATATGAGCAAATAAAATTGTATATGTTTTTAATTGTGCATTAATGTATTTTAAATATATTAATATTTAAATAATTTTTATTACGAGAACTTGTACGTACATAATATCGACAAGTTATGTGATTTCTGGATTTTCATCTTTGGAATAGAGAATAATAATGAAAGTAATAATTATCCATCAGTATTGTGGTATCACTAAGCAAATATATAATGCTTGTGTAACCGTATACTGATATGGAGTTATATATAAATTGAAGAGGGGAATGCTATATGTTAGAAGAATTAAAGAAAAAAGTATATGAAGCTAATATGGAGCTTCAAAGAAAAGGTCTTGTAATTTATACTTGGGGAAATGTGAGTGGCATTGACAGAGAAAAAGGATTAGTTGTAATAAAACCAAGCGGTGTTGACTATGATACTATGAAAGCTGAAGATATGGTTATATTAGATTTAGAGGGAAATATTATTGAAGGAAAATATAAGCCATCAACAGATACACCCACTCATCTTGTTCTGTATAATACCTATCCCAATATAGGTGGAGTTGTGCATACACATTCTGAATGGGCAACTACATTTGCACAGGCAGGGATTTCAATACCGGCATTTGGTACTACACATGCAGATTATTTTTATGGAGATATTCCATGTACAAGAGATTTAACTGAAAACGAAATAAATGGGGAATACGAAAAAGAAACTGGAAATGTAATTATTGAAACAATAGGAGAAAAAAATCCTCTTGAAATTCCAGCAATAATTGTTAAAAATCATGGACCATTTACTTGGGGGAAGGACCCAGACAATGCAGTTTATAATGCAGTAGTATTAGATAAAGTGGCAGAAATGGCTTATAAAACAATGACTTTAAATAGAAGTATTGAAAGTGTTAATCAGATTCTTTTGGACAAACACTATCTTAGAAAACATGGTGTAAATGCTTATTATGGTCAAAATTAAAAATAATTAAATATAAATTTAAATATAAATTTAAATATAAATTTAAAGATAGGAGAACAGTAAAATGAGATTTTTTTTAGATACAGCAAATGTAGATTATATTAGAGAAGCAAATGAAATGGGGGTTATATGTGGAGTAACAACAAATCCATCTTTGGTTGCAAAAGAAGGAAGAGATTTTAATGAAGTTATTAAAGAAATAACAGAAATTGTTGATGGTCCAATAAGTGGTGAAGTAGTAAGTGAAGATGCAGAAGGAATGATAAAAGAAGGAAGAGAAATTGCGGCTATTCATAAAAATATGATAGTAAAAATTCCAATGACAGCAGAAGGTCTTAAAGCTACAAAAGTTTTATCAAAAGAAGGAATAAAAACAAATGTAACATTAATATTCTCAGCAACTCAGGCATTGCTTGCAGCAAATGCAGGAGCAACTTATGTAAGTCCGTTCCTTGGAAGAGTAGATGATATATCAATGATAGGTATGGATTTAGTAAGGGACATTGCAGAAATATTCTCAGTTCATGGAATAAAAACAGAAATAATAGCAGCAAGTGTAAGAAATCCAATTCATGTTATAGAAGCAGCGAAAGCAGGTGCAGATATAGCAACAGTTCCTTTTAATTTAGTAGAGCAGATGATCAAACATCCATTGACTGATCAAGGATTAGAAAAATTTAAAGCAGACTGGGCAGCAGCATTCGGGAAATAATCTCAAAGAAAAATTTTTACCATAATCTTAAAATCATAATTGAAAAATATTTATATAAATAAAAAATAAGTTAAGAAATGAGGAAGAAAATGAGTAGAGAATTAGATCAGTTATCTATAAATGCAATAAGAGTACTTTCAGCAGATGCAATTGAAAAATCAAAATCAGGGCATCCAGGACTTCCACTTGGTTCAGCATCAATGGCTTTTACACTATGGAGTAAAATGAACCATAATGGAAAGAATCCAAATTGGCAAAACAGAGATAGATTCATATTATCAGCAGGCCATGGTTCAATGCTTGAATATTCATTATTACACTTATTTGGATATGGACTAACAATTGAAGATATAAAGAACTTCAGACAGTTAGGAAGTCTTACACCAGGGCATCCTGAATATGGACATACTAAGGGAGTTGAAATTACAACAGGTCCACTTGGACAGGGAATATGCAATGCAGTAGGTATGGCAATGGCCGAGAGCTATCTTGCTAATAAATTCAATAAAGATAATTATAATGTTGTTGACCATCACACTTATGCTATAGTAGGTGACGGATGTCTTATGGAAGGTATTTCAGGAGAAGCATCATCACTTGCAGGAACACTAGAACTTGGAAAATTAATAGTTCTTTATGATTCTAACAATATTTCAATTGAAGGAAATACTGATATTGCATTTAGAGAAGATGTTGCAAAGAGATATGAAGCTTATGGATGGCAGGTACTTAAAGTATCCGATGGAAATGATATTGATGCCATTTCAAAAGCAATAGATGAAGCAAAAGCTGAAGTTGTTAAGCCTACATTAATCATGGTTAAAAATGTTATAGGATTTGGATGTCCTTCAAAACAAGGAAAAGCTTCAGCACACGGCGAACCGTTAGGTGCAGATAATATAAGAGCAATGAAAGAAAACCTGGGGTGGAAACCTGAACCAGATTTTTATGTTCCAGATGAAGTATACAGCAATATGGATGAATATATAAAAGAAGGACAGGCTAAGGAAGAAAGCTGGAATGATTTATTTAAAGAATACAACAATGCATATCCAGAATTAGCATCACAATATGAAGAATGGATGAGTGGAAAGGTTAATGTTGAAGCTTTAGAAAGTGAAGAATTCTGGAGTTTTGATAAGTCAATAGCAACAAGGCAGTCTTCTGGAATGTTGATAAACAGACTTGCAGAAATAATTCCTAATCTTATTGGAGGATCAGCAGATTTAGCACCTTCTAATAAGACTAATATGGACAGCAGGGGAGATTTTTCAGCAGAAGACAGAAGTGGTTCAAATCTTCACTTTGGAGTAAGAGAACATGCTATGGCAGCAATTACAAATGGAATCCAAGCTCATGGAGGATTACAGACATATTGTTCAACATTCTTTGTATTTAGTGATTACATGAAAGGTGCAATGAGATTATCAGCACTTATGAATCTTCCAGTAACATATGTTTTAACACATGATAGTATTGGTGTTGGCGAAGATGGTCCTACTCATGAGCCAATTGAGCAATTAGCAGCCCTTAGAAGTATGCCTAATATGACTGTTTTCAGACCAGCAGATTCTAAGGAAACAGCAGCTGCATGGTATTATGCAGTAACAAATGGAAAAACTCCAACATCGTTAGTATTAACAAGACAGAACCTTCCTTTATACAAAGAAAGCGGAAAAGAAGCTTTAAAAGGTGGATATATATTAAGAGACGGCACTAAGGAAACTCCAGATGTAATACTTATGGCATCAGGTTCAGAAGTTGAATTAATATATAAAGCTGCAGATGAATTAGAAGGAAAAGGGATAAGTACAAGAGTTGTAAGTGTTCCATCATTTGAATTGTTTGATGCTCAAGATGAAGATTATAAAGAAAGTGTAATGCCAAAATGTGTTAGATCAAGAGTTGCAGTAGAAGCATTAAGTTCATTTGGATGGCATAAATATACAGGACTTGATGGAGAAGTTATTTCACTTGATACGTTTGGTGCATCAGGACCTGCTGATAAGTTATTTGAACAGTTTGGATTTACTGTTGAAAATGTTGTAAATACAGCATTAAAAGTAGCTGGAAAATAATATAGATATAAAAAATATGAAAATCTAAATTTATGATAAAAGTTAGATATACTTATATTGAGTAAAGTAATAAAGAGATATAGGAAGAACAGAAAAAGATATATTTGAAGCAGGTCTGCATCTAATAAAACTATTTATTTGCATGACTTGCTTTCACTAAAATAAACAGTTATATAGTGGAGGTAATGTTATGAGTTTAGAAATAAATGATATAAGAAATTCAATAATTAATGGTAAAACAGCACTTGGGATTGAATTTGGATCAACTAGAATAAAATCAGTTTTGATTAATGAAAATAATGAACCTATAGCTTCAGGAAGTCATGACTGGGAAAATAGATATATAAATAATATCTGGACTTATACATTGGATGATATTTGGACAGGTCTTCAGAACAGTTATAAAAATATGGCTGA
The DNA here is from genome assembly GCF_006742065.1 of Clostridium butyricum. Classification (NCBI taxonomy): domain Bacteria; kingdom Bacillati; phylum Bacillota; class Clostridia; order Eubacteriales; family Clostridiaceae; genus Clostridium; species Clostridium butyricum. The sequence continues at coordinate 3,115,223 of NZ_AP019716.1, read as the reverse complement.
TGAAGTAAATGAAAAATACGGAGTAGTTATTGAAAAAATTGGTGCAATAGGTATAAGTGCAATGATGCATGGATATATGGTTTTTAATAAAGAAAATGAGCTTCTAGTTCCATTTAGAACATGGCGTAATACAATTACTGAAAAGGCATCAGAAGAATTAACAAGGATTTTTAACTATCATATTCCTCAAAGATGGAGTATTGCCCATCTTTATCAAGCTATTTTAAATAATGAATCTCATGTAGACGATATCAATTTTCAAACAACATTAGAAGGATACATACATTGGAAGCTTACTGGTCAAAAAGTTATAGGAATTGGTGAAGCATCTGGAATGTTTCCTATAGATATAGAAACAAAAAATTATAATGAAAGAATGATTCAAAAGTTCGATGAAATTATTGCTTCAAAAAATTTATCATGGAAGCTTAGTGATATATTACCTAAGGTGTTACTTGCAGGGGAAAGTGCTGGAGTTCTTACAGAAGAAGGAGCAAAACTTTTAGATGTTACAGGAAATCTAAAATGGGGAATTCCACTTTGTCCTCCAGAAGGTGATGCTGGGACTGGTATGGTTGCAACTAATAGCATTACTAAGCGTACTGGAAATGTATCAGCAGGTACTTCAGTTTTTGCAATGATTGTACTAGAAAAAGAATTATCTAAAGTATACGAAGAAATAGATTTAGTTACAACACCTACAGGTAATTTAGTAGCTATGGTACATTGTAATAATTGTACATCAGATCTTAATGCATGGGTTGGGTTATTCAAAGAATATACAGAAGCACTTGGTATTGAAGTTGACATGAACAAATTATTTTCGATTTTATATAATAAAGCACTTGAAGGTGATGCAGACTGTGGTGGATTATTAGCCTATAACTACTTTTCAGGAGAACATATAACTGGATTTGAAGAAGGCCGTCCACTATTTGTAAGATCTCCAGAAAGTAAATTTAATTTAGCTAATTTTATGAGAGTTAATTTATTTACGTCATTAGGTGCGCTAAAAACAGGATTAGATATTCTTCTTAAGAAAGAAGATGTAAGACTTGATAAGATCTTGGGACATGGAGGATTATTTAAGACAAAAAATGTAGGGCAAAAAATCATGGCAGCAGCTATAGATGCACCAGTATCTGTTATGGATACTGCAGGAGAAGGTGGTGCATGGGGAATCGCATTATTAGCAGCTTATATGCTCAATAAGTTGGAAAATGAAAAATTAGATGATTATCTAGCTAAAAAGGTATTTACAGACAAGATAGGTACAACAATAAATCCAGATTCTAAGGATGTTGAAGGATTTAACAACTTTATTAAACGTTATTCTGAAGGACTAGCTATTGAAAGAGCAGCAATAGAGAATTTTAAATTATAAAGCTAATTAAAAGTATATATTTTGCTATATAAAAGATGAATTATCACAGAATTTATTCTGTGATAATTTTTTACTTTAAAACAAAAGTAACACACGATAAAGAGTGCAAATAAGTAGTAATAAGAAGGTAAAAGTATATGAAATTTCTTAAAAAAGTGCAGTATTAAAAGTGTGAAGATTTTCGATACTTTCTAAAAGAATTTTGTATAGAGTATAATCCGTAAACCCTCTATAATTAATAATGTAATCGATATCTTAAATGAAAAAAGAAAGAGAGTTGGTTGATATGACTGAGAAGAATATAACATTTTGTAATAAAATTCTTTATTATTTAATAGCACCTGCATTATTAGTATATTTCTTTTTTATTGATACAGGAATTATTAAATGTAGTTTATCAGTATTAATGATATTTTTAATAATAATAATAGGAACTATTTCAATCCATATGGTCTATAAGAAGAAAAATAACAAATATAAGTTTGAGGTAAGTTCATCTTATGGAAAAATAATGATGGTATTAGTATTTTTTGAACTATGTTTTAATTTTTATAAATAATTTTATCTGATAATATCATTTCATTTTATGTTTTTCTTGAAAACTATTAAATGAAATGTAATATAAATTTATTAAAGCTGGAGGAGAAGGGTATGAAAAAGAAGTTAATGGCAATGTTATTATCAATGACACTTTTAGGGGCACTAGGAGGATGTGGTGTTACAACAGCACCAAATACTGATTCAAATTCTGGAACAGCATCATCATCTAGTGGAGGTTCAACAGATGGAAAGACAATAGGAATATTAATGCCAACAAAATCTTCAGAAAGATGGATTAATGACGGTAATGATATGGTAAGTAAACTTAAGGAATTAGGTTACAACACAGATCTTCAATATGCAGAAGATGTTATTGAAACACAAGTATCACAAGCAGAAAATTTGATTACAAAAGGTGTTGACTGTTTGGTTATAGCAAATATTGATGGTGAATCATTAACAGATGTATGTCAAAAAGCTAAGGACTCAAATATTCCTGTTATAGCTTATGATCGTTTAATAAAAAATACTGAAAATGTTGATTATTATATATCATTTGATAATACTCTTGTAGGAGTACAAATAGGTGAATATATAGAAAAAACTTTAGATCTTAAAAATGCAAGTGGAAAATCATATAATATAGAATTATTTGCTGGATCTCCAGATGACAATAATGCACATATGTTATATGACGGTGCAATGAGTGTATTACAGCAATACATCGATAAAGGCAGCTTAAAAGTAGTTTCTGGACAAACTGATTTTGATACAGTATGTACATTAAGATGGGATGGTGCATTAGCACAATCAAGAATGGAAAATATTTTAACTGCAAACTATTCAAATGGTGAAAAAGTTGATGCTGTATTCTCTTCTTTTGATGGATTAAGTAGAGGAATAGTTGAAGCTTTAAGAAGTGTTGGATATGGTTCAGCAGATCTTCCTTGGCCAGTAATTACAGGACAAGATGCTGAAACTGCATCAGTTAAATCAATAATCGCTGGAGAACAGACTCAGACAATATTTAAAGATACTAGAGAATTAGCAGCACAAGCAGTAAAAACTGTAGATGCAGTTCTTAAAGGTCAAGAAGTTGAAGTAAATGATACAAAAACATATAACAATGGCGTAAAAGTTGTTCCTTCTTATCTTTGTACACCAATATCTGTTGACATAAATAACTATAAAGAAGTGTTAGTTGATTCTGGATATATTAAAGAACAAGATCTTAAATAATAATTAGAATTGAAAGCACATAGCCTAAGAAATTGGACTATGTGCTGGAAAGGGGGTAGAAAAACATTATGGTAAAAGACAACAATGACATTATTCTTGAAATGAAGAATATAACAAAAACTTTCCCTGGAGTTAAGGCTTTAGACAATGTTAATTTAAGAGTAAGAAGAGGTGAAATACATTCACTTTGTGGTGAAAATGGTGCAGGAAAATCAACACTTATGAAGGTTTTAAGTGGGATATATCCTCATGGGGATTATGACGGAGAAATACTTTATAATGGCAAGACTTGTACGTACAAAAATATAAAGGATAGTGAACGTGATGGAATAGTAATAATTCATCAGGAGTTAGCATTAAGTCCTTACTTAAGCATTGGTGAAAATATATTTATAGGAAATGAAATTTCAAAACATGGAATAATAGATTGGAATAAAGTTAAAATCAGAACAAAGGAATTATTAAATAAAGTAGGACTAGATGAAGATCCAGATACTATAGTAAGTACTCTTGGTGTAGGTAAACAGCAATTAATAGAAATAGCTAAGGCATTATCAAAGGATGTTAAATTATTAATATTAGATGAACCTACAGCATCATTAAATGAAGATGATAGTGAGAATTTATTAAAATTAATGCTTGAACTAAAACAACAAGGTATTACATCTATTTTGATTTCTCATAAGTTAAATGAAGTATCAAAAGTATGTGATTCAATTACTGTACTACGTGATGGTGCTACAATTGAAACTTTAGATGCATCAGGTGGAAAAATTTCTGAAGATAGAATTGTAAAAGGAATGGTAGGGCGTGAACTTACAGATCGTTATCCGAAAAGGATTTCAAAGGTTGGAGACATATTATTTGAAATAAAAGATTGGAATGTTTATCATCCAGATTATTCAGACAGAAAAATGGTTGATAATGTTAATATAAATGTTCGAAAAGGTGAAGTATTAGGTATTGCAGGTCTTATGGGTGCAGGAAGAACAGAACTTGCTATGAGTATTTTTGGAAAAACGTATGGTCAAAAAATATCTGGAAAAATAATTAAGAATGGAAAAGAGATTCATATAAAGAATGTACAAGATGCAATTGATGCTGGAATAGCTTATGTAACAGAAGATAGAAAGGAAGCGGGATTAAATTTAATAGATGATATTCGTCATAATATCACAATTGCTTCATTGGGAAAGATATCTAAGAACGGAATTATAAATGAGCAGGAAGAAATTATAGCAGCTCAAGACTTTAGACTTTCTATGCAGATAAAAACACCAAGTATACTACAGCTTGCAGGAAACTTAAGTGGAGGAAATCAGCAGAAGGTTGTACTTTCTAGGTGGGTATATGCAGACCCGGATTTATTAATATTAGATGAACCTACAAGAGGTATTGATGTAGGGGCAAAATATGAAATTTATACAATAATAAATGATCTTGTTAAGAATGGAAAATCAGTTATTGTAATTTCCTCAGAATTACCAGAAGTATTGGGATTAAGCGATCGTATATATGTAATGAATGAAGGAAAAATGATTTGTGAATTAGATGGAAAAGAAGCTACTCAGGAAATTATTATGAGTAAAATAGTTGCAGCTAAATAAGGAGGCGTGTAATATGGGTGAAGTAAAAATTGAAAATAATAAAATGGATACCGCAAAAAATAAAAAAGGGATGAATCTTTCGGCAAATAAATTTATAAAAGAAAACGGTATGTTAATAGCTTTATTAGCAGTAGTACTTATATTTCAAATTTTAACTAAAGGTATAATGCTAAAACCTCTTAATATAACAAATCTTATTCAACAGAATGGATATGTATTAATACTTGCAGTTGGGATGCTTTTGGTAGTTATTATTGGGACTGTAGATCTTGCAGTTGGTTCTGTAAGTGCATTTATAGGGGCTGTTGCTGGAGTTGTAATGGTTAACAAGGGGATTAATCCTGTATTATCAATATTAATTTCCATAGGAATAGGTATGGCTGTTGGAGCTATACAGGGGTATTGGATTGCATATAAAGAAATTCCTGGATTTGTTGTAACCTTAGCTGGTCAGCTAATATTTAGAGGATTCACAATGATAATCCTTAATGGTAAAACAATAGCTCCATTCCCAACATCATTTGCTAACTTAGGATCAGGTTTTATTCCACCACTATTCTATTTTCAAGCAGGTTCACAATATTTTGTTGGGTCATCGATAATTATAGGTATTATACTATCTGTTGTAGTAGTAGCGAAGAATTACTTTGGAAGAAAGAAACTTGAAAAGTATAAATTTAATACTGAATCAAAGGGATTATATATTGCAAAGACAATAATTTCAGTAATAGTTATAAATGCAGCTACAATTGTTCTTGCATCATATAAGGGAATACCTAATATCTTGGTGATTGCAGGTGTTATAATAATCATTTACACATTCATAACAACTAAAACTGTGTTTGGAAGACAGGTATATGCAGTTGGTGGTAACAAAAAAGCAGCAGCATTATCCGGGGTAAAAGTTGCTAAAACTCAATTCTTAGTATTTGTTAATATGGGATTGATGGCAGCTTTAGCTGGACTAGCTTATGCAGCTCGTGTTAATTCAGCACAACCCAAGGCAGGAGTTAACTTTGAACTTGATGCTTTAGCAGCATGTTATATTGGTGGTGCTTCAACAAGCGGTGGTACAGGAAGAGTTATGGGAGCTGTTGTTGGTGGACTTGTAATGGGTGTTCTTAATAATGGTATGTCATTACTTGGAGTAGATAATAACTGGCAGCAAGCAATAAAAGGTTTCGTATTACTATTCGCAGTTGTATTTGATTTATATTCTAAGAAAAAGAAATAGTCAATTATGGGATATGTGTTATAAATGCATATCCTATAATTAAATTGTAATTTTGGAGGTGTTTTTGTGGGAAATAAAAAAAGAAAAGTATATATAATTTCTAATAAGAGTACCAGACTAAAGATGATACTATCATGTTTTTTAGTGGTTTTATCAATGACATTAGTTAGCTGCTATGTATTATATAAAAATAATTTATACAATTTGAAATATAAGATGCTTATAGAAAACACCTGCAAAGAAGGAAAAATCAAAGATTATGCAGTACTTATGCTTGAAAATGTAAATGATGCTATTAATAATAACAGTATAAAATCAGAAGAAGAGTTTAAAAATAATTTTGAAGAGTTGTTAAGTTTGTTTGAAGACTTAGATAATACAATAATCCATGAAAAAAGTATTGAAAGTTATAGTAAATTAAAAACATTAATAAACAGCTTAAATGGTGATTGTAACAATGCATTATATTATAACAAAGATATAAATAAAAAGAAGCAGTGTATCAGTTATTATGAATCTGCTGAAAAAAAGATTCAAGCAATAGAAGCTGCTAATGGTGTTCTACTTAGCAATGAGGTAAATTACATAAAAACAATTCAAGAGAAAATTGATAAATCATTTGAAAATAGTAAAAGGATTTTATTTATTATCATAACTCTATTAGCAATAATAAGTATTTTATACTTTATTATTTTTTCAAATAAAATTGAAAAAAAATTATCTAAATTAAATAAATTAGCACATAGAATATCCAATGGAGATTTGATATATGATGAGAATGAAGAAATATTGAATTCTCATACAGAAAATGAATTTGATATATTAGAAAATACATTTTATAGTATGAAAAAATCATTAAATATATTGATATTCAATGTGAGAAAAAATGTAGAGACAGTAAAGGAAGCAGCAAATGAAATAGTCATAAATATGAATCAAAGCAAAAATGCAAATGATTTATCCGTATCATCAATAAATTCAGTAAATGAAGTAGCTAATATTCAAGTAGAATTGATTAAAGATATATTTAAGGAATTTAATACTACAGATAGCTATTTAAATGAAACAATAAATAATGTAAATATACTTAAGAATAATGTCAGTATTGGTGATAAAAGTATTAATATTGGAAAAGAAACTTTAAATTCAATGATAAATCAGATAAATAATATAAATGCATTAATAGAATCATTTAGAAAAGAAACGGAACTTTTAAATGATAATACTGCACAAATAAATAATATTATTAACATGGTGGAAGAAATTTCAGATCAGACTAACTTATTAGCATTGAATGCATCAATTGAATCAGTTAGAGCTGGAGAGGCTGGAAAGGGGTTTGCGGTTGTATCTGAAGAAATAAAAAAATTAGCAGATCAAAGCAAGATGGCTACATCGGATATTTCTAATATAATTAGAGAGCTAAGAAAAGGTATTAATAGAATAAACGATGAGGTAGAGATAGGAACAAGTCAAATAAATGAAAATAATGAACTTGCAGAAAAAGTTGTACAGGTTTTTGAAAATATATATGATTCCAATGATAATATACATTGTATAACAAGTGAGGTAAATAAAAAAATAAATCATGTGTGGGAAAAGATTGTATTTGTTAAGGAGAAGATGAATAAATTAAATATTCATGCTGAAATTTTATCAAAGGAAATGGAAAACTCATCATCAGTAGCAGAAGAACAGTTTGCACTGATTTATGAAGTAAATATTCAAGCTGAAGAATTTAAAAAAATAGCAGAGGATTTAGGAAGTGCTGTTGAAAAGTTTAAAGTATAATTAAAGATAACACTATAAATTTAAAATTGAGTTTATGGTGTTATTTGCATTGTATTAAATAAGGTATAAGTTGATATTAATTATAAAATTAGTATGTTTATTCTAATTTTATAATTGATAATGATTTGAATTTTTTAACGTTAAATTCATATATTGGTTTATATATTATGTTATAATAATATAAAATGAGCTTCTTATAAGAATAATTATGGAGGTCAAAAAATGTGTTTATATAAAGTATTAATAGTAGATGATGAAGAAGAGATACGTCTTGGAATAATAAAGAAAATTAAGTGGGAGGAACTTGGATTCATAGTTATAGGAGATGCTGAAAATGGACAAGATGCCATTGAAAAGGCAGAAAGACTACAACCAGATGTAATAATGACAGATATAAAAATGCCTTATATGGATGGACTTGAATTAGCTAAAAATTTAAGAGAATTTATGCCTGCCACAAAAGTAATTATATTTTCAGGATGTGATGATTTCGAATACGCAAAACAAGCAATTACATTCAATGTAATCGACTACGTACTTAAGCCTATTAATTCAATAGAAATTATTGAATTACTTAAAAAGTTAAAAATAAATATGGATAAAGAAATTAATGAAAAAAGAAATTTAGAAACATTAAACAGATATTATATTGAGAGTCTTCCTTTGATAAGGGAACAATTTTTAGTTGGAGCCATTGAAGGACGAGTTTTAATGAGTGATTGGAAAGTTAACACAGAAAAACTCAATATAAGCTTTTATGAAAATTACTTTTGTGTTGCTGTTATTAAATTGGATTATGATGTGTTAAATGATAGTGAATATTCAAATAAAGATGAACTTATGTTTATTTCAATAAAGAATTTTGTAGAAGAAATTTTAACTGATAGCTGCAATCATGTTAGCTTTTTATATTTGAAAGAAGTCGTTGTAATTGGAAACTTATCTGAAATAAATGAAGTTACAATTTTTATTAATAAGTTAAATGAAGTATCTAAAAGTTTTAAAAGAATAATGGGATTAAGTACATCAATAGGTGTTGGAAATATTGTGGATTCACCACATAAAATATCAATGTCATATAATTTTGCACAAAGTGCATTGGATTATAGAGTTATACTTGGAAATGAAAAGGTTATATATATACAAGATGTAGAAAAAAATATTGAGTATAATCTTCAATTCAATAATGAAGATGAAAGAATGTTTTTAAATTCTATTAAGGTTGCATCAGAGAATGAAATTAAAGAAGTAATACAGCAAATTTTTGTTAATATAGAGAAATCATTATTGCCCTTTAATAAATACAGAATATATCTTATGGAGATTATGACTTCTATGTTTAAATTATTATATAGTTATAACTGTAATATTGATGAAATATTTGGTGAAGATTTTAATTGCTATGATTATCTATCAAAATTTAATTCATTAAGTGATATTAAAAGTTGGTTTTTAGAAAAATCATTAAAAATAAATAAATTTATAAAAAGTGAAAGAGTACATTCATCCATGATACTAGTAGAGGAAGCTAAAGAATATATAAGAAATAATTATATGGATAGTGATATATCAGTAGAAAAATTATGTTCAAAGCTTCATATTAGTCCTGCCTATTTTTCCACAATATTTAAAAAAGAAACAGATATGAGTTTTGTAAACTATCTTACAGAGGTAAGATTGGAGGAAGCAATAAAACTGCTAAATACAACTGATAGTAAAACATACATTATTGCTGAAAAGGTTGGATATCCTGAAGCAAATTATTTTAGTTATGTTTTTAAAAAGAAATTTAAAGTATCACCATCTAAATATAGAAAGAGTTGACTAGGGAATGGGAAGATTACTTAAGTCTAAAATTAATAGTATTATCTCAAGATATTCAAACACAAGCATACAAACTATAATAGCAACAACATTTACTATTATATGTGTTATTGGAATGCTTGGAGTTGGTGGTGCAATTTATGCAAGATTTATAAAATCTACAGAAGAAATTGTTTATAAAAATAATATGTTTATAGCAGAACAAGTTAATTCTGAATTAGAAAGTTATCTTAGGAATATGATGAGAATTTCAACTGGAACTTATTATAGTGTTATTAAAAAGAATAATTTTTCAGAATCAAATGTAAACAGTAAACTAGATTTATTATATGAGACAAACAAGGATTTATTGGTAAGTATTTGCATTTTCACAGAAGATGGGAAGGTTGTTTCTTCATCACCAGTTGCCCAAGTTAAAGACTTAGTAGATCCATCAGATTTTGATTGGTTCATAAAAGCAAGGAATAAAAGTGAAAATAGGCATTTCTCAACGCCTCATATTCAGAATTTATTTATAGATCATGATAATCAATACAAGTGGGTTGTATCTTTAAGCAGAGCAGTAGAGATTACTTATGATGGACAAGTTACCACTGGAGTTCTTTTAGTAGACATGAATTTTAGTGGAATAGAGCAAATTTTTAGAAATATTGATATGGGTAAGAATGGATATATATATTTAATTGATGGAGATGGGGAAATAATATATCATCCTAGACAACAATTGCTTTATTCAGATTTAATACAAGAAAATAATTTAGCAGCGGCTCAATATAATGATGGAAACGTAAAAGAAGAGTTTCAAGGTGAAAGTAGATTAATTACAGTTAAGACAGTTGGATATACTGGATGGAAGGTTGTATGTGTAAGTCCAATGCGAGATATTACATCAAATTATAGACATGTTAGTATATTTGTTATATTTACATTATTATTTTTAATTTTTATTTTTTCATATCTAAATAAAATTGTTTCAGCACGATTAACAAATCCAATTATTGAATTAGAAGAATCAGTGAAAAGATTTGAGGGTGGAGATAATTGTGTACCAATTTCTATAAGTGGTTCATATGAAATTCAACATCTAGGAAAGGCAATTCAATCTATGGTTAATCAGATGCAGACTCTTATGGAAAACATAATTTATGAGCAGGATGAAAAACGAAAAAGTGAATTAAATGCACTTCAGGCTCAAATAAATCCACATTTTCTTTATAACACTTTAGATTCAATAATATGGATGATAGAAAATGAAAATTATGATGGTTCTATAATCATGGTAACTGCTTTAGCAAGACTATTTAGAATAAGCTTAAATAAAGGAAAAAATATAATTCCTGTAAGAAATGAGATAGAACATGTTAAAAATTATTTGACTATCCAGAATATAAGATATAAAAATAAATTTACTTATAATATACAAGCTGATGAGAATACATTAGATTTGAGTACTATGAAACTTATAATACAGCCATTAGTAGAAAATGCAATATATCATAGCATGGATTTTATGGATGGTGATGGAGAGATATTAATAAAGTCATATATTGATGATGATAAGTTGTATATAGAAGTTATAGATAATGGACTTGGAATGACAGAAGAAGAAGCAGAGGGACTTTTAAAAAGTAATAAAAGAAATAGTAAAATAAAGGGTTCTGGAATTGGACTGAAAAATGTAGACGATAGAATAAAGTTATATTTTGGACAAAATTATGGAGTGAGCATATATAGTGAACCTGATGAGGGTACAATGGTAAGAATCATTATGCCGTGTATTGAATATGATCAGAATAGAAGTGAAGAGGATTTGAAGTAATGTTAAAAATCAAAAAAAAGTCATTTTTTATATTGTCTATATTAGTTATTATTTCATTTATTTTTATTTTAAATGAGCTTTTAAATATTGAAAAGGAGAAGAAGTCATATAATATTACAATTATAACAGACGATGAAATAAATGAGGGTTCAATCACAATGAAATCAGGAGCAGACAAAGCGGCAGAGGAAATGAATGTAGATATAAGATTTGTTTCTTTGTCAAAAGATGACTTCTTAGAAGAACAAAAAGAATTGTTGATGGGTGAAAACAATGGCGAAACAGATGCAATTTTAATTGAACCCATAAGGTATGAGTATTTAAAGGATACAATAGAAAAAGTAAATAAATTTGTACCTGTAATTTCTTTGCAGTCTTATTCTGAAAAAAATTATAAAATAAATAGTGTTGTATTTGATAATTTTAATATGGGGGTTGATATAGGCAATGAAATTCTAAAGTCAGTATCAGGAGAAAAGAATCTAGTAATAGTAAAGGATGATCTAAAGTCAGATGTATCAGAAGAACGATGTAAGGGGTTAATTAGTGCATTACAAGGAAATATTCAATATAAGACAGTAGAATTTAAAAACTCTAAACATATGACTTATTATGAAACTGCAAAACATCTAATTGAGAGTGATAATGCAGATATAATAGTAACATTTAATACAAAGATATTAGAGAGTGTTTCACAGGCAAAAAGTGACCTTTTAGGGGTAAAGTCAGATGTTAGTAATATTAAAGTTTATGGTACTGGAAATACAAGAAAAGTAATATCGTTTTTAGATCAGAATATAATCAACGGAATTGCATTGGAAAATGAATTTAATATTGGATATTTAGGTGTGAAAAATGCTTTAAATCTCATTAAAGATAATGAATTTAAAAGTGATATTATTTCATCTAAAATAATAACCAGGGATAATATGTATTCAGTAGAAAATCAGAGGTTACTATTTTTATTTATTCGATAGGGGGATGTAATAATGCTTTTTTATATTAAAAAAATATCATCTGTTTTTTTAACTGTATTTATATTCAACTTTTATATCGGATGCAGCTTTGTTAATAACAAAATTAATAAAAGTGATTCAAAAACAATAAAAATAGGTGTAACGTTATTTGATCAAAATGATCCATTTATTTCATCATTAGCAAAGCAAATTGAAAATGTTTCAAGAGAAAAAGAAGGAGCTAGTGAATATAAAATAAATGTCAATGTTGTTGATAGTACTAAAAGTGTAATGAAACAGTATGAACAAGTAGATAATTTTATAGATAGAAATTATGATGTTATATGTGTAAGCATGGTTGATAGAACTACAGCATCATCTATTATAGATAGGTGTAAAAAGGCTGAGATACCATTGATTTTTTTTAATAGTGAGCCTGTTGAGGAAGATATGAATTTGTGGAATAAAGTATATTATGTTGGAGGAAAGTCAGAAGAAGCAGGAAAGATGCAGGGTGAGATTATTAAGGACTTTTATGAAAAGTATCCAGAAAAAGTAGATAAAAATAATGATGGAAAGCTACAATATGTAATGCTTGAAGGAGATCCTGAACATCAAGACACGTTAATAAGGACTGAAAACTGTGTTAAAAGTATGAGAAATAACGGTATAGAGGTTGAGAAAATTGGAGATTATATTGCAAACTGGCAGAGCTCTCAAGCTTATGAAATAATGACAAGATGGATAAATGAATACGATAACAAAATAGAGGTGGTTTTTTGCAATAATGATGCGATGGCATTAGGTGCAATAAAAGCATTAGAAAATGCAAAAGTTAATCAAGATGATATGCCGGTTATTGTTGGGACTGATGGTATTTCAGATTTTCTTCCATACATTAAAAATAACAATATGATTGCAACTGTATTCAATAATTATAAGTTACAAGGTAAATATATTTTTGATATTGCGTATGAACTTGCAACTAATAAGAGCATTAATAATATAGAAGAACTTAAATATAAAAAAAATATAAAGGTATCATATAAAAAAATTACTGCAGATAATGTTGATGATTTTATTTTTAATGATAATATTTATGATTAATATTTTTTCAATATAAATTCAATTTAACTTATTATTGCTAAAAATATGAATTAGAGTACAAAATATATGATTCAAACTAATTTTATTGGCTTTTTTAGACATATAGTCTAAGAATTTATCATAATATAAGAATTTTCAGTAAAATGTTATTAAATTAATAGAAATAATAATTGTGCTAACTATAATATATAGTGTAAAATTAAGTGACAATAATAAATGAACAAAGTGTTAATATGATAAAAATTGCATGTAAATATATTTATAAGGTGATTGAAAGAACTAATGAAAAATATATTTATTAAGTGGAGGGTTATTAATGAATATTAGAATAGTTACAGACAGCTGTGTTGATCATAATAAAGACGTATTTGGTCATGAAGAAAACATGGAGAGAGTTCCATTCAAAATCATAATAGAAAATGAAGAAATGATAGATAAAAATATTGATTTAGAGGAACTCAGAGAAAAAATGAAGGCTACAAAAAATAAAATAACAACAGCCTGTCCTTCTCCACATGAGTTCTTAGAAGCATTTAAGAAATGTAAAGAAAATTTTGTGATTACTATTTCCGAAAAATTAAGTGGTTCACACAATAGTGCGGTACTAGCAGCTAATATGTTTAAAGAAGAAGTTGAAGATGCCTTTGTACATATTTTTGATTGTAAGACAGCAACTGCTGGTGCAAGTCTTGTAGCTTTAAAATTAAAAACCATGATAGAAGATAAAGTTGAAAAGAATAAAATAATAGAGGATATAAATAATTACATAGATCAAATGAAGACATTTTTAGTTCCTGTAAAGTTGGACAACTTAGCTAAAAATGGAAGGATAAGCAGTAAAAAAGCCTTTGTTGGATCATTACTTCAAGTAACACCAATTATGTGTGATAACGGGGATGGAGAAATTATACTTAAAGAACAAGTAAGAGGAAGAAAGAAAGCATTTAATAGATTATTAGAAATTATAGGTGAAGAATGTGAAAATTTTGAAGAAAGAATTCTTGCAATCTCTCATGTTAACTCTGAAGATAGAGCATTGAAATTAAAAGAAGAAATTTTAAGCAGATATAATTTTAAAAAGGTATTAATATTTGAGGGTGGCGGATTAACTACAATTTATGCAGATGATGGTGGACTTGTAGTAAGCTATTAAATAATGTTTTAGTAACTAAGAATCGATTTATAGATATTTATATTTATAAATCGATTTATTATTTTTGTAATATTTTACAAAAATAATAAATTAAATTGAAAAAATACATTTTTAGGATTAATATATAAAATATGAAATCGTAAACAAAACTACTCTAATTTAAAAAAGCTTATAGAAGTGTGGTGATTTATTATTTTAATGAAAAATGGAAACGATACCGATAAAGTTTTATGTATTTAGGGGGAATGTGAAGTGGTTAAAAATAAGATTAAGAAATTGGTTGCAATTGGGACTGTTTTTTTCAGTTTAGTGAGTTTTTCACCTAATTTAAGTCTTGTAGCATATGCAGATACCATTCAGGAGAGTCAGGTTGATGAAAGTACAAGATTGACATATGAAGAAGAACAGGGTTCAATACTTCATGCATGGGACTGGTCATTTAATAACATAGCAAATAATATTGAAGCAATATCAAAAGCAGGATACAAGTCTATTCAAGTATCACCAATACAAGGTAATATAGACATAAATGGTGAAATAACAAGTAATGAGAAATGGTGGGTTTTATATCAACCGATAAATTTTAAAATTGGAAACAAACAATTAGGTACCGAAGAAGAATTTAAAAAAATGTGTGAAGTTGCTCATAGCAAAGGTATTGACATAATTGTTGATATTATTGTAAATCATACTGGTAATAATGGTTCTAATGCAGATACACCATCAGAAAATGTGGATCAAGAAATAAAAGATTTAGGTTCTGATGCATGGCATAGTTTAAAACCTGTTGAAAGCTGGAATAGTCGTTATTGTGTAACTCAAGAGGATATTGGACTTCCAGATTTAAATACGGAAAATCATAAAATACAGGATATGGCAAAGGAATATTTACAACAATGTCTTAAGAGTGGAGCGGATGGCTTTAGATTTGACACTGCTAAGCATGTTGGATTACCAACTGAGAGTGATGATAATGGAAAAGTAGTAAAGAGTGATTTTTGGCCTAATGTATTAGAAGGATTAAAGACTAATGATGGAAACACCCCATATATTTATGGTGAAGTATTACAAGGTGGAGCGGATAATTTTAAAGAATATTCTAAGTATATTAATTTAACTTCAAGTAATTATGGAGGAAGTGTAAGAAGTGCAGTTGGATTAAATGGAAATCCAGATGTTTCAAAGATAGAAGATTACAACTCAGAAGGGGTATCTCCTAAAAGGCTTATATCATGGGTTGAATCACATGACACGTATGCAAACGATTCAGAAGAATCTACAGCTTTAACTGATGAACAGATAAGAAATGGATGGGCACTTATAGCATCACGTGCATATGCAAATCCTTTGTTTTTTAACAGACCAGCAGGAAGAGGAAAGTTAGATGGATCAATAGGTGATTGTGGTGATGATAACTGGAGGAATCCTGATGTAGTAGCAGTTAATAAATTTAGAAATGCTATGTTAAATCAAGACGAAAAATTAGTAGAAATAAATAAAGAAATTATGATGATAGAGCGTGGTACAAGCAGTGATTCAAAAGCTAAGGGAGTTGTTATTGTTAATCTTGGAGAAGATTACACAGTTTCAGGATTAGATGTAAATCTTGAAAATGGGACTTATGATAACTGTGGAGTTAACGATTCAAGTTTTACTGTTAACGAAGGTAAAATATCAGGAGTTATTAAAAAGGGAATTACAGTTTTATATAAAGATGGACAAAAAGAAGAAAATGTTCAATCGCCAGTTGTTTCAGTAGATAAAGAAAATCAATCTTTTCAAGATAAGCTTGATTTGACACTTAAAGCTGAAAATTCAACAAATGCAACATATTCTGTTAATGATGGAGCAAAAGTTCCATATGTTAATGAAATGAAAGTTACAATAGGCAGTGATATTACACCAGGAGAAAGTGTTAAGTTGACATTAGAAGCTACTAATGCTGATGGAACAAGAACTGCAAAAGAAACTTATACTTATGTTAAAAAAGCTGTAGGAAGTACAGCAACTGTATATTTTGAAAAGCCTGATGATTGGGATACTCCTTTATATGTTTATGCTAAGAATGAAGTTAATGAACAAAATAAGGCATGGCCAGGAGAAAAAATGACCAAAATAGGTGATAAACTTTATAAATATGAATTAAAGGATTGGACAAATTCAAATGTTATAATTAATGATTCATATGCAGGTAAACATCAAACATCATCATTAAATTTAAAGTATGATGGAATGATGAAATATAGCAAGGATGGAAATTGGACTGAAACTCAGCCTATTGCTGAAGATCCAAATGTTACTCCAGACATAGAAAAACAAGGTACATCAAAGGTATATATACAAATCCCTGAAAGCTGGAAAGATGAAAGTGGAAAATATTATGATGATGTGTATGTATATATGTATGGAGTACAAGAACTAGTAAAATGGCCTGGAGTACCAATGGAAAAGGTTGAAGGAAAGGAAGGATTATATACTTATACTTTACCGGCAGGCTTAGAAGGATCAATGGTACTTTTCAATGCAAAAGGAGGAACTGTTCAAGTTCCTAAAGATACAGGTTTTAAGGCTCCAAAAGACTCAACTATGATATACGATGGAGAATGGAAAGAATACCTTAATGGAACATCAAAAGCTTATTTTAGAAAACCAGCAGATTGGAAAGAACCTAATATATATGTATGGAAAGATGATTCAAGCGAAGTGGCAAAATGGCCTGGTATTTCAATGACTAAGGTTGAAGGAACAGAAACATTATATTCTTATACATTACCAGAAAACTATGGAGATGCAAATATTATATTTAATGATGGATCTAATAAAACTGATGATTTAAAGTTGCCTTCAGAAAAAGCAATGATTTATGATAATGGTGAATTTAGAGATTATACTACAGATGATTTTGAAGAACCTGAAGTTCAAAATGATAAAGAAGGAATTACAAAGGTATACTTTAAAAATACTTCTGGATGGGAAAAAGTAAAAGTATATGCTTATAATGATGGAACAAGTGAAAAAGTTAAGGACTGGCCTGGAGAAAGTGCAAAAGATGAAGGAAATGATTTATATAGTTACTCATTACCAAAGGGATTTGAAAGTGCTACAGTAATATTTAATAATGGTTCTGGTGGAACTGGAAATCAAACAGGAAACTTACAAACAAAAACAGGGAATACTATGATTTATGATGAGGAGAGCGATTCATTAAAGAGTATGAGTAAAGTATATTTCAAAAATACTTATGGCTGGGACAAAGTAAGAGTTCACTATTGGGTTGATGGAGGAAGTTCTACAACATGGCCTGGAGAATCACCAGTTTATTATGGAGATGACTTATATGGATTAACATTGCCAGAAGGATTTGAAAATGCTAATGTTATATTTAATAATAACAATAAGGGTGAACAAACAAAAACAGTAAAAGTTACAGATGGTGAAACTAAAATTTTTATAGGAAATGATGAAACACCAGAAGGTGGACTTGGTGGTGAGTGGAGAGACTTTGCAAAGAGTGATATACCATCAGGGACAGATACAGATAAACCAGATGAAGGAAATGATGATGACGTTTCAGACAAGTTGACAAAAGCTTATTTTGAAAACAAAGATGGATGGGAAAATTTAAGAGTATATTTCTATACAGAAAAATCTGATGGAAGTATGAATAAGGAATTTTCAAAATGGCCAGGAGTAGAATTGACATCTGAAGGAAATGATTTATACAGCTATACATTCCCTAAGGGGTATAAAAATTCTACATTAATATTCAATGGTACGGTAACAACTTCAGCAGCAGTTTCTGTAGATGGAACTGAAACAACAGAGAAATCTGTTCAAACAGAAAATTTAAAAATAAAAGCTGGAGAATTAATGATTTATAGCAATGGAGCATGGGATAAGTATACAGGTGAAAATCCTGATAAAGATGATGATACATCTAAAGTAAAAAAGGTTTCAATAAATGGGACTTTCAAAGTAGGTAATACTTTAAAAACACAAATCTTTAATGCAGATGGAAAAGAAATTACTCCTGAAGTTTCTTATCAATGGTATAGGGCATCATCACAAAGTGGACAATTTGAAAAAATAGATGGTGCTGTAAATAGTCAATATAAATTAACAAGCAGTGATAAGAGCAAATATATTAAAGTATTAGTTACAGATAAAGATGGCAATGAAGTATATTCACAAGCAACTTCAAGAATAAGTAGCTCATCTTCATCACATCATTCTCATAATTCATCAAATTCTGTATCTAATGATACATCAAGTAACAATGATTCAGTAACTGAAAATAAAGTTACAAATAATAATATTCCAGAGAAAACTGAATCTAAGTTAGATAAAGAAGGTTGGAATTTAAATTCAGATGGTACTTGGACTTTTGTTGAGAAAGGAAATAAAGTTACAGGTTGGAAACAAGTAAATAACTTGTGGTATTTTATGAATGATAATGGTGTTATGAATACAGGATGGAAACAGATAAATAATACATGGTATTATATGAATAATTCTGGTTCAATGATGACAGGATGGCAGTTTATCAATAATAAATGGTACTATTTAAATGAAAGTGGAGATATGGCAACAGGATGGAAGGATGTAAACGGAATTTGGTATTATCTATATTCTGATGGGTCTATGGCTTATAATACAATAATTGATGGATATAATTTAGATGTAAGTGGTGCATGGATATAGTTAAATTTTTATAAAAGAGAAATGCTGAGAATTTATGAATTTTCAGCATTTTTTATTATATAGAAAAGAGAAAATATTTATAGATTTATAAAATTACACTAAAGAAAATAAAAGATTAATAACTAATGTATAATTTGAAAAAATAAGAAAAATATGTTAGAATCAAAATGGCCTTACTTAAAGATTAAGCTGATGGAAAAGGTCATTATAAAATAAAAGTCGTTCTGATTATATGAGGGGATTAATCCCAAATAACAAGGCGGTAGTTATGAATATTTTAATATTAATATCTCTGCACTTATTTTAAGTATGGGGATTATTTTTTTGAAGAATTATTGGAAAAAATATTAAGTAAAGTAAAATTTATATGTGCAGGGGTGAAATGATGGAGACTAGAATCGCACTAATTGGAATTATTGTAGAGGATTCAAATGAAATAGAAAAATTGAATCTTATCTTACATGAATATAGTACATACATAATAGGAAGAATGGGGATTCCATATAAGGAAAAGGATGTGTGTGTAATAAGCATTGTTATTGATGCCAGTAATGATGTTATAAGTTCTTTATCTGGGAAATTAGGTATGATTAAAGGTATTAGTGTAAAGACAATGTATTCCAAGAAGTAATATTTCAATATTAAAAATTAAAATATTCCGCTAAAATTTGAGATGATAATAGTTCAATCAGGATGAGTTATACAAAAAATATTTAAAAGAAAGAAGTGTGCAATAGTATGTATAACGTTATGTCAAGTGTGGCAACTGAATTTATTAATGATGAAGAAATTTTATCAACTCTTAAATATGCAGAAGAAAATAAAGGTAATAAAGAACTTATAAATAAAGTCATAGAAAAGGCTAAAAATTGTAAAGGCCTTTCACATAGAGAAGCAGCGTTACTTCTTGAATGTGAGTTAGAAGAAGAAAATGAAAAAATATACAAGCTTGCTAGAGAAATAAAGCAGAAGTTTTATGGAAACAGAATAGTAATGTTTGCTCCTTTATATCTTTCAAATTATTGTGTTAATGGATGCGTATACTGTCCATATCATCATAAAAACAAACACATAAGGAGAAAAAAACTTACTCAGGAAGAAATTAAAAATGAAGTTATAGCACTTCAAGATATGGGACATAAAAGATTAGCTTTGGAAACAGGAGAAGATCCAGTAAAAAATCCTATAGAATATGTTCTTGAAAGTATAAAAACAATATATGGAATTAAACACAAAAATGGAGCCATAAGAAGAGTTAATGTGAATATTGCAGCTACAACAGTAGAGAATTATAGAAAGCTTAAAGAAGCAGGAATAGGAACATATATATTATTTCAAGAAACTTATAACAAAAAAGCTTATGAAGAACTTCATCCAACAGGTCCAAAGCATGATTATGCATATCATACAGAAGCTATGGATAGAGCTATGGATGGTGGAATAGATGATGTTGGCTGTGGTGTTTTATTTGGATTAAATTTATATAAATATGATTTTGTAGGTTTATTGATGCATGCAGAACATTTAGAAGCAGCTAAGGGAGTTGGACCACATACGTTAAGTGTTCCAAGAGTAAGACCTGCAGATGATATAAATCCTGATGAATTTGATAATGGTATATGTGATGAGATATTTGAAAAGATAGTCGCAGTTTTAAGAGTAGCGGTACCATACACAGGAATAATTGTATCTACAAGAGAATCTCAAAAAACAAGAGAAAGAGTTCTTGAACTTGGAGTGTCTCAAGTAAGTGGAGGTTCTTGTACAAGTGTAGGTGGATATGTTGAAAAGGAAAAAGAAGAAGATAATTCTGCACAATTTGATGTAAGTGATAATAGAACTTTAGATGAAATAGTAAATTGGCTTATTGAATTAGGATACATTCCAAGTTTTTGTACAGCATGTTATAGAGAAGGAAGAACAGGAGATAGATTCATGACTCTCGTTAAAGCTGGACAGATATCAAACTGTTGTCATCCTAATGCATTAATGACGTTAAGGGAGTATCTTGATGACTATGCAAGTGAAGAGACAAAATTAAAAGGAATTAAACTTATAGAAGACGAGATTCTTAAAATTCCAAATGAAAAGGTAAGAAAGATTGCACAAGAGCATATAAATGATATCGATAGCGGAAAACGTGATTTTAGATTTTAATTTTATAGAAGAGTTATGCTAGTAAAAATTTAATAATTCAACTCTAACAATATTTAATAATCTCAATTGAAATATAATTAACAACAAAAACAGAATAAGTAGATGATTAACATGTTAGAGTTGACTCATTATAATACTGAAAAAAATCATAATTAAAAAGAATTTTTTACAATTGTAAAAAATTAAATAAGTATATTTTTCATTTTAATATTTATGTAAAGGTTTAAAATAGGGAGTGTTTTGTAATTAATTACAATATTATACTATTTAAGAAAATTATGTTTTAAGTTAAAATAAAAATGTAGTAAATTTAAGGAGGTAAATATATGAATAAAAAGAAATTGAAAATTATGACATTTGCAATGCTGGTAAGTACTTTTTTGGTTGGAGGTTTAATGCAAGTACCAGCTTCAGCATTAACTACAGGACACATGGGTGAGGCCTTTGATAATGCTAATACATCAGTTTGGTCAAAATCAAATGGATGGACAAATGATGGTATGTTTAATTGTACATGGAGAAGTAGTAATGTCAATTTCAGTAATGGAATTATGAATTTGACACTTAATAAGGACACCCAAGGAGGAACTAAGCCATATGCAGGTGGAGAATATCGTTCAAATGATACTTATGGTTATGGATTATATCAAGTAAATATGAAACCAGCCAAAAATACTGGTATTGTTTCTTCATTTTTCACATATACAGGAAGTCCTTGGGATGAAATTGATATAGAATTTTTAGGTAAAGATACTACAAAAGTACAATTTAATTATTTTACAAATGGTGTAGGTAATCATGAGTATGTTTATAATTTAGGATTTGATGCAGCACAAAGCTATCATACTTATGCTTTTAATTGGCAACCAACGTATATTGCATGGTTAGTGGACGGAAAGGAAGTTTATAGAGCAACTAAAGATATTCCATCACATCCAGGTAAAATTATGATGAATTTATGGCCTGGAACAGGTGTGGATTCATGGCTAGGTGATTATAATGGAGTAAATCCACTTAATGCATCGTATGATTGGGTATCTTACGATCCGATGTAATGAATAAAAGAAATTCTGTAAAATATTTCTTTTGATAATATAAATGTAACTGCAAGGATAAAGTCATTTTTAACACATAAATTTTGTAATCACAAGACATGAAATAAGTTATAATTTTTATAAGATGATTAAATTTTAGGGTTTAAAAGCAGGCTTAATAAATCTAAGGAAATTGGTTTGCAAAACTAACTTCCGTTTATTTCAATTTTGCATAATTAAGTTCCTTTGATACTTATCCTAAAATTTGATCTCTTATTTTTTGAAAAGTGCAGGCTTTAGATGTACTTCATCTGTTACTATATGTTTTAAATAGAGCGCATCTATAACATCTATCTGATTACATAGTATGATACTACAAAAGTTTTAGAGGCACTATATTTAAATCTGAAACAAGCTCTTTTAAATAGAGATTACAGTTTCTCTTTCTACTAAAGAGTTATTTAGTATGATTCTTTTACTAAATTTATTATCACAGTCTATTTTTTCTACGAGCAATTGAGCAGCATTAGCACCAAGGAAAAACATGTTTTGATCCATTGTTGTTAATTTAGGTTCTACAAATTTACTTAAAGGAATATTATCGTAACCAATAATTGAAATTTCATTAGGTACTTTTATTCCTAACTTTTTACACGCATTAAGAACACCAACTGCCATAAGATCATTGCAAGCAAATACTGCTGTAGAAGAGCTATTATTTAAAATATCAAGGAAGATATTCATGGTGTTATCCACAGTATCACTTGTATTACCATTACCAATGTTGATAATTTTTGAAGAATCAAAATTTTTAGCCATAATTTCTTTATATATTTTTTCTTTTATATCATATGAGTAGCTGTCTTTTCCTCTGACAAAGAGTATATCTTTGTGATTATTATCTAAAAGATAGTTTAAAGCTATTTTAGCTCCTGAAGCTTCATCATTTGATACATAAGAAATATTTGAATCCATATATTCTGAATTTATAAACACAAGTGGAATCTTATGGGAAATATTATCATAGAATTTAGCTTTAATATTTTCAGTGCCAGGTCCTGCTACTATTATTCCTGAAACATTTCGTGATATTAAGTTATTTACACATTTTTGTTCTTCATCTGAATCACCATTAGTACATGCAAGAATAATAGAGAGGGAATTTGTCTTTAGCTCATTCTCAATTCCATAAACTAGCTCTGTAAAGAACATATTGTTTATACTAGGAACAACAACACCAATAGTTGTTGATTTTTGTTTTGTAAGTTCACGTGCTTGCATGTTTGGAATATAGTTTAGTTCTTTTATTACTTTCAATACAGTTTCACGAGTTTCGGCTTTAACTGGATAATTTCCATTCATTACTCTTGAAACTGTAGCAACTGAAACATTAGCTTTTTCAGCTACATCCTGGATTGTTATTTTCATAAGATTACCGCCCTTTAATTTTGATTTATTTTTATATTGTAAAAGAAAACTTAGTTAGTTATCAGTTAACAGGTAACAGTTAATAGTCAAAGGATGAAATCTTCTGTGAAGATTTCTATAAACATTATAATAAATAAAATTCTGACTGTTAAGCACATTAATTGCTAACTGACAACTTTTAATTAATTTAAAGGGTAGCTATAAATTTATCAAAAGCAGACATTCCCTTTTCATTTCTCTTAAATACTCCAGCATGATTTAATACTTCAGAGAATTTTATACCAACTTCTTTTTGTAATATGTCATAAGCGTTCTCTTCAGTAATAGATTCATATTTAGATAAAAGGTATTTATACCAGTCACTGTGTTTAGCAATGCTTTCATTATTTGAAATATCAGTAATTCTGCTTATTAATGCATCCTTTAAAAGTTTAAGTTCCTCTTTTAATCTTGCAGGAAGAACTGCAAGGCCCATAACTTCAATAAGACCTATGTTTTCTTTCTTTATATGATGAACTTCATTGTGAGGATGGAATATTCCAAGAGGATATTCATCACTGGTTCTATTATTTCTAAGAACTAAATCAAGTTCATATTTTCCATTTCTTTTTCTTGCAATTGGAGTTATTGTATTGTGAGGTTCATCATTTGTTCTGCATAAGATTTCTACAGATTCATCAGAATATTCTCTCCAAAGGTTTAAGATATGTTCAGCTAAATTTGTTAAATTTTCTTTGCTATCACCATTTAATCTTATTACAGACATTGGCCATTTTACTCTGCCTACAGTTATGTCTTCATATCCTTCAATAGTATAAGTTTTTTCAACAGTTGCTTTTTCCATTGCAAATGTATATCTTCCACCTTGATAGTGATCATGGGAAAGTATTGAACCACCAACAATAGGTAAATCAGCATTTGAACCAGCAAAATAATGAGGTAATACATCAACAAAATTAAGAAGGTTTGCAAATGCTTTTCTGTTTATTTTCATAGGTACATGTTCACTATTAAAGATTATACAATGTTCATTATAATATGTGTATGGTGAATATTGCATAAAATATTTTTCACATCCAAGATTCATAGGGATTATTCTATGAGTTTGTCTTGCAGGATGATTCATATGACCATAAAAACCCTCATTTTCTTTGCATAATAGACATTTTGGATAAGAAGTGGATTTAAAAGACTTTGCTTTTGCAATTTCTTTTGGATCTTTCTCAGGTTTAGATAGATTTACAGTTATGTCTAAATCACCATATTCAGTAGTAGCTTTCCAAACCATGTTCTTGTCAATTCTGTCTTTTCTTATATAATTTGAAGCAATGCTTAATTTGTAGTAGTAATCTGTAGCTTTTTCTTTAGAATCATCATATAGTTTGTTAAATGTTTTGATTACTTCAGATGGTCTAGGCATTAAGCAATTCATTATATTAGTGTCTAATAAATCACGTTCAGTAACAGTATCTTCAAGCATGTTCTTTGAAACAGCATAATCTAGTATGTTTTCTAAAATAGGTGTTGGAGTGTTTAAAGTTTCATTTATTTCTTCATGATTAAATTCATCAACTTTTAATAAGCCAAGGAGCATATTTGTTGCATAGATTGTATCTTCTTCATGAATAAGACCTTGTTGTAGTCCAAAATTTATTAATCTGTTTATTTCATAATTAATCATAATCGTCCTCCATTAGTATGATGGACAATGACAATAAACAACATAACAATTATTGGTTAGAACTTTAATTGTCAATTGTCAATTGTCAATTGTCAATTGAATTAGTTTTCGAATCCGTTTGGATGAGCAGTGTGGAATGCCCATGCATCTTTAATGATTTTCTTTACATCTGTATATTGAGGAACCCATCCAAGTAATTGTCTTGCTTTATCACTTGAGGCGATTAACTGAGCAGGGTCACCAGCTCTTCTTTCACCAATTACAACTTTGATGTCTTGACCAGTTGCCTCTTCAGCAGCTACAATCATTTCTTTTACGCTAAATCCAACTCCATTACCTAAGTTAAATACGTTACTTCCTTTACCAGATTCAAGGTATTCAACGGCTTTTATGTGGGCATCTGCAAGGTCAAGTACATGGATGTAG
The DNA here is from genome assembly GCF_006742065.1 of Clostridium butyricum. Lineage (NCBI taxonomy): Bacteria > Bacillati > Bacillota > Clostridia > Eubacteriales > Clostridiaceae > Clostridium > Clostridium butyricum. The sequence continues at coordinate 3,089,142 of NZ_AP019716.1, read as the reverse complement.
TCACGTAAACATGTTCCATCTGGAGTAGGGTAGTCACTTCCGAATACAGTTATGGCTTCACGTTTACCTAGTGGAACTTGAAGTATAAGTGGAATTAAATGACTTTCAGGATTGTGATCTTCACCTATAGTTCCATCACCAAGTGAACCTGCAGCATTAAAGTATCTAAGAGCTACATAGTTGATTCCATAAGCTTTATTACACCATTTCATCATTTTTTCCATAGTAAGTTTTGTTTCGCCATAAGTATTTGTTGGGTTTGTTTCATCATCTTCTAATATAGGAATTTTTTTAGGTTCTCCATAAACAGCAGCAGTAGAAGAAAATACGATATTCTTGATGTCGTGTTTAACCATACTTTCAAGCAATATTTGCATTCCATATACATTGTTATTGAAGTAAAGAAGAGGTTTAATCATACTTTCTCCAACTAATGAATTAGCTGCAAAATGAACAATTGATTGGATTTTATTTTCAGTAAAAATTTTATCTAATATAGCAGCATCTCTGATGTCACCTTTATAAAACTTAGCCTTTGGATGAACAGCACCCATATGACCGCTTTGTAAATTATCTATTATTACAACATCTTTTCCTTGTTCGATAAGTTTATACACTGTGTGAGAACCGATATATCCTGCACCACCACAAACTAAAATTGACATAATAAACACTCCCTTTTATTTACTTTATTAAATTAATTTATAGATTATAATTTGAACTTTATGATAACTTTCTTGTACCATCCGATATGCTTACGATGTAGAAACTTGGTTCATAGCCGATTTTTTCAGCATACTTAGGTGTAATTGTAGAAATAAAGTTATCTACACATTCTTCCTTAACAATACTTACAGTACAGCCACCAAATCCTGCACCTGTCATACGTGCACCAATAACACCTTCACATTCCCATGCTAGAGAAACAAGAGTATCTAATTCTATACCTGTAACTTCATAGTCATCTCGTAAAGAAACATGAGATGCATTCATAAGTTGTCCGAATAAAGCTAAATCATTATTTTCTAATGCATTAACAGCTTTTAATGTTCTTTGGTTTTCATAAACAGCATGTTTTGCTCTTTTTACTTTTATAGGATCAGAAATATTAGACTTTACAGCTTCAAAGTCTTCTTCAGTAAGTTCTCCTAAAGAGCTAATATTCTTTACAGCTTGAATTTCTTTTAATGCAGCTTCACATTCGCTTCTTCTTTCATTGTATTTTGAATCAGCAAGTCCACGTTTTTTATTTGTGTTACCAATTACTATTTTACACCCATCCATGTCAAGTTTACTATAAGAATAATTTAAAGTATTACAATCTAGTAAAATTGCACAATTTTCTTTACCCATTCCGATAGCAAATTGATCCATGATACCACAATTTACTCCGATAAACTTATTTTCTGCTTCTTGACACATTTTTACGATTTCAACCATATCTATATTAAATCCAAAAGATTCGTTAAGGATACACCCCATTAAAACTTCAAGAGAAGCAGATGATGATAATCCAGAACCATTAGGTATGTTACCAAAGAAAAGTATGTCAAAACCATGGGAAGTTTTGAATCCATGATCTTCAAATGTTTTTATAACTCCCTTTGGATAATTTGCCCAATCATGTATTTTGTCGTTTACAAGACCTTTTAAATCAAATTCAATTGTTCCTAAATCTTCAAAGTTTAATGAGTTTACAAAACATTTGTTATCATCTCTTTTAGCTATTAATCCATAAGTACCTATTGTTAAAGCACAAGGAAAAACATTACCTCCATTATAATCTGTATGTTCTCCGATTAAATTAACTCTTCCAGGTGAAAAGAAAACATTTTCAGAGTCCCTTTTAAAAATTTCCTTGAATTGTTCTTTTAAGTTATTGATAATATCCATATCTTTAAATCCCCCTTTGGAATAATTATTTATATTTATACTATTATAGTAACCGCTTACTATAAAAAAGTAAATACTATTATCTAAAAAATAAAAAAAATTTTTATTGGTATCTACTTAAATTAAAGTTAAAATCATTGAAAAAAATGAAGAGGCATAGTTATAGAGTAGGTATATAAAGTTTTTTTAATACAAAAAATTATAGTATTAAGAATATTTACAGAAAGCGATTACTAAAATAAAAATAACATTTATCCATGTTTTGAATACATAAAAATATTTGAATATATAAAAAGTGATTATATAATCAGAGTTAAGTAAACGATTTTAAACCATGGAAAGGATGATTTATAATGGATAAGATAAAAAATGAAATAATGTTAATAACATATGCAGATAGTTTAGGTGAAAATTTAAAAGATTTAAAAGATATTATTGATACCTATTATTCAAAAGCAGTTGGAGGAGTTCATATACTGCCGTTTTTTCCTTCTTCTGGAGATAGGGGATTTGCTCCTATGAGATACGATGTGGTAGATGAAGCTTTTGGAGATATGAATGATGTAAAATCAATAAGTGAAAATAAGTATTTGATGTATGATTTTATGGTAAATCATATTTCAAGACAATCAGACTATTTTAAAGATTTTACAGAGAAAAAGGATGAATCTGAATATAAAGATTTTTTCATAAGATATAAAGACTTTTGGAAAAATGGTGAACCAACACAGGAAGAAGTAGATTTAATATATAAGAGAAAGCCAAGAGCTCCATATTATGAAGTAGAATTTAAAGATGGAAGCAAAGAAAAAGTATGGTGTACATTTGCAGAAGAACAGATAGATTTAAATATGGATTCAAAAGTTGCAAGAGATTTTATAAAAGAAACGTTAATTAATATGTGCAAAAATGGAGCAAGTATTATACGTTTAGATGCCTTTGCATATGCAATAAAGAAACCTGGGACTAGTTGTTTCTTTATTGAACCTGAAATGTGGGAATTATTATATGAAATTCAAGGCATAGTTAAAGCATATGGAGTAGATATATTGCCAGAAATTCATGAACATTATACAATACAGCATAAGATAGCTGAAAAAGGATTCTGGATTTATGATTTTGCATTACCTGTTTTAGTATTAAACGCTTTGTATTCAGGAAATGGTAATAATTTAAAAAGATGGCTTGACATGAGTCCAATGAAACAATTTACAACATTAGATACACATGATGGAATTGGTATAGTAGATGTTAAGGATTTAATGACTGATGAAGAAATTCATGAAACAAAAGAAGCGATGTTTACAAAAGGCGCTAATGTAAAAAAGATTTATAATACAGCAGCATATAATAATTTAGATATATATCAAGTTAATTGTACTTATTACTCAGCACTAGGAAATAATGATAAGGCATATCTTTTAGCACGTGCAATTCAATTTTTTGCTCCAGGTATACCTCAAGTATATTATGTTGGAATGCTTGCAGGAGAAAATGATATTGAGTTAATGGAATCAACAAAAAATGGAAGAGATATTAACCGTCATTATTATACAAAAGAAGAAATTAAAGAAAACATAGAAAATAGAAAAGTAGTGAGAGATATAAGAGAACTTATGGAACTTCGTAATTCACATAAGGCATTTGGATTAGATGGGGAATGCATTACAGAAACTCATGGAAGCGACCTAATTATAACAAGAAAATGTGGAGAATATTCATTAACTTTAAAAGCTGATTTAAAGAGTTATGATTTTACTATTGAGTAAGAGTTTAGTATGATTTTAAAAAGAGAATTCAGTTTTTATCTGAATTCTCTTTTTATATAAATATATATTTTGAATTATTCAATAAAAACAGCAGATGAAAATTTTTCTCTATAATTTTTAGGGCTTTCTCCTTTTACTTTTTTAAAAATCTTTGAAAAGGTAAGAGGATCAGAGTATCCTATAGATTTTGAAACTGCCTTTACGGACAAATCAGAACTTTTTAATAAAGCACATGCTTTATCTATTCTATAATTTAATAGAAATTCCTGAGGTGATATATTTATATTTTTTTTAAAAATATGGGTAAGGTAACTCCTATTTATACCAATATAGTTTGCAATATCATTGATTTTAATATTATCAGCATAATTCTTATCTATGTATTCTATGGATTTTTCTAAATAAATTTCAGTGCTTCTAAATGATTTTGTACTTACTTCATCTTTTTTACAACTGACAAGTGATGACATGAACATATATAATAATCCTTCTAATTTTAATTCATTTGAAAAATTTAATTGTTTTAATTTTAACATTTCATTAATATACGTTTTTAACGTATCATCCTTAGAATATTCAAAAATTAAATTGCCTTCATTAAGATTTGCATAATTTAAGTATGTTTCAGCTTTAACTCCATTAAAACCTATCCACATATAATTCCAAGGTTCTTCTTTATCAGCCTCATAATAAGTTACTGTATCGGGTGGAATAAGAAAGCCTTGATTTTTATGAAGTGTATATGTTGTGTTATTAATAGTATAGGAACCTTTTCCCGATATTATATAGTGAAGTACGTATTGAGAACGAACTGCAGGTCCATATGAATATCCTGCTGCACAATGCTCTTTTCCACAAAAACATAAAAATAAATCTACAGATTGCTTTTTTATTGGTTCGAGATATTTACATTTATTATCTTCAAAATATTTTACTTCAATCAAATTCAAACCCCCTTATATTTTTGTAAAAATGTGAAAAATGACATTTCTACATATGTAATTTACATAATACCATATAATTTAGTATTATATCAGATTATAATTGATTCATACAAAAATAATTGTTATATAAAGTATTTGTATATTGGTTACACATATGTGAAAATGATTACAAAATGGAGGGGAATTATGTTAATAAATTTTGAAAAAAATAGTAAAACATTTCATATTAAAAATAAAAATGTGAGTTATTTAATTAAGATATTAGAAACAGGCCATTTAACGCACCTATATTGGGGAAGAAAATTAAATACAAATAATTTGGATTATTTAATAGAAAAAAATCTTTGGGGAAGTTTTTTAGCTAATACTGATAATATAGATACGTTTCAATTAGAAGCAACTGCACAGGAATATCCGGGATATGGAAGTACTGATTTAAGAAGTCCAGCTATAGAATTACAATTTGAAGATGGAACAAGTGTTACAGATTTTAGATATGATGGTCATAAAATAATAAAGGGAAAACCTAGAATTGAAAATCTTCCTGCAACTTATGTTGAAAATGATGATGAAGCAGAAACTTTAGAAATATATATGAAGGATTCTCTAAAAAATATAAAACTTGTTTTGAGTTATACTATATTTAATGAATTTGATGCAATAACTAAAAATGTAAAGATAATAAATGATAGTGAAGAAAAAGTTAACATAAAAAGAGTATTAAGCGCAAATGTTGATTTTAAGGATGATGAATTTGATTTTATTCACTTATCAGGGGCATGGGCAAGAGAAAGACATATTGTAAAAACTAGTCTTAGAAGTGGAAGTCAATCAATTGAAAGTAGACGAGGAGCAAGTAGTCATGCACAAAATCCATTTATGGCTCTTACAAGAAAAAATTCAACAGAAAGTATAGGGGATGTTTATGGATTTAGTCTTGTTTATAGTGGTAACTTCTTAGCTAATGTAGAAGTTGATATGTATTTTAAATCGAGAGCACAAATTGGTATAAATCCATTTGACTTTAATTGGCTTTTAGAAAGTAAAGAAGAATTTCAGAGTCCAGAAGCGGTATTGGTTTATTCAGAAAATGGATTAACTGGTATGTCACAGACTTATAATAAGTTATATGAAAAACGTTTATGTAGAGGAACATTTAGAGATAAAGTAAGACCTATTCTTATAAATAATTGGGAAGCTACTTATTTTGATTTTAATGAAACTAATATAAAAGAAATAGCTAAGGAAGCTAAAAATTTGGGAATAGAACTTTTTGTACTAGATGATGGATGGTTTGGAACAAGAAATAATGATGATTCATCTTTAGGAGATTGGTTTGTAAATGAAGAAAAATTAAAAGGTGGTTTAGGAAAACTTGTTTCGGAAATTAATGAAATGGGTATGGAATTTGGATTATGGTTTGAGCCAGAAATGGTTTCGCCTATAAGTAAATTATATGAAAAACATCCAGATTGGTGTATACACATACCTGGTAGAGTTAGAAATGAAGCTAGAAACCAACTTATACTAGATTTATCAAGAAGAGAAGTTTGTGATTATATAATAAAATCTGTAAGTGATATTTTAGAAAGTGCTAATATTTCTTATGTTAAATGGGATATGAATAGGAATATGAGTGAAATTGGTTCTGTAGGATTAAGTTCAGAAAGACAAAGAGAACTTCCACATAGATATATGCTTGGTTTATACAGAATATTAGAAGAGATAACAAGTAAGTTCCCTAATATATTATTTGAAAGCTGCTCAGGTGGTGGTGGAAGATTTGATCCGGGAATGCTTTATTATATGCCTCAAACATGGACTAGTGATGATACTGATGCAATAGAAAGATTAAAAATTCAATTTGGAACATCTTTAGTGTATCCAAGTTCATCTATGGGATGTCATGTATCAGCAGTTCCAAATCATCAGGTTCATAGAAATACTTCTATTGAAACAAGAGGAATAGTTGCTATGGCTGGTAACTTTGGATATGAACTTGATATTACTAAATTAAGTAATGAAGAAAAAGAATCAATAAAGGAACAAGTAACTTTATATAAGAAAATAAGAGAAACAGTTCAATTTGGAAATTCTTATAGATTATCAAGTCCATTTGAAGGAAATGAAGTTGCGTGGATGAATATTTCTAAAGATAGATCGCAAGTAGTTGTAAGTTATGTAAAGCAGTTTGCAGAACCTAATATGTGGAATAAACCATTAAAATTAAAAGGATTAGATTATGATGAAAAGTATGAGATTGATGGAACACAAATCGTGTTAGGGGGAGATGAACTAATGAACATTGGTTTGGTTATTCCTGAGCTTAAAGGTGATTATGCAGCAAGTCAATGGATATTAAATAAAGTTGAAAAATAGATAATATAAGAAAAGTATTGCTAAAAATATTAGCAGTACTTTTTTTAAAGTAACGAGTTATAAAAAAAGTATTAATATTCATTATATGGAAATGTTTCCTTATAGAAGATTCGATGTGAATCACATTTAACCATAAAACGATTACATAAAACCATTTCAAAAAACATGAATATATAATATAGTTATATTGTACTAAGAAACAAATATATAACTAAAATATTAGAAAATAGAATATATAAAAAAGCGGGGGTACAATTATGATAAAAAATATTAAGAAAATTATTAGCTGTATTGCAATGACAACAGTTATTGGGAGTATGCTTGTAGGCTGTGGTGGAACTGGTTCCTCAAAGAGTCAATCTGGTGATACTACTATAACATATAGTATTTGGGATAAAATACAAGAACCGGGTATGAGACAAATTGCAGATGAATTTGAAAAAGAAAATCCTGGAATAAAAGTAAATATAGAAGTTACTCCTTGGGATCAGTATTGGACAAAAATGGAGGCGGCTGCAACAGGAGGAAGTCTTCCAGATGTATTTTGGATGCATGCAAGTCAGGTTGAAAAGTATATAGGTGGAAATGCAATAATGGATTTAACAGATAAAATCTCATCAAGTTCATTGGTTGATTTGAATAAGTTTCCACAAGACTTAGTTGATTTATATAAGAGTGATGGGAAAAATTATGCAATACCTAAAGATTATGATACTGTAGGACTTTGGTACAATAAAACTTTATTTGATGAAGCTGGAATATCATATCCAGATGAAACTTGGACATGGGATACATTATTAGAAAATGCTAAAAAATTAACTAATAAAGATAAGGGTATTTATGGATTATCAGCACCATTAAACACTCATGAAGGTATATACGATTATGTATTCCAAAATAATGGAAAGATTTTATCAGAAGATAAAAGTAAATCGGAATATAATTCACCAGAAACAAGAGAAGCTCTTCAATGGTATGTAGATTTAAGTTTAAAGGAAGGTGTTTCGCCAAATCAAAGTCAGTTTGCAGAAAACCCAGTAATAACTTTATTTGAATCAGGAAAAACTGCTATGGCATTATTTGGTTCTTGGATGTCAGCAGAATTTGCATCAAATGAATATACATCAGCTAATTGTAATGTTGCAGTATTACCAGAAGGAAAAACAAGAGGAACTGTATTCAATGGGCTTGGAAACTCTGTATCAGCTAAGACAAAAAATCCTGAAGCTGCTTGGAAATTTGTTGAATTCCTAGGATCTGAAAAAGCTAATAAGATTCAAGCAGAAAGCGGAGCAGCAATACCTGCATATGAAGGAACATCAGAGGCTTGGACTAAATCAAACGATAAATTTAACTTATCAGTATTTACAGAAATGTTGGATTATGCAACTATAAAACCATACATTAAAAATAATTCTAAATGGGAAACAGAAGAAAATAATATCCTTAAGAAAATTTTCGCAGGAGACATGTCCGTTGATGAAGGGTGTAAACAATTAGAAGAGAAGATGAATTCAATTATAAATGAGAAATAATTAAGAAAAAATGAAAAAGTATATATGTGTTTATGTATAAGTACATAAACACATATATACTACTATAAATTTAAGAAAGGTATGAATTTATGGAGTTTGGATTAGATAATAAACAAAAAAAGAAAAATAGTAAGCTACTATTTGGAAAATATTCAAAGAAAGAATGTGCATGGGCATATTTTATGATCGCACCAACACTTATAGGATTACTTATACTTAATATAATTCCAGTAATTCAAACATTCATGTTAAGCTTTCAGAAAGTTGGAGCTTTTGGAGATGGACAGTGGGTAGGGATTAGCAATTATACTAAAATGCTTAAGGATCCAGCAGTTTTAGGAGCTACTTTTAATACTTTTAAATATGCTATTATAGTAGTTCCTGTAACTGTTATACTTTCATTGATTGTAGCAGTCCTTTTAAATAAAAAGATAAAAGGAGTATCGCTGTATAGAACAATTTATTTTTTACCAATGGTAGCAGCACCAGCTGCAATTGCAATGGTATGGAGATGGCTTTACAATTCAGAATTCGGACTAATTAATTACTTATTATCGATAATAGGAATTAAAGGACCACAGTGGCTTAGTGATCCTAAAATAGCAATGATATCTATTGCAATAGTAGGAATATGGAGTAGTGTTGGATACAATATGGTACTTTTATTAGCTGGTTTACAAGAAATTCCTAAAGATTATTATGAAGCAGCAAGTATTGATGGAGCAAGTCCAATAAGACAATTTTTCACAATAACATTACCATTAGTTTCACCAACTATGTTCTTTGTAGTAGTTACAAGCATAATAAGTGCCATGCAGGTATTTGATGTTATATTCATGATGATAGACAAAACAAGTGTAGCACTTGAAGGAACACAATCATTAGTATATTTATTCTATCAATATTCATTTGTAATGAATGATAAAGGTTACGGCTCAGCAATTGTTATGTTACTACTAGTAATTATTATGATAATTACAGCGGTACAAGTTAAAGTACAGGAAAAATGGGTAAATTACTAGAGGAAGTAGGGTGATAATCATGAAAGCAAAGATTAAAAATAGTAGCTTATTAATTCATATAATTTTAATAATTGGAGCTGTTATTATGATATTACCATTTTTATGGATGGTATTGACATCATTAAAAACAGTAGGTGAAGCAGTACAAGTGCCACCTAAAATTTTTCCTGGCAGCCCACAATTTAATAATTATTCAGAGGTTTTAAATATATTACCTTTTTCAAAGTTCTATATTAATACTATTTTAATGTTGATAGGAAGAGTTATTGGATCAGTATTTTTCAGTGCTATGGCAGCTTATGCTTGTGCAAGATTAAACTTTCCAGGGAAAAATATATTCTTTGGTTTAGTACTATTTCAAATGATGATTCCTTCGCAAATATTTATAATACCACAATTCTTGTTTGTACAAAAATTAGGATTATTGAATACAGTATCAGCATTGATAGTTCCTGGAATAGTAAGTGCTTTTGGAACATTTCTTCTTAGACAGTTCTTTATGGGACTTCCAAAAGATTTAGAAGAAGCAGCTAAACTAGATGGATGTAACACATGGCAGACTTTTTATAAAATAATGTTACCTCTTTCAAGATCAGGATTAGTAGCTTTAGGAATATTTACAGCATTGTTTGCATTCAAAGATTTAATGTGGCCTTTGATTGTTAATATGTCACTTGATAAGATGACTTTATCAGCAGGACTTGCATCACTTCAAGGCCAGTTTACAACAAATTATCCACAATTAATGGCAGGTTCCTTACTTGCAATATGGCCAATGCTTTTAATTTTTATTGTATTCCAAAAGAAGTTTATAGAAGGTATTGCAACTTCAGGTGGAAAATTATAATTCATATATTTAGAAAATGTGAATTCCTTAGTGGATTCACATTTTTTTGTTGCTATTAATTTTATTTGTTAAAAATTCAATAATAAGTTTAAATTTATGCAGAAAATTGATAATTAAATAAATATTTAATGGATATATTGTGAAATTAATTTTTTTTAAAATCTATAATATTGGTTTATATGGAAAATATAGAGTGGTTTTGTTATACTAAAAATAAATAATAATTAGTATTTATTCGTTATTATTATTATAAGAATATTTTTTTATTTATTAAAACAGAAAAAAAGAATTACAGGAGAGGTGTTTTATGAAGGTCTTAAGAAATACAAAAGTTAAAACGAAGTTGTTGGTATCTTTTATTACGATATCTTTGTTAATAGCATTAGTTGGAACAATTGGTATTGTATCCTTAAAATCTGTAGCTGAAAATTCAAATACCATGTATGAAAATAATCTTCAAAGTATATATCTTCTTGCAGATATTAAACAAAGTCTAATATCTGTAAAAAGTGATGTCATTGAACTTGTTTTCATAAAAAATGAAGATAGAAAAAGTGACTTGAAAGATGATATAGAGATTAATGTGGATAAGAATAATAAAAATGTTGAACAATATGAAAATCTTCCAATGACCCAGGAAGAAAAAGAAATAATGCCAATATATAAAAATAAACTTAAAGAATTTAGAAGCTCGAGAGATGAGGTTCTTAAACTTATTGATGAGAGTAAATATGATGAAGCAGCTCAACAATATCAGCAGCTTGTGGCTGTATTAGATGAAGTAATGAATAATATCAATAAGTTAATAGATATAAATCTTGTTAATTCTAAACAATTTAATTTAGATAATCAGGCTATGTATTTAAAGAGTAATAACATTATGAAAGGCTTAATGTTGATTGGCTTATTAATAGCAATTGGTACTGGCTTTATAATATCCAATTATATTAATAAAAATTTATCTAAAATAACAGCACTTGCTAAAAATCTGGCTGAATTTGATTTTTCAGTACCTATGGTTGTAACAGCAATGGATGAGTTTGGTCAAACTGGAACTGCTCTCAATAAGTCAATAGAAAATGTAAGTAATCTAATTAAAATTATAATAGAAAAGTCACAGGATATGAGTTCATCTAGTGAAGAATTATCGGCTACTGTGGAAGAAATTACATCAAAAACAGAAGAAATATACGAAGCTGTAGTAGATATAACAAATGAAATGGTCGAAGCAAGTTCTTCTTCAGAAGAAATAACTGCATCTATTGAAGAAGTAGATACAACAGTAAATGAACTTTCAGAAAAAGCTATGGAAGGTAGCAATAATGCAAATGAATTTAAAGAGAGAGCTCTTATAGTCCAAAAGCAAGGTGAAAAAGCTATAGAAGAGGCTGATAATTTATATTCAGAGAAGAAGAGTAAAATGTTAAAAGCCATTGAGGATGGGAAAGTTGTAAATAATATAAAGGTTATGGCTGATACTATTGCAAGTATATCAGAACAAACAAATTTATTAGCTTTAAATGCTGCTATTGAGGCTGCACGTGCAGGAGAACAAGGAAAAGGATTTGCAGTTGTAGCAGAGGAAGTACGAAAGCTTGCAGAACAGTCTTCTCAAGCTGTTGCTAATATACAGGAGACTATAGTCAATGTGCAAAATGCATTTGATAACTTATCAAATAACGGAAATGAGATTTTGTTATTTGTAAATGAAAATGTAAATCCTAAATTCAAGGAATTTGGTAATATGGGGAATTCATACTATACAGATTCAGATTTCGTAAGTAAAATGTCAGAAGAAATAGCATCAATGTCAGAAGAATTGACTGCTACCGCTGGACAAGTTACTGAAGCGGTAAGGGGGATGTCTGAAACTACACAAAAATCATCTGAAAATATTGAAAGAATAAAGATAAGTGTAGATGAAACATCAAAAGCTATAGAACAAATAGCTGAAACAGCACAAAGCCAGGCAGAATTTGCACTAAATTTAAATGATATAGTAAATAAGTTTAAGATATAAATATACACTTAATTTAATTAGCTATGACTATTTTTATTAATATAGTCATAGCTAATATTACTTTTATTGAGAAAATGGTTTAATAGATAATTTCATGTGCTTTATAATATTTATATATTTAAGAGGTTTCAAAGATATGCTTCCAGTATCTTTTAGGCATCATTTGACGTTGAAGACGTAAATTTTTACGTTCTTCTATTGTAGTAGATTTAAAATAACATTTCCATAAAGATGAATATTCATCTTTATGATCCAAGAGCTTTTTACAATCATCTTGTAGAAGTTCAATAATTTCATATGTATTATTATCATATATAATTGCCTTATTTCTAGATATATCATGAATAATCCAGTATTCGTTAGAAAAACGCTTCATGAAATGATCTCCTATAAGTTCCAAGATATTATTGTCAGGCTCTATGGAACAATATAAAAAGTTATTATCTATTGATTTAAATCTTACAAAACCTTTAAACTTATGAGCCTCAAAAGAGACTCTTTTTTTTATTTCATCTATTTGTCTAACTATATCTATATGAAGGAAGGCGTGAATATTTTTTTTGTATTTAAAAGCAATTTTTAGATATTTAAATATAACCATACCTTTATCTTCAACATTACTTAAATAAACCATGTAAATTTTTTGAAGACATAGCAAATCTATTTTATTAATTATGGAATTACGTACTTTTTCAAATTTATTTAAATCTGTTTCTATATTTTTAATTTCTCCAAGGAGAAGAGGAGCATTATATTGAGATAATCCGTAAATTCCATCAATTTCATGTTTTGAATAAAATGCATCATATATTGATGTTAATAAACCTTCAAAAGAATCATCATATATTAATATACTCATAGCTAAAACTCTCCATTAATTGATGTTAATTTTTCAGGTAAAGTCAAAATGTTTTTTGGAATTATTATTCCTGATTTTGAAGTTTCGTATGATGATTCATCAAAAGAATTTGAATCAAAAAAAGATATTTGATCCGGGTTTATAGAATTTTTTTTAGGTAAATTGTTTTCTATAATTTTCATTTTAATAGATACATCATCAAAAGCTACCTGTCCATAGTATTTACCTGAACATGTTATGAAATATTTTGATCGTTTAAGAACTATTCGAAGTTTTTTTAAATCATCAAAAGTTAATTTATGAACTCTTCTTATTTTTAGAATTTTTTTTGCAGATGTTACACCTACTCCAGGAATTCGAAGCAACATTTCATAAGAAGCTTTATTTACATCTATTGGAAAGTGATTTAAATTATTTAAAGCCCATTGGGTTTTGGGATCATAATTTAAATCAAAATTGTCATTGCTATTTTTTAATAATTCATCAGCTTTAAATCCATAAAATCTTATAAGCCAATCAGCCTGATATAGTCTGTGTTCTCGAATCATTGGAGGATGGCTTATTTGAGGGAGAAATTTATTATTTTGTATTACTGGAACATATGCAGAGTAATACACTCTTTTTAAGTTAAATTTATCATAGAGATTTTGAGAAAGATTTATTATTTTAAAATCACTTTCAGGGGTTGCACCAACAATTAACTGAGTACTCTGACCACCAGGCACAAACAAAGGTGTGCTTTTTATTGTTTTTTTCATATCAGAATAATGTATGATATTATTTTTTATTGTACTCATTGGTTTTAATATTTTATCTTTACTTTTTTGAGGTGCAAGTAGTTTTAAGCTTTCATTTGATGGAAGCTCTATATTTACGCTCATTCTATCTGCATATTTACCTGCTTCAGTAATGAGTTTTTCGTTAGCACCAGGTATTGCTTTTAGATGTATGTAACCATTAAAGTGTTCTTCTAGTCTAAGTTTTTTAACTGTTTTAATTAGAAGTTCCATGGTGTAATCAGGATTTTTTACAACTGCGGAACTTAAAAATAGTCCTTCTATATAATTTCTTTTATAAAAATTAATTGTGAGTTCACATACTTCTTCAGGGGTAAACGTAACTCTTTCAAAATCCTTTGAGGAACCATTTATACAGTAAATACAGTCAAATATACAATCATTTGAAAATAGAATTTTTAATAGTGATATACATCTGCCATCTGGTGTATAGCTGTGACATATCCCACTTACGGATGCATCTCCTATACCTACTTTTGTATTTTTTCGTTTAGATCCTGAAGATGAACAAGATACATCGTATTTTGCGGCATTAGAAAGAATTTTTAATTTGTTCATAAGATCCATTTGACAGCACTTCCTTAATTAAAAAATCGAACATACATTCTATAATATTATACACGAATGTATGTTCTTGCACAAGGGAAGATATATCATATTATTTTTACAAAATAAACTTTATGTAAACTGTTTTTGAGATAGGCGCATTTTACGCCTATACAATCAAATTTATCTCTTTCTTTGAGGGATATTTTGATTATTATTCATCATTCTGTTGTTTCTCATAGGGGTGTTATTCATTCCCATATTTCTGTTACCCATAAGCATACTCATTAAAGGATTTAGATTGCCCATATTCATATTATTGTTCATCATAGGAGCTTGATTATTACCGGGAGTTTGAGTATTCATATTGTTAGGAGCCATTTGTCCATTGTTACTTTGTCCACCCATAAGCATACTTATTAATGGATTCATATTGCCCATGTTCATGTTATTCATGTTAGGCATATTGTTCATGTTAGGCATATTATTGCTTTGACCACCCATCATTTGAGTTAGTTGATTCATTGGATTTCCCATCATTGGATTCATTCCACCGCCCATCATTGGGTTCATACCTCCTCCAAGACCACCCATAAGCATGCTCATTAAAGGATTTCCGCCCATATTTCCCATACCGCCCATAGGATTATTCATCATACCTCCCATTCCAGGGAAAAGTGAGCCTAATATCATATTTAATAATGGATTCATTTAATCACCTTCTGTATATTTCTTTTTACTACAATCTATTTTGAAAAACATCAATTTGCTACAGTCATTTGAAAAATAATAGAAATAGTTTATTCATATAATAAAATTTTAAATTATGGGTTATAGATTTTAAAATATTAAATATACAATGGAATTAATTTTAGATATATTTTATTGTGTAATTATTAGAATAATTGAATATAAAATAAAGTGTAGTTAATATGAATATATAAATTTAAATGGGTATTTTTTATTAATTTGTTTATAATAACAAACTAATACCTATGATAAATTTAGTAAATAATAAAAATAAAAAATAATAAAATATAATAACAATTCTGTAATTGTATACAACTTGTAATATGGTATAATAATTATTGTAAATAAGATAAGAGCTTTTAAAGTCCTTAAAATCGGGAACATAAATGCTGTATATAAACAATGTTAAAAATATTAAAAAAATTAAGGTAAGGGGAATCACAAAAAATGAATTATATTGGTGTTGACTTAGGCGGAACAAATATTGTAGTAGGTTTAGTTGATGAAGAAGGAAAAATGATAAAGTCAATCAGCAGACCAACAGTAAAAGAAAGAGGTGTTGAACCTATTTTCGATGATATTTTTGATATGTGTAATGAGCTAATAACTGAGTTCAATTTAAACAAGACAAACTTAAATGGAATAGGAATAGGAATTCCTGGAACAATTGATGATAAAAATGGAATTATTGTATATTCAAATAATATTAGAATAGATAATTTCAATGTGAGAGAATATGCTAAAGGAAAAATTGATTTTGAAATAAGAATGGCTAATGATGCTGACTGTGCTGCATTAGGAGAAGTTGCTGCAGGTAGTGCTAAAGGTTGTTCAGATGCTATAGTAGTAACTCTTGGAACCGGTGTCGGTGGAGGAATTATTATTGATGGAAAAATATTTGCAGGATTCTATCCAGGTGGAGCTGAAGTTGGGCATCAAATTATTGAAGTTAATGGAAGACAATGTAGTTGTGGAAATAAGGGCTGTTTTGAAGCATATTCATCTGCAACCGCTTTAATTCTTGCAGCTAAAAATAAAGCTGAAGAAAATAAGGATTCACTTTTATACAAATTAGTTGAAGGTGATATGGAAAAAATGAATGCAAAAGTGCCATTTGATGCAGATCAAGCTGGAGACAAAGCAGGACATGAAGTAATTGAAGAATATTTAGATTATTTAGCTGTAGGTGTTGCAAACCTTATAAACATATTTAAACCAGAAGCTATTCTTTTAGGTGGAGGAATATGCAAACAAGGTGAAAACTTAACAACTCCTTTAAAAGCAAGAATCAAGGATTTAGCTTATGCTGGAGACTTAAGAACAGAAATTAAGATTGCAAGTCTTGGTAATGATGCAGGATTAATTGGAGCTGCAATGCTTAATAGATAATTTAGTGTAATGAATTTTATAGTTTGAATAATTGCTCAACATTAAAGTATATTTAATATTATACATATTATGATTATTTGTGAAGTAATAGTCATAATACTATATAGTATAGTGTTTAACTTAACGTATATTTTAATGTTGGGTTTTTGTATTTATAAAAACTTTTACACTTAGAAGGTGAAGTGATACAATCATTATAATAGGGGAAAAGTAATAGCCTATTTGGCTTAATACTCTAAGTATTTCTATATATGATTATTTAAGGTAAGAGACAAGGAGAATAATAATGAGTGATTTAAAAGACTTAAAAGAATTAACTAAAGCAAAAGAAGCTCAAGATAGACAGGAAATGCAGGATAAAATAATTGGTAGATTAAGCTCTATAAAAAGAGATGGAATAGATGAACTTATTAAATATCTTTTAGAAAGAACTGATTATTTTATCGCGCCAGCATCAACAAAATTTCATTCTAATTTTGATGGAGGTTTAGCATTTCACTCAGATAATGTTGTTGAACTTATGCTTCAAAAAAACAAACAATATAGTCTTGGACTAAGCAATGATACAATATATTTAGCAGGATATTTACATGATCTTTGTAAATGCAATCTTTATGAAAAGACAATGAGATTAAAAAAGGATGAAATGACAGGAAAGTGGATTGGTTATGCATCCTATGAAATAAATGAAACGGTTCCTTTAGGTCATGGTGAAAAAAGTGTAATATTGCTTCAACAATTTGTAAAGTTAACTTTAGAAGAATGCCTTATGATTAGATGGCATATGGGAGCATATGTACCTAAAGATGAGTATAGAGATTACAATAAAGCTATAGAAATGTATAAGTCTGTTTTAGCATTTAGCAATTCAGATGCAGAAGCATCACATTTCTTAGAGGAAATAAGAGAACCTCAAACTTATCCTATAGAGGAATATAACAAATTTGTAAAAGAAAAAGCTATGAAAACAAATAAATAGTTTGTAAAAGTAGTATTAAGTTTAGTTTAAACTGAATTTAATACTACTTTTTTACATTAATTTATTTATTTTGGTTAATAATAAGAAATATTACAAAGTTTTAACATGTAGTCAACATTTTTTAACTGTATTATAAATTTGCTTTAACTGTTTAGGTTTATATTATATCTGTAAGGAAGAAAAAAATATGTTTCTACAAATCCGAGGGGGTAAATAAAAATGAATAAAACAGCTAAAAGAATCATGGGAGCTATGCTTGCATTAACTTTAATATGTGGTGGAGCTTACGGGATTTCAACTCAAATTAAACCACAAGAAGTTGGTGCGGCAACTACTTCAACTGTAAAATGGAATGGAAAGACACCTAAATATATTTTCATGTTTATAGGTGATGGTATGAGTTACCCACAGATTCAGGCAGCTCAATATTATAATGGTATTGAAAAAAATGGAGCAATTAATGTATCAGAAGGAAATTATCCAACACAGGAAAAACTATCATTTATGAATTTCCCAGTATCAGGAACGGTATCAACATATGATTCTACATCTATTTGTCCGGATTCAGCTTCAACAGCTACATCTCTTTCAACCGGTGAAAAAACTTTAAGTAGTGTAATTAATATGGATGAAACAAAGACAAAGTCATATGAAACAATTACAGAAAAATTAAAAAATCAACTTGGATATAAAGTTGGAATTGTTACATCTGTAAACATAGATCATGCTACTCCAGGGGCATATTATGCTCATGTACCAGCAAGAAGTCAATATTATGATATGGGACTTCAACTTGTAGATAGTGATTTTGATTACTTTGCAGGAGGAAAATTTCTTTCAGATACTTCAAAAGAAGTTACAGAACAAGGAAAAACACCTATTGCAAAGTTAGCAGAAGAAAAGGGATATAAAATAGCTGATACAAATGAGGAAATTAAAAGCTTAAACAGTGGTGATGAAAAAGTAATTGCAATATGTCCAGAAAATGAAGTAGAAGAAGAAAGCGGAGCTTTAAAATACGATTTAGACAGAAATGAAAATGAATTAACATTAGCTGAATATACTAGAAAAGGTATAGAGCTTTTAGATAATGAAAAAGGATTTTTTATGATGGTTGAAGGTGGTAAAATTGACTGGGCAGGTCATGCTAACGATGCAGCATCAAGTATACATGATACAAATGCATTTAGTGATGCAGTACAAGAAGCTATAAATTTCTATAATGCTCACCCTGACGAAACTTTAATATTAGTAACAGGAGACCATGAAACAGGTGGACTTTCACTTGGATTTGCAGGAACAAATTATGATACACATTTACAAAATTTATCAAATCAAAAAGTGTCATACACAGAATTTGATAAATCTGTTGCTAAGTATAGAGAAAATAAAACATCATTTGATGATGCAATGAAAGATGTTGAAGCACAATTTGGATTAAAGAGAGCTGGATCAGAAGGTGATTCAACAAAGGGTGGTATGGTTCTTACTGAATTAGAAGAAGCAAAGATTAAAGCAGCATATGAAAAGAGTATGATTGCAAAAGAAGACAGAAATTTAGATCAAAATGAATATGTTATGTATGGATCATATGAACCATTTACAGTTACTCTTACACATATTCTAAATAATAAATCGGGTATATCATACAGTTCATATTCACATACAGGGGTACCAGTAGCTTTAATGGCTAAAGGTGTAGGGCAGGATTTATTTGGTGGATATTATGATAATACAGATGTATTTGCTAAATTAAAATCAATTACAAAGGTACAATAATAAAGAGGAGACTGAAATGCTTAAAGATATTCATAGACGTAATACTATTCCTATATTAATTACACTTATAGCAATCGTTGTTTTAATATGTGTTCCTAATAAATTTCCGCAAAAGATTTATGAAAATACTGAGAGGGTTAGTGCAAGGGTATTAAGCACAGATGAGAGTTTTATAATAAATAATGGACTTATAAAGACTGGTGAACAGCTTTGTGAAGTGGAAATACTTCAGGGGAAATTTAAAGGAGAAACTGTTACAGGAAGCAATAGATTATCGGGGTCTCTTGAACAGGATAAAATATTTGCAGTTGGGGATAAGATTCTTGTAACATTAGATTATACGGGTGATGAAATAAGGGTAGCAACATTGGTTGATCATTATAGAATAAATTATGAAATTCTACTTGTTGGAGTATTTATGATATTTCTTGTGGGATTTTCAGGTATAGTTGGTATAAAAGCTATTCTGTCATTTATTTTTACAATACTTGCTATGTGGAAATTATTAATACCATTGTTTTTGATGGGATACAATCCTATTTTAATAGGTATGGTAACAACTATAATATTAGTATGTCTGATAATAGGTTTAGTATATGGAATAGATAGAAGATCTTTAGCAGGAATTATTGGAGCTTTAGCAGGAAGCATAGTAACTTGTTTTATGGCATTATTCTTTGTGAGCAGATTTAAAATTCATGGAGCTGTAATGTCCTATTCAGAAATGCTTTTATATTCTGGTTATGAAAATCTGAATCTTACAGAAATATTTATTGCCAGCATATTTATAGCATCATCAGGGGCGGTTATGGATGTAGCTGTAGATATAACATCAGCAGTTGCAGAAGTTGTTGAAAAAAAACCAGATATAACAAGAACAGAAGCAATTAAATCTGGAATTAATGTGGGACGTTCAATTATGGGAACAATGATGACAACACTTCTATTAGCATATTCAGGTGGATATATTGGACTTCTTATGGTGTTTATGGCACAGGGAACTCCAATAATAAATATATTAAATTTAAAATATGTTTCATCAGAAATACTTCATACACTTGTAGGAAGCTTTGGTCTTATTACTGTAGCACCATTTACAGCAATTGCAAGTGGGATTTTATTGGCAGAGAGAAATGTATAGTGGGATTGGAAAAATAAAATGGTAAAAACTGAAAATAAGTAATAGTATAAAATGTTGTAAGAGTTTATTTGCTTACAACATTTTTTTTGTAATAGATGTTAAAAGTTTTAACTTACATAAACTAAACAAAAAGTTTGGTTTTAATGAACATAAATAAATAAAAAATATTGATTTGACTTGGTGGAAAAAGATGTATGACTAATAATTCTGGTTTGTAAAGAGAAAAAGAGAAGGAAAAATTAAATTTTTTACCTTGAAAAATATTGGTCTAAATTAGGATGTAATGTTTTAATTTGAAATAAAAATTGACTAAATGAAAATAAAACGGGTTTTAAATTAAGAAAAATATATAAAAATCCTGTAAAATTATTAAATATTCAAAAAAATAAAAATATAAAAAAATAGTAGAAATTTTACAATAAATATAGTACAATGTCAAAAGATAAGAAAAACTAAACTATAAGTTAAGTAATAGTAAGGTTATAAATACTAAACTTAAAAAATAGTATATAGTAATCAGTATATCTTTAAATTTAATTTTATAAAGAAAGGCTGTGATGTTAGGGTTGGAAAACAAGCTGAAATTATACGGCTTTAACAACCTCACAAAGACACTTAGCTTTAACATCTATGATGTGTGCTATGCAAAAAGTGAGCGCGAGCAAAAGGACTATATTGCTTATATTGATGAGCAGTACAATTCAGAAAGACTTACAAAAATTTTATGTGATGTAACAGATATTATTGGAGCACATGTCCTGAATATTTCAAAACAGGATTATGAACCTCAGGGAGCAAGTGTTACTATTCTTATTGCTGAAGAATCTATGACTAATAGAATGAATACAGAACCAATTGTAACTGATAAACTTGATATTCAGACGACAAGAGATACGGTTGTAGCACATTTGGATAAGAGTCATGTAACAGTTCACACATATCCTGAATATCATCCACATAATTCAATAGCAACTTTTCGTGTAGATATTGATGTATCAACATGTGGAGAGGTTTCACCTCTGAATGCATTGAACTACCTAATAGGTAGCTTTGATTCGGATATAATAACAACAGATTATCGTGTAAGAGGATTTACACGTGATGTTGATGGAAAGAAATTATATATGGATCACAAGATAACATCAATACAAGATTATATTGATAATGAAACACTACAAAAATATGACGCAGTAGACATTAATGTTTATCAAGCAAATTTGTTTCATACAAAAATGTTGATAAAAGATATGGAATTACAAAATTATCTTTTTAACAGAGATGTTTATGAAATTAAGCCAAAGCAAAGGCTTGAAATAGAAAATAATCTCCGCAGGGAAATGATTGAAATATTTAGCGGAAGTAATATATATGATTAGGAGATGATTTACATGAATGAAAAAGAAGACATGACTATAAATAAAGAAGAAAGTAATGAAAATCTATCTCCGTATAAAAAAGATAAAGAGAAACATTCAAAAGCTCCTATTTATGAAGCTTTAGTGAAATATAAAAATGCAAGAGTTGTTCCTTTTGATGTTCCTGGGCACAAACAAGGAAGAGGAAATCCAATGTTAAAAGAGTTTTTAGGAGAAAAATGTCTTTCTGTAGATGTTAATTCTATGAAACCTTTAGACAATCTCTGTCATCCTGTTTCTGTAATTAAAGAAGCAGAGGAACTTGCAGCAGATGCATTTGGAGCAAAACATGCATTTTTTATGGTAAATGGAACAACATCAGCTGTACAAGCTATGGTTATGAGTGTATGTAAAAAAGGTGAAAAGATAATAATGCCACGTAATGTTCACAGAAGTGCAATAAATGCGCTTGTTATAAGTGGAGCAATACCAGTTTATATAAATCCAGGAGTTAATAAAAAGCTTGGTATACCTCTTGGAATGAGTGTAAAAGATGTGGAAAAGGCTATAAAAGAAAATCCAGATGCAAAAGCTGTTCTTGTAAATAATCCAACATACTATGGGATATGTTCTGATTTAAAAAAAATCACAGAAATAGCTCATAAGCATGGTATGTATGTTTTAGCTGATGAAGCACATGGTACGCATTTTTACTTTGGTGATAATATGCCTATCTCTGCAATGGAAGCAGGAGCTGACATGGCTGCTGTAAGTATGCATAAGACGGGTGGTTCTTTAACTCAAAGTTCATTTTTATTATTAAATTGTGATTTACATGTTGGATATGTACGTCAGATAATCAATCTTACACAAACAACAAGTGGATCTTACCTTTTGATGTCATCTCTTGATCTTGCAAGAAGAGATCTTGTTCTTAATGGAAAAGAGATATTTAAAAAAGTAACAAGCCTTGCAGAATATGCAAGACAGGAAATTAATAAAATTGGAGGCTACTATGCTTTTTCCGAAGAATTAATAGATAAGGATCAAGTATTTGATTTTGATAAGACAAAGTTATCTGTATTCACAAGAGACATAGGTCTTGCTGGAATAGAAGTATATGATATTTTAAGAGATGAATATGGAATACAGATTGAATTTGGAGATATTGCAAATATTTTAGCAATAATTTCTGTTGGAGATAGAGAGCTTACATTAGAAAGATTAATATCAGCTTTATATGAAATAAAGAGAGTACATTCAAAAGACAAAAGTGGAATGTTTGATCATGAATATATAAATCCAGAAGTGGTATTAACTCCACAAGAAGCTTTTTATTGTAATAAAAGGTCAGTTCCAATGAATGAAAGTGATGGATGTATATGTGCTGAATTTGTAATGTGCTATCCTCCAGGAATTCCAATTCTTGCACCAGGGGAAAGAATAACAGAAGAAATACTTGATTATATAAATTATGCAAAAGAAAAAGGTTGTTTCTTAACTGGAACTGAAGACTCAAAGATTGAAAAGATTAATATTGTGGAAGGAGAAATTGGTTAGTTAAGAGTTAAAGGTTAGTAGTTGACGGTTTTGTCAGAATTAATCATTAATTATTTAACTTTCATGTAGTGGAGCTATGGGAATGGAACTTTGGTATACAGAACAACACACAGAAAATGTACGATTTTCAATTAAGGTTGAAAAACAGTTACATAGCGAGCAGACAGAATTTCAAAGAATAGATATATTGGAATCAAAGGAATTCGGAAGATTTTTTACACTTGATGGAATGATGATGGTTACAGAAAAAGATGAATTCATTTACCACGATATGATAGTACATGTTCCAATGGCAGTAAATCCTAATATTAAAAATGTACTTGTTATAGGTGCAGGAGATGGTGGTACTGTTAGAGAGCTTGCAAAGTATAAATCTATTGAAAATATAGACATGGTTGAAATAGATAAAAGAGTTGTGGAAGTCTGCATGGAATATCTTCCACAGACAGCGTGCAGATTAAATGATGAAAGAGTAAACTTATTTTTTGAAGACGGATTAAGATTTGTGAGAAATAAGGAAAATGAATATGACCTTATAATAGTTGATTCAACAGATCCGTTTGGACCTGGGGAAGGATTGTTTACAAAAGAGTTTTACGGAAATTGCTATAAAGCGTTAAAAGAGGATGGAATATTAGTGAATCAGCATGAAAGTCCATATTATGAAAAATATGCAAAAGCTATGCAGGATGCTCATGAAAAAATATATGGATTATTTAAAGTGCACAGAGTTTATCAAGCACATATTCCAACATATCCATCAGGTCATTGGCTTTTTGGTTTTGCATCTAAAAATTATGATCCTGTGAAAGACTTGAATGCTGAAAGATGGAATAATCTCAATATAGAGACAAAATATTATAATACAGAATTACATTCAGGGTGCTTTGCATTACCTAATTATGTGAAAAAATTACTAGAAGTAAAGAAGAAATAAGTTAAATTAAAAAATTATATAGATTATAGATTTAGTTAAAAAAATGGAGGAATGAAAAATGGGAAGAGCTTTAATAATTGGTGCAGGTGGAGTTGCAAGTGTTGCAATTCATAAATGTTGTCAAAATTCAGAGGTGTTTGAAGAAATATGTATAGCAAGCAGAACTTTATCAAAATGTGATGCATTAAAAGAAAAATTACAAGGTGGAAAAACAAAGATACAGACAGCTAAAGTTGATGCTGATAATGTTGATGAATTAGTAGCCTTAATAAATGACTTTAAACCAGATGTAGTAATCAATCTTGCCCTTCCATATCAAGATTTAACTATTATGGATGCATGTTTAGCTACAAAGGTTCATTATGTTGATACAGCTAATTATGAACCACTTGATACAGCTAAATTTGAATATAAATGGCAGTGGGAATACAGAGAAAGATTCGAAAAAGCTGGAATAACAGCATTGCTTGGAAGTGGGTTTGATCCAGGTGTAACAGGCGTATTTTCTGCATATGCTCAAAAACATTACTTTGATGAAATTCACTATATTGATATAGTGGATGCTAATGCAGGGGATCATGGATACCCATTTGCAACTAACTTTAACCCAGAAATAAATATAAGAGAAATAACTGCAAATGGAAGCTATTGGGAAGATGGTAAGTGGGTTGAAACAAAACCTTTAGAATTAAAAGAAGTATATGACTTACCTCAAATAGGACCTAAGGACGTTTATTTATTACATCATGAAGAATTAGAATCATTAGGGCTTAATATTAAAGGAATAAAGAGAATAAGATTCTGGATGACATTCTCAGAAAAGTATCTTACTCATTTAAAAGTTCTTGAAAATGTAGGAATGACTTCAATTGAACCAATTGAATTTGAAGGACAAAAAATAGTTCCATTACAATTTCTAAAGGCAGTACTTCCAGATCCTGCATCATTAGGACCAAGAACTAAAGGTAAAACAAACATAGGATGTATATTCCAAGGTATTAAGGATGGTGAGCCTAAAACTTATTATGTATATAATGTATGTGATCATGAAGAATGTTATAAAGAAGTTGGATCACAAGCTATTTCATATACAACAGGTGTTCCAGCTATGATTGGTGCTAGTATGATATTAAAAGGATTATGGAACAAACCAGGAGTTCATAATATTGAAGAGTTTAATCCAGATCCATTTATGGAAGAATTAAATAAATGGGGTCTTCCATGGGTAGAAGATTTTAATCCAACTTTAATTAAATAATAGTTTAAAGTTAGAGAAGATATTTCTGAGAAATATCCTTGAAAATATAAGTGTTTATTAATAAAAAATGATGAAGAATTTTTTCTTCATCATTTTTGATAGTAAGGAAGATTATAAAATGAAAGTGAGGAAAAAATTTTGTTAAAGGATATAGAGATAGATAAGTTACCATCACCATGTTATATTGTGGATGAAAGATTATTAAAGAAAAATCTTGAAGTACTTGATTATGTTCAAAAGGAAAGTGGAGCTAACATTATTCTTGCAACTAAAGCTTTTTCTATGTTTTCTACTTTTCCGTTAATAGGAAAGTATTTAAAGGGTGTTACATCAAGTTCATTGTTTGAAGCTAGACTAGGATATGAAGAAATGGGAAAACAAGTTCACATTTTTTCTCCAGCTTATAGAGAAGATGAATTTGAAGATATAATGAAATACTCTGATCATATTATTTTTAATTCATTTAATCAGTGGAAACTATATAAAGATAGAGTTAAAAATTATAAAGATAAGAAAATTCAATGTGGCATAAGAATAAATCCAGAGTATTCAGAAATCGAAACAGACATATACAATCCATGTTTTGAGAATTCAAGAATGGGTGTCACTTTAAAAAACTTTCAAGAAAATGATTTAGATGGAATAGATGGATTACATTTTCATACAATGTGTGAACAAAATTCAGATACATTAGCTCGTACAATTAAAGTTGTGGATGAGAAGTTTGGAAAATATATAAAAAATATGAAATGGCTTAACTTTGGAGGTGGTCATCATATTACAAGAGATGATTATGACTTAAAGACATTGATTGAATCTGTATTATATATGAAGAATAAATATAATATAGAGATATATCTTGAACCAGGTGAGGCTGTTGCTTTAAATAGTGGATTTTTAGTGAGCACGGTACTTGATATAACGAATAATGGAATGGATCTTGCAATTCTTGATACTTCAGCAGCTTGTCATATGCCTGATGTTCTTGAAATGCCATACAGACCTAACATTATAGGTTCTGGAAAACCTTATGAGTATGAATATACATATAGATTTGGGGGACCTACATGTCTTGCTGGAGATATAATTGGAGATTATTCATTCAAAGAACCACTAAAAGTTGGAGATAAGTTAATATTCTGTGATATGGCTATTTATTCAATGGTAAAAAATAATACATTCAATGGAATTAATCTTCCTTCAATTGTTAAGTATAGCGAAGAAAACGGTGTGGAAATTATAAAAGAATTTGGGTATGAAGATTTTAAGGGAAGACTATCTTGATAGTTAACAGTTAACAGTTAAGAATTGATATTTTTTATATAGGAGAGTTTTATTATGGAGAAGAATATTGAAACATTTATAGGCTGTGATAATGAATATAATGAATCAAAAATTGTTATTTTTGGAGCACCTTTTGATTCTACAACATCGTTTAGGCCAGGAACAAGATTTGCAAGTAAGGCCATGAGAAGTGAATCTTTTGGTATTGAAACGTATAGTACATATCAAGATAAAGATTTAGAAGACATTGGAGTTTTTGATGGTGGAGATTTAGAACTTAGATTTGGAAGTCCTGAAAGTGCATTGAATGATATAGAAGAATTTACTTCAAAAGTATTAAAAGATGATAAAATTCCTTGTATGATAGGTGGAGAACATTTAGTTACACTTGGAGCATTTAGAGCAGTAGCTAAAAAGTATCCAGATGTTCATGTGATACATTTTGATGCTCATGCTGATTTAAGAGAAGAGTATTTAGGTCAGCAACTATCTCATGCAACAGTAATGCACAGAGTATGGGATATTATAGGAGATAATAAAATTTTTCAATTTGGAATAAGATCTGGTGATAGGCAGGAAATTTACTGGGGAAGAGATCATGTTTTTACAAATAAATTTAATTTTAATGGATTAGAAGAAGTAGTCGAAAAATTAAAAGGAAAACCTGTTTATTTTACACTTGATTTAGATGTTTTAGATCCATCAGTCTTTCCAGGAACAGGAACTCCTGAAGCTGGTGGAGTTACATTTATGGAACTTCTAAATGCTATTTTAAAAATTTCAGAATTAAATATTGTTGGTATGGATGTAAATGAACTTTCTCCTATATATGATCAAAGTGGAAGTTCTACAGCTTTAGCATGTAAGATTCTTAGAGAATTAATATTGAGTGTTTATAAGAATTAAGTATTATAAAAACAGTCAGATGTTTATATGAATATCTGACTGTTTTTATAACGTGTACATTATTTTTTTATCGTGGTAAAATAAATTTAAATACAAATAATAACTGTAAATAGTTATTTATACAAAAATGGGGGACTGTAAAATGAAAATATCTATAATTTATAGCAGTAGAACTGGTAAAACTGAAAGGGTGGCGCAATTAATAAAAGAAGGTGTTGAAAGAGTTAAAGGCATTGATGTGAAGCTTATGAATTTACAAGATGAGAATTCAATAGACAAAGATTTTATTAATAATTCTGATGGGATAATATTTGGGACTCCTACTTATTATGCAAATATTGCATGGGAATTGAAGAAATGGATTGATGAATCAACAGAATATAAATTAGAAGGAAAGCTTGGAGCAACATTTGCAACTGCAAATTCAATTGCTGGAGGAGCAGATATAGCACTTCTTACTATTGTAAATCATCTAATGGTAAAAGGAATGATGGTATATTCAGGGGGAGTTGCATTTGGAAAGCCTAAAACTCATATTGGATACGTTCATATAAATGAGATATGCGAAAATGAAGCTGAAAATGCTAGAATATTTGGAGAAAGAATCGCTAATAAAGTGAATAAAATATTTTAATATTAGATTGGAGAAATTATAATATGAATGAAGTTTTGAATAATATTTTAACAAGAAGAAGTATTAGGGCATTTAAGAAAGAACAAATTAAAGATGATGAACTTGAAATGATTTTAAAAGCTGGAATTTATGCACCTAGTGGTATGAACAAGCAAAGCTGGCAGTTTACAGTTGTGCAGAATAAAGAAAAGATAGAGGCTCTTGCTAAAGTTGTAAGAGAAGAACTTGGAAGAGATGAAGGATACAATTTTTATGCCCCTCCAACATTAATAATGTTATCTAATGAAAGAGATAACAATAATGGTTTAGCAGATTGCTCATGTGCATTAGAAAATATATTTTTAATGGCTAATTCATTAGGTATAGGGTCATGTTGGATTAATCAGCTAAAAACTATATGTGATAACAAAAAGGTAAGAGATTTATTAAATGAATTTGAAATACCAGAAAATCATATAGTATGGGGAATGGCTTCCATTGGATATCCTGAAAAACCAGGTGTTGAGCATGAAAGAAAAGAAGGAACAATAAAATACATAAGATAATTATGTTTATATAATGATAAAGTGAAGAGAGAATTCGAAAAGAATTTTTCATTAGCTTTATCATTATTTTTTACTAAAATTTGACGATGTTTTACTAATGCAATAAACTATATATAGATATAAGAAAATTGAGGTGTAAAAATAATGGCAACAATAAAGGATATAGCATCGATTGCAGGTGTTTCAATCTCAACTGTTTCAAGAGTACTTAATTTTGATGAATCATTAAATGTATCAGATTCAACAAGGCAAAAAATATTAAAAATAGCAGATGAGTTGGAGTACACATCATCAAGTAAAAAAAAGAAAAGTAAAAAAAATAATAAAAATATAGGAATTTTATGCTGGTGCAACTACGAAGAGGAGTTAGCAGATCCATATTATTTATCAATAAGATTGGTTGTAGAGAGAATATGTAGTGAGCGATGTATAAATTTAGTGAAATTAGATGAAAACATAGATTTGAAACTAGTAAAAGAGTTAAGTGGAATACTTGTTATAGGAAATTACTATACAGATATGGTTGAAAAAATGTCAAATGATAATGATAATATAGTTTATGTTGATTATTCACCTGATGAAAGTAAATATGACTCAGTTGTAATTGATAAGAAAAAAGCCACATTTGATTTGTTAAATTATATATATGAAATAGGTCATAGAAGAATAGGATTAATTGGTGGTAAGGATTTAAATGAAAATTATGAAAATATGATGATTGATGAAAGAGATATTGAATATCAATATTTCATGAAATGTAAAGGAATATACAATCCTAAGTACATATATACTGCAAGCAGGTTTAATTTTAAAAGTGGCTATGAACTAACAAAAGAAATGTTGAAGGAAAAGGAAAGACCTACAGCTGTTTTTGTTGAGAATGATACAATGGCTATTGGTGCATATAAAGCAATAGCAGAAGAAGGACTGACAATACCTGATGATATAAGCATTGTTGGATTTAATGATCAGCCAAGTGCTAAATATATGGTTCCATCACTTACTACAGTCAAATTATCAACTGAATATCTTGCAAGCGCAGCGATTGATCTTGTATTAGAGAATATAGATGGAAGTAGACCATATAAGAAAAAGGTTGTTATTCCTACAAAATTAAAAATACGAAAGAGCTGTAAAAACATATAACTAAAAAGTTTACTAAAATAATTTTAGTAAACTTTTTTATTTGTACTAATTTTATAAATTAGTACAAATAAATTAAAAAAATACAAATAATAAAAATTATATTTTAGTAAATATATAAAATTTTTTCTAATTAATACAAAGAATATAATAACGTTTACAAACATGAAGCTGATATAATGTAAACAAATACAAGAACTGATTACCTTACTTCAAAGGTATGGAAACAATTTAAGGGGGAGTTAATTATGAAACTTAAAAAAATAACGGCATTAGTCATGACAGCAATTGTTGCTTTAGGAATGGTAGGGTGTGGATCATCATCAGGAAGCAGCTCAGGAAAATCAGGAAGCAGCGATGATAAAACAATTACTGTATGGGCATGGGATGATACATTCAATATTAAAGCTGCTAATATGGCAAAAGAAAGATATTTAAAAGATCATCCAGATGTAACTATTAATGTAGTAAGCATGGCACAAGATGATGTAGTTCAAAAATTAAATACAAGTTTATCGTCTGGTACTTATGACGGACTTCCTAATGTGGTACTTATAGAAGATTACAAGATACAAAATTACTTACTATCATATCCAGGAGAAATTAAAGACTTAAGTAGTTATATAGATCCAGCTAAATTTATGGATTATAAATTAGGATTTATGACAGAAGGAGATAAGGTATATGGAGTACCATTTGATAGTGGTGTTTCTGCTTTATTCTATAGA
Organism: Clostridium butyricum; assembly: GCF_006742065.1. Taxonomy (NCBI): domain Bacteria; kingdom Bacillati; phylum Bacillota; class Clostridia; order Eubacteriales; family Clostridiaceae; genus Clostridium; species Clostridium butyricum. Next base: position 3,058,143 of record NZ_AP019716.1, on the reverse strand, counting down.
ACTGACTTAATAGAACAAGCTGGATATACAAAGGAAGATATGAAAGATATAACTTGGGAAAAATACATTGAAATTGGTAAAGCAGTTAAAGAAAAGACTGGTAAAAAGATGTTAACTATTGATCCAAGTGATTTAAATCAATTGAGAATTATGATGCAGTCAGCAGGAAGCTGGTATGTAGATGCTGATGGTAAAGTAAGCATAGATAACAATCAAGCTTTAAGAGATGCTGTAGAAATCTATAAACAAATAGTAGATGCAGATATAGCTAAACAAGTTTCAGGATGGGATTCATTTATAGGTGCATTCCAAAGTGGTGATGTTGCATCAGTTGTAAATGGATGCTGGCTTTCTTCTTCTATTCAAGCAGCGGAAGATCAAAAAGGTAAATGGGCAATAGCTTCTACTCCAAGAATGGGAAATAATCCTAAGTCAATAAATGCATCTAATAGTGGTGGAAGTAGTTGGTATGTATTAGATAAAGTTGGAAATTCAGATTTAGCAGCAGATTTCTTAAAAGAAACATTTGCATCAAGTGATGACTTAATGAATGATTTAGTTCCAGCTATAAACTTAGTAAGTACATTAAAATCTGCAAGCAGCAGTGAAAATTACAATACACAAGTAGAATTTTTCGGTGGACAACAAATATTCAAAGATTTTGCTGGATGGGCAGAAAAGATTCCAAGTGTTAACTATGGACTTCATACTTATGCTTTAGAAAATATAATGGCAGAGGGAATGCAGTCAATCATCTCTGGTGGTGATATTGATGAAGCACTTAAAAAGACACAAGCACAAGCAGAGGCATCTGTAAATAATTAATAAGCTCATAATTATTCTTAATATATAATTTATTCTAAATGGATTAACAATTTTAAGATGGAGCGAAAGCTCCATCTTAAAATAAAATTAACTTTATGAACCACTTGTCAAATAAATGTGGGGTTATTTGACAAATGGTTTTATAAAAATGAGGAGTTGATATAAATGAAGCAAAAAAGAAGCCGTGGAATTGAAAGTAAAACTAATAAATGGGGTTGGGGATTTGTAGCCCTAAGTATAGCTTGTATTTCATTATTTGTCTTTTATCCAACCATTCAATCATTTATAACATCATTACAATCAGGGATGGGTAATAACCTTAAATTTGTAGGTTTTGCTAACTATACACGATTAATGGGTGATGCTACTTTTAAAAAGGCAGTTGGAAATACGTTCTTATATCTTATCGTGCAGGTTCCTGTAATGATAATTTTAGCACTTGTAATAGCTACAACATTAAATGATCCGAAATTAAAATTTAAAGGATTTTTTAGAACTTCTATATTCTTACCTTGTGTAACATCATTAGTTGCTTATTCAATAATTATGAAAAGTATATTTGCTTCAGATGGTTTAGTTAATAAGTTACTTATGACTATTAATGTAATTTCAGTACCTATAGAATGGGTTACAGATCCAATTTGGGCAAAAGTTTTAATAATTATTGCCATAACATGGAGATGGACAGGTTATAACATGATATTCTACCTATCTGGTTTACAAAATATAGAACCATCAATTTATGAAGCGGCAGATATAGATGGAGCTTCATCATTTAAAAAATTTACAAAAATAACAGTTCCACTTCTAAAACCAATAATTCTTTTCACAACGATTACTTCAACAATAGGTACATTACAGTTATTTGATGAAGTTATGAATATTACAAAGGGTGGACCTGCAAATGCAACGACAACAATTTCACACTATATTTATAACTTATGTTTCACATATACACCAAACTTTGGATATGCAGCAGCAGTAGCTTATGTAGTAGTTATAATGATTGTAATCTTATCATTAATCCAATTTAAGGTAGGAGGAGATAGCAATGAGTAAGAAAAAAATTGATAAATCAATGGTTTTAAAATATGTATTTTTAAGCATCGCAGCATTTGTTTCTATATTTCCTTTTTTCTGGATGATTATAAGTGCTACTAATAAATCTGTTGATGTTACGAGAGGAAAACTAACATTTGGAACTCACTTTATAGCAAATTTAACAAATCTTTTAAGTTCAGATTTGGGATTTATGCGATCATTAGGAAATTCTGCAGTAATTGCAATAATAACAACATCTTTAGCATTATTAGTATCATCAATTGCAGGGTATGGGTTTGAAATATTTCGAACACCTACAAGGGACAAAGTTTTCACACTACTTCTTTTATCAATGATGGTTCCTTTTTCAGCATTAATGATTCCTCTTTATAAATTCTTTGGATCATTAAATGGAACACCATTAAGTTTTATGGGATTAAATTCATATTTAGCAGTAATATTTCCGAGTATATCCACAGCATTTTTGATCTTCTTCTTTAGGCAGAATACAAAGTCTTTTCCAAAAGATATATTAGAAGCTGCAAGAATTGATGGATTAGGAGAACTTGCAATATTCTTTAAGATGTATATGCCAACCATGAAAACTACTTATGCAGCAGGTGCAATAATAACATTCATGAGTAGTTGGAATAACTATCTATGGCCATTATTAGTATTACAGTCACCAGAAAAAAGAACTGTACCATTAATAATATCTACATTAGGATCAAGTTATTCTCCTGACTATGGATTGATAATGGTAGCAATAGTAATAGCAACATTACCAACAGCATTTGTATTCTTCACAATGCAGAAACATTTCGTTGCAGGTATGATTGGATCAGTTAAATAATATTCATAGAAAAAAAGTTAATATATGAAATTAAATTATTAATAATGAAAGATTAATTAACTAATTTTGCGTGAGTTGATTAATCTTTCTTAATTACAATACAGGAAAATCGATACAATTAGCTATAATTCGGTAGGTGACAGTCACCTATTAAAAGGAGGGGCAATATGAAAAATAAATTTTTTTATAATAAAGTAACGGAATTTTTACATGGTGGTGATTACAATCCAGATCAGTGGCTTGATTATCCAGAAGTTTTAAAAGATGATGTACGTTTATTAAAACTTGCAAATTGCAATTGTGTTTCAATAAATATTTTTGGCTGGAGTGCAATTGAACCTGAAGAAGGAAAGTATACATTTGAATGGCTAGATAAAATAATGGATGATATGGCAGATAATAATATTCATGTTATTCTTGCAACTCCAAGTGGTGCAAGACCTGCGTGGATGTCAGAGAAGTATCCAGAAGTCTTAAGAGTAAATAGTGATAGAAGTAAAAATCTTCATGGACAGAGACATAATCATTGCTTTACATCTCCTGTGTATAGAAAGAAAACTAATGAGATAAATAGGATTTTAGCAGAAAGATATAAAGATCATCCAGCATTAATAATGTGGCATATTTCAAATGAATATGGTGGAGAATGCCATTGTGACTTGTGTCAGGATGCATTCAGAAATTGGCTGAAGAAAAAATATGATAATAATTTAGAGCAATTAAATAAAGCATGGTGGACAGGATTTTGGAGTCATAAATTTACTAGTTGGTCACAAATTGAAAGTCCATCTGAACATGGAGAAATATTTGTACATGGGCATAATCTTGATTGGAAGAGATTTGTTACTGATCAGACAATAGATTTTTACAAGAATGAAATAGAACCTATTAGAGAAATAACACCGGATATACCTGTAACGGCTAATTTTATGGGTAATTATCCACATATGGGGTTATTCACAGGATTAGATTATTGGAAGTTTGCAAAAGAAGTTGATATAGCATCATGGGATAATTATCCTGCATGGCATAATAATTTTGAAAGTACTGCTGAATTAGCTTCTAATGTTGGTTTTGTTCATGATATATATAGAAGTTTAAAAGGTGGTCAGCCATTTTTAGTTATGGAAAGTACTCCAAGTTTAGTAAACTGGCATGATACTAATAAGTTAAAACGTCCAGGAATGCATATGCTTGGTTCACTTCAAGGGCTTGCACACGGTGCTGATTCAGTTTTATACTTCCAATGGAGAAAGGGTAGAGGTGCATCTGAAAAATTTCATGGAGCAGTAGTAGATCATTGTGGACATGAGAATACAAGAGTCTTTAGGGAAGTATCAGAACTTGGACGTGTTCTTGAAAAGATAAAAGAAGTGCAAGGATCAACAATGAAGTCAGAAGTAGCAATAATTTATGACGTTGAAAACAAATGGGCTATAGACGATTTACAAGGATTAAAAATGAAGAAAAAAGAATATGAAGAAACTTGTCAGAAGAGTCATAGAGTATTTTGGGAAAAAGGTATTCCGACTGATGTTATAAATATGGATTGTGATTTTTCTAAATATAAACTTATAGTTGCACCAATGTTATATATGGTGAAGCCAAACGTAGCAGAAAGGTTAAATAAATTTGTTGAAGATGGTGGAACATTAATTACAACTTACTGGAGTGGAGTTGTAGATGAAAATGACTTATGTTTTCTTGGAGGATTCCCAGGTCCATTACGAGATGTAACTGGAATATGGGCGGAAGAGATAGATTCTTTATATGATGAGGAAAGGAACCATATTGAAATAGTATCAAATGAATTGAATATAAAAGAGTGCTATGAAGTAAAAGATTATTGTGAATTAATACATGCAGAAACAGCAGAGATATTAGGTGAATATAAAGAAGATTTTTATGCTGGAATGCCAGCACTTACAGTTAATAAATATGGAAAAGGAAAATGTTACTATATAGCTGGAAGAACTGAATTAGAGTTTAATAGTGATTTTTATGGAAAAATAATAAATGATTTAAACATAAAAGGCGCTATAGATGGTAATCTTCCAGATGGGGTTACTGCTCAAGAAAGAGTTAATGATGAGTTTAAATATACTTTTGTTATGAATTTTACTGAAGAAAAAAAGACCGTATATTTAGATAATAAGGAGTATTTAGATATGATTTCAGGAGAAAAAGTATCTGAGGAAATTATATTAGATAAATATGGAGTAAAAATATTGAAAAGTTCTATAAAATGTTAAAAGTATTGCTTACTTTTAAGTAAATTTATGTTTTATAATAACTTCTTAGAAAGGCACTATAAATTTTTATAGTGCCTTTATGTTTAAAGTAATATTTTGATACATAAAAAGTGATTTATAAATTCAGCAAGTTAGGAGAAGATAAAGATGAAAATAAAGAACAAGCTAGTAGTTTCTTTTGTTGCAATTATAAGCATAATATCAATTAGTATTTTTTCTATAGTTTATTTTAATTTTAATAAATCAGCATATAGCAATTTTGAGCAGACTGTAATTACAACAAGTAAACTAGGATATGCATATATGGAAAAAAGATATTCAGGTGATTGGAAAGTTAGGGATGGAAAATTATATAAGGGTGATGCACTACTTAATAGTAATAATGATGTTCCTGAGTTTATTAAAATAGAAACAGGAAATCTATCAAGTATTTATTTAGGAAATGAGATAATTGCCACAAGCATAAATGATAAGAATGGAGAAAAGGTAATTGGACTTCAAGCTTCTGATGAAATTACAGAAAAAGTAATCAATAATGGAGAAACTTTTATTGGAAAAGTAAATATAGGTGGAGAAGATATGCTGGGGCAGTATATTCCAATAAAAAATGGTTTTGGAAAAGTCATTGCAATGTGGTTTGTTGGTGTTGAGTATAGCAGTATATATGATTATATAATACAGACTATATCTATGATTGCATTAATATTGTTAATTTTGATGATTTTAGGAATAGTTATATTTAGTAAGATTGGTTCAATAATTGTAAATTCAATTCATAAATTCAACGAATATCTATCACATATAGCAAAAGGGGATTTTAGTATATCCATTGAAGAAAGATTATTTGCTGCAAAAGATGAGACAGGCACTATGTTTAGAAATCTTAACTTAATGAAGAATTCTGTAAGTGGAATGTTAGATAACATTGAAAAACAGTCTGCATCTACATCAAAAACAAGTGAGATTTTATCTGATATTGTAAAAGACGTAAATGAAATTGTTGGAGAGGTTAGAATTTCAACTGAACAGATAGCAGCAGGTTTAGAAGAAACAGCAGCATCTACGGAAGAAATAAATTCTAGCACAAGTGTTATGGTGCAATCGGTAAATGGAATATCAGAAATTACAAAAGATGCAATTCTTCATTCAAAAGAAATTAAAAAGAGAGCTGATAAATTTAAAGATGAGTCAATAAAAATGAAACAAGAAACTGAAAAAATATATGAAAATAATAGTGGAAAGCTAAAAGAAGCTATTGATAGATCAAAAAGAGTTAATGAAATTACAGAACTTTTAGATGCTATTTCTAATATAAGTGATCAGACTAATTTGCTTGCTTTAAATGCTGCGATTGAAGCTGCTAGGTCTGGTGAAGCAGGTAAAGGTTTTGCAGTAGTTGCAGATGAGATAAAGAATCTTGCTGAAGAATCAAATGTTACAGCAGAAAAGATAAGAGAAATTACAGTTTATGTAATTAATGCGATGGAAAATTTAGTTAGCAGTTCTAATGAAGTATTAAACTTTATTGATTATATGATTAAAAATAACTATATTCAATTTTATGAGATTAGTGATTTATATAGTAAAGATGCAAATGATTACAACACTATGTCACAAAATATAGGAGATACTCTACAAGAAATTTTAATATCAACAAAAGATATTTCAAGTGCAATTGATAATGTTGCAGAATCTTCAGGTGAAGGAGCAGGAGATGCACTGAATATATCTGATAAAATAAATATATTATCAGATTCAACTGAAAAATTAATTGAAAATGCTAAGGATTGTGAAAATGTTTCAAAAGAATTGGAGGAGACTCTAAGAAAAATAAAATTATAAAATAAAAGCATCAGATAATCAAAATTATCTGATGCAATCATTGGATAATAAAATTAGTTGGATTCACAATAATCAGTAATAGCTGGCAAAGAAAGTTTTACAATAGTTCCTCTTTCAGGTTCACTTGTAATATTCACACCATGATTATCACCATATATAAGTTTAATTCTATCATTAACATTATTAATACCAATACTTGTAAAGTTATTATTCTTTTTGTGATTTCCAGTATATATGTTTTTTAAATCTTCAGAGGTCATCCCAATTCCATTATCAATAATTTCACAAATGAGATTTTCATTATTTTTATTAACAAAAACATGAATTGATCCAGAATCTCTATCTGTGAAAGCATGAAAAAATGCATTCTCTATGAATGGTTGAAGTATTAATTTTGGAATAATATAGCCTTCGCACTCTGGCATTACAAAGAAATTAACATTAATTTTATCACCATAACGAACATGATTGATGAGAACATAGTTTTTAAGATTTTCAATTTCATCAGAAACAGTAATCATTTCGTTTTTATTGCTTATAGTATTTCTTAAAAGAGAAATAAATGCATCAATTACTTCTGAAGCTTTAGATTTATTTTCCTGCCAAACAAGCCATTTTATAGATGAAAGAGTATTGTATATAAAATGAGGATTAATCTGCATTTGTAAAGCTGAAATTTCCGCTTTTCGTTTTTCTTTTTGTATCTTCATTTTTTGATCCACATAACTGTTTAAACCATCTAGCATATAGTTAAAGGCACTACATAATTCGCGAACCTCAACACTGCCTCTCAATAAGATGTGATTGTTAAAATCTCCATTTATTATTTTAGGCATTGTTCTAGCAAGAATTAGGATTGGTCTTGTTGTTTTTCGGATTATAAAAAAGATAATAACTATAAATATTAGGGCAATTAAAAGACTTACTAAAGTAATCTGCCATGTATCGTATATTTCATCTAATACTACATTTTTATCTATGGTACCTATAATATTAAAATTATAGGTTGGAAGATATTTTGATAAAACAGCCACATCAGAAGAATTAAGTTTTGTATCAAGATAGGTAAGATTATTATTTATAATGTTTTGTGAAATCTTATATAAATCTAAATTCACAGTACCAATCTGATAACTTAAATTAGAAGAAACTATTGTGCCGTCATTAGAAATTATTGAAATATCGTTTCCGTTGCCTACAAATGGAAGATAATATTTTTTTAAGTATTCCTGATTTACAAAAGCATAAACAAAACCATAGATTTTTTTAGTATACTTATCATGAAGGACCTTAATTGCTACCCAGCCACCACAGTTTTCACTGCTTTTTGTAAAACCATCATGATAGTATTGATAAAATATTTGGTTTTCATTTTCTAGGGCTTTTTCAGTTATGGAATTAGTTAGTAGTTCTTTGGGTGTCAAAAGCATTGAGTCATTGTTTTGAACATAACTTTCACCATTAACACCTACAACGGATAGAGTAATTCCGTTAGAGTCTTGAGATGATAAATAATTTCCAAGTACAATATCAACATTATATAATGTTTTGAAATATTCCTGAGGAGTCAGGTCATTTTTACTTAAAAGATTCTGAAAATCTGAGCTGTCTGCTACTATATTCATTGCTGTAATTATTTTTGAATTTAAATCATTAAAATTTTCAGCAATTTGACTTAAAACCTTGTAATTGGATTTGCTAAATGTACTTGCAATAGTATTTTTGGATATTCTAATAGTAATTGCGCTAATTGATATTGATATCAATATAATGGTTATGAGCATTATACTGGCAACGCGAACAAATAATGTTGTAGAATCAAGTAATTTTTTTATGTTCTCTTTCATTAATATAATCCTTCCACGAAAAAATAGTGTTTTAAACAAGGTTTTTTCGGTATGAACTTGGCGTAAAGCCAGTAAATTTTTTAAATACCTTAGAAAAATAACTTTGATCAGAATACCCAACCATAGAACTTATAGAAGAAATAGGGATATCTTGTTTTAAAAATTCACATGCTTTTTCTATTCTTATCTTATTTAAAAATTCATTAAAGCCTTCATGGTTATGAGAGCTGAAGTAGGAAGATAAGTAATAATAATTAAAGCTAAATTTCTGTGAAACATCTGTTAGTGTAAGCGGCTCTGCATAATTAGTCTGAATATAGTGTATAATTTTATTGATCATGTGAGAATTAAAAGTACTCTCATATTTAGTCATTAATTCATTGAAATTATCACAAATTTCTTTACAAATAGTAATTAAATCATCAGCATATATAGCTTGATCAATTTGACTAAAAAACTTATGTTTTAGTAAATTAATTTCAAACTGATCAATATTTAAATTTTCAAGATTAGAAATAGCATTATAGGTACAGTTTTGCATTATGCTTTTTAGTTCAAACTCATTTAAGCTTTTGTGTGAAATTGAAAGAGAAATATATTCCAATAACATATTAAAAGCATCAGTTATATGCATTGATGACATAAGTTCTGAAAATAATTTGAAGTTAAAGCTATTTTCATCTGGTGGAGTTTTGTAGTCATCTGAAGAGTAAAAATAAGTTCCTTTATTAAAAAAATATTGTTTACATAAGAATAGGAAGTTTTCATCATATATATTTTTTATATTTGCTAAAGAATCAAAGTTTTTGCTTACTACTAAGAAGGAATTGGAAAATTTTTGATAAAATTTTTCAGAGAACCTTTTTAATTCATAAATTAAATGAGAGTTATTTTCAAATTTGAAATTTATTAAACAAAGGACAATTTCATTCTCTAGTGTTACTGTTTTATATATAGTTTTTGATAAATTAGATGAAAAGAAACTATCAAGTTCAGAAGCTAATTGGTTTATGAAATTGTTTCTATCTTCATAACTTTTAAAAATATTTTTTGCATTTATTCCGAAAAGACAGAATTTATCATAAGTAAATAAATTGTTTAGTTCATTAAAATCAATATCAGAGTTAAATCCTAAAATAAGTCGTTTTAAAACAGTTTCTGTATGCTGGGTTTTATTTGAGGATAAAGAGAAATTCTTTATTTTTCCAGCAGCTTTTCTTAAGGATTTTAGCAATGAATCCAGTTCCAATGTTGGTTTTAACAAGTAATCGATTGCACCATTTTGAAAAGAAGATTTAACGTATTCAAAATCACTATAACTGCTTAAAATTATTATTGAAATATCAGGATAATTATTTTGAATATATTTGCTGAGTTCAATACCATCTATTTGTGGCATTACAATATCAGAAATAATAATATGTGGTTTTTCCTTTTTTATCATGTCAATAGCTTCTTGTCCATTGGAAGCTTGCCCGATAATTTTAAAGCCTTCTTTTTCCCAGTCTGTCATATATTTGATACCCTGTCTCATAATGAACTCGTCATCGATAATTAGAATTTTACAAAAATCATTCAATTTTTAAGCACCTCAAATTCAAAAGTAAAATAATAAAACATTATTAAATTATATTATAGATTATAAAGCATTTTTAAAAGGTTTTCAAATAATATATTTTAGTAAAAAATAAGTAAAAACACATTGACTTTTTACTAAAATAAATATAAAATTTAATTATGAAAACTATTACAATATGGGGTGTGAGGAAATGGCAATATTAAAAGAAGTTTTTGGAAAGACACAAAGCAATAAAGATGTATATTTATTTACATTATCAAATGAAGAAGGTATGAAGGTAAAAATAATAAATTATGGTGCAACAGTTGTATCAATTATTGCAAAAGATAAAAATGGAAAATACGATGATGTGGTTTTAGGGTATGACACCATTGAAGGTTATGAAAATGGTGATAAATATTTTGGAGCCGTAGTTGGAAGATGTGCTAATAGAATTGAAAATGGAATTTTTAATATTAATGGAAGAGAATATAGAGTATGCATTAATAGTGGACAAAATCATCTTCATGGTGGAAAAATAGGTTTTGACAAAGTTGTATGGGATATTATTGATTTTAATGAAGCTTCAAACACTTTAGAATTTGTATATAACAGTTTTGATGGTGAAGAAGGATATCCAGGAAATCTTATAACTAAGGTTAAATATACTCTTACTGAAGATAATTCATTAGAAATAGAATATAAAGCAGTTAGTGACAAAGATACTGTTGTAAATATTACAAATCATTCATATTTCAATTTAGCTGGACATGCTTCTGGTGATGCTCTTAATCATATGGTTAAAATAAACTCAGATAAATTTACAGCTAACAATAGTAATTCAATACCAACTGGAGAATTAAGGTCTGTAGAAGGAACTCCTATGGATTTTAGGAATTTTAAAAGAGTTGGTGATTATATAGACTGTGATTATGAACAGATTATAATTGGAAGTGGTTTTGACCATAACTGGGTTGTAGATATAAATAAAGGTATATCTGAAAAAGCAGCAGAAATAGTAGAAAAGAATACAGGAAGAAAGCTTGAAGTTTTTACAACAATGCCTGGAATGCAGTTTTATAGTGCAAATTTTTTAGATGGAAATGATGTTGGAAAGAATAATGCAACATATATTAGAAGAAGTGCTTTATGTTTTGAAACACAGTATGCACCAAATGCAATCAATACTCCAGAATTTAAATCTCCTCTGCTTAAAGCAGGAGATGAGTATAAAGAAAAAACAATTTATAGATTTTCAACAATATAAAGTTGATGTTAACATACAGAAAATATAATTAGAAAGAAGGATGCATAGTGAACACAAGAGAATTTACACTTGACTGGCTTGAAAACCCAGAAGTATTTAGAGTTAATAGATTAGATGCTCATTCTGATCATTGGTTTTATGATAATTTAGAAGAAAAAATGCCATTAAGACAATGTTTAAATGGCAAGTGGAAATTTGCATATAGTGAAAATCCAAGTTTAAGACTTAAAGATTTTTACAAAGAAGATTTTGATGTAAGCGGTTTTGATTATATTGAAGTACCTGGACATATTCAATTACAGGGATATGATAAATGTCAGTATATAAATACAATGTATCCATGGGAAGGTCACGATGAGCTTAGGCCACCACATATCTCTAAGACATATAATCCAGTAGGAAGTTATGTTAAGTATTTTGAAGTTAATGATAGACTTAAGGATAAGCAAACTTTTATTTCATTTCAAGGTGTAGAAACTGCTTTTTATGTATGGTTAAATGGAGAATTTGTTGGATACAGTGAAGATACTTTTACTCCTTCTGAATTTGATATTACAGAATACTTAAAAGACGGATCTAATAAACTTGCTGTTGAAGTTTATAAGAGAAGTAGTGCAAGCTGGATTGAGGATCAGGATTTTTGGAGGTTTTCTGGAATATTTAGAGATGTATATTTATATGCTGTTCCAAAAACTCATATAAATGATATTTTTGTTAAAACAGAACTAAGCAATGATTATAAAGATGCTGAATTAAAAGCTGAACTTAAAGTTACAGGAGTTATTGAAGGTAGCATAGAATCATATTTAGAAGATAATAGCGGAAACAAAGTTGCATATTATGAAAATATCAATTTAGATAAAGAGTTAACAATATCAATGAATATAAAAGATATTAAGCTTTGGAGCGCAGAAGAACCTAATTTATATACTTTAAAAATATTAATAAAGGATTTGGATGGGAATTTAGTTGAAGCTATACCTCAAAAAGTAGGCTTTAGACATTTTGAATTAGACGATAAAATAATGAAAATCAATGGGAAGAGAATTATTTTTAAAGGTGTTAATCGTCATGAATTTAGTGCAAGACGTGGTCGTTCTATAACAAAGGAAGATATGATTTATGATATAAAATTTATGAAAAAGCATAACATTAATGCAGTAAGAACATCCCACTATCCAAATCAAAGTTTATGGTATAGACTTTGTGATGAATATGGAATTTATTTAATAGATGAGACAAATCTTGAAAGTCACGGATCTTGGCAGAAGCTTGGTGCTTGTTCTCCTGAATGGAATGTTCCAGGTAATCTTAAAGAATGGCAGGACTGTGTCTTAGATAGAGCAGAATCTATGCTTGAACGTGATAAAAATCATCCTTCAGTAATAATATGGTCTTGTGGAAATGAATCATATGCTGGAGAAGATATATTCCAAATGTCAGAATATTTTAGAAGAAAAGATCCATCACGTATTGTACATTATGAAGGAGTTTTTTGGAATAGAGAATATGATAAGACTAGTGATGTGGAAAGCAGAATGTATGCAAAAGTGAAGGATATTGAAGAATATCTAGATAACAATCCACAAAAACCATATATAAGCTGTGAATATATGCATGCTATGGGTAACTCTTGTGGAGGAATGAATAAATACATAGAACTTGAAGAAAAGTATCCTATGTATCAAGGAGGATTTATCTGGGATTATGGTGATCAAGCACTTTATAGAACTACTGATGATGGTAGCGAAGTATTGTCATATGGTGGTGACTTTACAGACAGACCAAGTGATTATAATTTCTCGGGAAATGGTTTAATATTTGCTGATAGAACTGAATCACCAAAAGCTCAGGAAGTTAAATATTTATATCAGAATATAAAATTAATTCCAGATGAAAATGGAGTTCTTATAAAAAATCAAAATCTTTTTGTAAATACTGATAAATACACTTTAAAATATACAATTAAAAAAGAAGATGAGCTATTAGAAGATGGGGAAATTAATGTATCTGTAGATCCTGGAACTGAAAAATATATTAATCTTCCAATAAAAGACTATAGCAAAGAGAAGGAAGTGGTCTTAACTGTTTCTACATTATTAAAGAAAGATGAACTTTGGGCTAAAGCAGGATATGAAGTGAACTTTGGTCAGGCTGTTTTAAAAGGAAATACTAAACAAGAAAAATCATCAGAAACTAAGTTGAAGATTGTACACGGGGATGTTAATATTGGAGTTCATGGAAAGGACTTTAAAATTATATTCTCTAAACAGGAAGGTGGAATAGTATCCTTAAGATATTATGGAAAAGAATTTATTACAAGAGTTCCAAAACCTTATTACTGGAGAGCAACAACTGATAATGATAGAGGGAATAAGCATGAATTCAGATGTGCACAATGGTTAAGTGCTACAGTTGGACAAAAATATAGTGATTTTTCTATGGATGAAAATGAAAAGTCAATTATTTTAAGATATACTTATGATCTTCCAACAGTTCCATCAACAAAGGTTAATGTTTCATATTATATAGAAGAAGATGGAGTCATAAAAGTAACAGTACATTATAATGGAGTAGATGGACTTCCTGAACTACCTGTACTTGGAATGAACTTTAGATTATTATCAGAATTTGATTCATTTATATGGTATGGAAAAGGTAAAGAAGAGAATTATATTGATAGATGTGATGGTGCAAAGTTAGGTGTGTATAGCAGCACTCCTATTAAAAATTTATCTAAGTATTTAGTGCCACAAGAATGTGGAAATAGAACTGATACAAGATGGGTTGAAGTAAGAAATGAAGAGGGAGAAGGACTAAGATTTTCTTATGAAGAACTTCCATTTGAATTTAGCGTATTACCTTATAACTGCATAGAGTTAGAAAATGCTCTTCATCAAGAAGATTTACCACCTGTTAATTTCACTAATGTTAATATTATTGGAAGGCAGATGGGTGTTGGTGGTGATGATAGCTGGGGGGCACCAGTCCTAAAGGAATATTGTATTGATTCAAGTAAAGATATTGAATATACATTTAAAATTTCAGGAATTAAATAGTTTTAATGTATTATTAGAAAATAAGAATATATAAACTAGAAGGTTAAAACACTGTATCAAATATTATAATGATACAGTGTTTTATTATTAAACAAAACTATGAAGTTATATGAGAAAGGTAAATCTAGTCTAGGTTTTCACTATTGCTATTAATAAATTGTTCTCTGTATTTTTTCGGAGACATTCCTTTTTGCTTTTTAAATATTTTTGAAAAAGCAAGAGAATCATCGTAGCCTACAGAACGAGATATATCACAAATAGATAATTTGAAATTTTTCATAAGTTCGCATGCTTTGTTTACTCTAAAAGATATTATGTATTGTTGAGGAGTCACACCAATACTTTCTTTAAAAATAAGACTGAAATATTTTGTATTTAATCCTAATAAAGCAGCAATTTCTGAAATTAGTAATTTTCTTGAATAGTTCATTTCTATATAATTTAAACATTTTTTTATATAAACATCTTTATAGTAATAATCAGAAGAACTGTCTATACTTGAGAGTTCTATAAGTTCAGAAAGGAATATTGATAATAGCCCTTGAAGTTTAAGTTCAGAGGCATATTTTAATTTAGAAGCTTTTATCATATTATCAAAACATTCTTCTAAAAACTTACCATTAGAATATTCAAATATAGGATTTTCTTTTGTTAAACCCGCACATTGTAAATAGTATTCGGCTTTTATACCTTTAAAACCAACCCATTTATATATCCATGGAGTATGATTGTCAGCTTCATAATAAGTTATGTCATCTGGAAAAATTATAAAACCTTGATTTTTGTGTAGCTTATATAGTTTTCCGTTTACTAGGAAAGTGCCACTTCCTTCAATAATATAATGTATTAAAAAATGGTCACGTATAGCAGGACCAAATGAATGAGATGGTGTACATTCTTCTCTTCCACATTGATATACTAATAGGTCTCTGCTTTCTCTATTATATGTTGGGAAACAAAGCATTTCCATTGAGTTTTTCATATATTCCTCCTATTAAAATCTTTGTTAATGGAATTATAACATAATAAGAAAAATCATTAAATAATGCTTGAAAATATATAAAAAGTAATTTCTTATTTAATAAATTTTAATATTATAATTAATATAGACACAGTGTTGACATAAAAAAATTATATAGTAAAATTAATATATTTAAATTATGGAGAGAGTTAAAACATGGGAAAAAACAAATTGAAAAAATTTATTGGAACAATTATGGCAGCACTGGGAATATCTTTTGGACTTAATGGATGTTCAGATTATTCAAAAAAAAGCGTGGATAGTACGTCTACAAACATAGCCGAAGTTAATAATATAGAAAATGCTCCATTTGAAATTACATTTATGAATGTTGGTAAGGCTGACAGTATTTTTCTTTCAATTGATGACAAAAATATTATGATAGATACAGGGCTAAACAGTACTAAAGATAATGTGGTTTCACAATTAAAAGAAAAAAATATTGATAGCATTGATTATCTTATATTGACACATATGGATAAAGATCATATTGGGGGAGCTGATGCTATACTTAATGAATTTAAAGTAGATAATGTTATACAGGCTGATTATAGTAAGGATAGTAAGCAATATGATCAATATATAAAAGCTATAGAGAAAAATAACATAACGCCTATTTTGATTCATGATAATATTAATGTTAAAACTGATAATGCTCAAATTAATATATATCCAGCATTAAAAAAATCATATTCACAGTCAAATGATTATTCTATAATTGTAAGTATAAACTATGGGAAATATAAGTTCTTATTTGCAGGTGATGCTGAAGAAGAACGTCTTTCAGAATTTATAAATAGTAATAATGAAAAATATACTCTTGTAAAGATGCCACATCATGGAAAAATAAATTCTCTTAGTGAAAAATTTATAAAATCAATAAGTCCTTCATATTCTATAATCACATGTTCAGATGAAGAACTGCCTGATGAAGACACTATTAAGTTACTAAATAAGTATAATGTGAAAAACTTTTTAACTAAAGATGGTGAAATAGTAGTTAAAACAGATGGAAATAATATTAGTGTTTCTCAATAAGAAACCTTAAAATATAAAAAATGGAAAAAGTACAATTAGAGTAATACTATCTTATTGTACTTTTTCCATGAAAATAAATATATTATCTTTACTAATCTTTCATGATAATTTAAAATAAATCATACATAATATATAGACTATTAGAAAAAGAGGTGAAATTAATGAAAAGGTTTTTAAGAGAGCAGGTTATGAAGGTGGCAGATATGCTTGAAACTATAATAGGAATCCTGCTTGCGGTAAGTATTGGAATATTAGTAGTATATTTAATTGGTGATATAAAATCAATAATAACGAATCATTCAGATTTAGAGGTGTTTAATAATTATTTAGCTGCTGCATTTAATCTTGTTATTGGTATAGAATTTATAAAAATGTTATGTAAACATACGCCTGAAACTGTAATAGAAGTATTACTTTTTGCAATTGCAAGACAGTTAATAGTGGAACATACAACAACTATGGAAAACTTAGTAGGTATAATATCTATCGGAATATTATTTGCAACAAGAAAATATTTATTTTATAATTTTGATGAAGTCGACAAAACAATTTATAGAGGAAATGAAAGAGTAAAAAGAATTAATTTATTAGAGCATCTTGATATTCCTTTTGATGATAAGGATGAAACGCTAGAAGATATTGTTTTGAGAGAAATTGAAGCAAGAAATCTTGAAATTGGTACTGGAGTATGTATATATTATCCAGGTTTTGCTCTAAGAATAGCAAAAATAAAAAATAATGTAATTACAAGAGTTGAAGTAATACGTTCTATAAAAAAGAAATAACTGAAGAGGTTAAGTAATGCAGCAATAAATAATTATTGCTGCATTACTGATATAAGATATAATCTATTTACTTTAGAGACTGTTATTGTTAATATTTAGATTAGACACAGATTTTATGGTCAGACTAAGGGGAGGCTCGTAATTATGAATAATGATCAGACTACAAAGGGGCTCATCGTTTCAGCAGCATGGGAACTTTTTTATAAAAAGGGATATGATAATACTACAGTGGATGAAATAATAGAGCGCTCTCACACTTCTAAGGGAGCTTTTTATCATTATTTTAAAGGAAAGGATTCTCTTTTAAGTTCTCTTTCATATCTATTTGATGAAAAATATGAGAATGTAATAAGTATAATTGATATAAATATGAATAGTTTTGATAAATTAATTTACTTAAACAGAGAACTATTTAAAATGATAGAAGAAAGTGTTTCTATAGAGCTACTGGCATCTTTATATTCATCACAGCTTGTAACAATTGGAGAAAAGCATTTACTTGATGAAAATAGAGTTTATTACAAGCTTTTAAAAAAAATAATAAAAGAAGGCCAGGAAAGAGGAGAGATTAAAAGTAGTATATCATGTGATGAAATAATGAAAGTATATGCATTATGTGAAAGAGGATTAATATATGATTGGTGCATAAGTAAAGGAAGTTATTCTCTATGGGAATATAGTGGACATCTTATGCCTATGTTTTTAAGAGAGTATAAGAAAAGATAGATTATGTGTAACAAATATTGACAATAAATTTTTATAGTAGTAATATTAAATTAAGCAAAGGTGCCTTAAGGGATACTCTTTGCTTTTTTTATTTTACAAGAAAATATTTTTACATAATTATTTGACTTTGATAAATACTTACAAAGTATTTGTCTGTATAAAGAATTTAGTATATATTATAAAATCTAATGAGTTATTGGGGAGAGAGCAATGAATAAAGAAGTGATTTTTAAGTTACACTCATTATATAGAGATAATTTTCGGATTACAGGCTATAAATTTGGAAAAGGAAACAAATCAGTATGTATCATAGGTGCAATGAGAGGAAATGAAGTACAACAACTGTATACGTGTTCACAACTTATAAATGAATTGAAAAAACTAGAAAAGAAAGGAGCTATAACACGTAATAATGAAATTCTTATAATACCATGCATAAATACCTATGGTATGAATATAGGAAAAAGATTTTGTACGACTGATAATGTTGATATAAATAGAATGTTTTCAGAAACTGAATATGTAGGAACATCACGCAAAATAGCAGAAGGTATATTTAAAAAAGTTCAAGGATACACGTATGGAATACAATTTGCAAGCTTTTATATGCAAGGAACTTTTATACCTCATGTAAGAATGATGGAAACTGGGTATCAAAATCCAAGTTTAGCAAATTTGTTTGGATTAAAATATGTTTTAATAAGAAAGCCAACCCCTTCTGATACAGCAACTTTAAACTATAACTGGCAGATGGGGAGTACGAATGCTTTTTCTGTATATACAAATTCAACAGATAAAATAGATGAGAAATCAGCAAAGCATGCTGTTGTTGCTGTCTTGAGATTTTTAACTAGAATGGGAATAATAAAATATAATTGTCATAATGGATATATATCGAGTGTTATAAATGAGGAAATTTTAAAGAGCGTAATATCAGAAACTAGTGGTATTTATAGAAGATTAAAAAATCCTGGTGATAGTGTTGAGAGAGGAGAAATCCTTGGGGAAGTATTAGATCCATATGAAGGAAAGGCTATTTCACAAATAATTTCATCAACTGATGGAATTATATTTTTTGCACATACATCACCTTTAGTTATGGAAAATGAGGTTGTATATAAAATAATAAGAAGAATACATGAATGATTTCAGAATTATTTTAAAATATTACATAGAGAAAATTAAATAGTGGAATAATATTATTGACATACATTAAAATGGTTGTTATTATATAAAGCATACTAAACAGATAGGAATTATTAACGAAAGAGGAGAGTATTATGAATAGTACATTTTTTACAGATTTTGTTATGATAACAAGCTTTATGCCAATAGTATTTATTGGATTATTACTAGGCCTGTTTTTTGTAATAAGACAAATGGAAAAGAAGAAGATTAATTTTTCAAAACGTATGATAGTAGCTACTTTATTAGGATTATTATTAGGCGTTGTAATACAGGCAGTTGCAAAATTTCCAGATGACATTGGAGCTGTTACATGGATAACAGAAACAACAAAATGGTATGGGCTTGTTGGATATGGATTTATGGATTTGTTAAAAATGCTTGTAGTACCTTTGATATTTCTTTCGATTATCAGAGTTATAATAAACATGAAGGCAGATCAGAATCTTGGAAAGCTGACATCTAGAACTATACTTGTATTGCTTAGTACCACAGCAATTTCAGCAATAATTGCAATAATTGTTGGGAATTTATTTAAACTGGGAGTTGGTGAAACTGTAGTACAAAGTCAGAGTGAAATGAAAGAAATAAGTTCAATAGTGGATACACTTAGAGGACTTCTTCCTTCAAACCCAGTAAAGGCTATGGCGGATGCTAATGTTGTAGGAGTTGTTATATTTGCAGGATTTATAGGAATTGCAATTAAAAGACTTACTAAAAAATACTTAGAAATAGTAAAACCAGCAATAGATTTAGTTGAAGCTGGATATAAGATAATAACAAGTGTTGCAATGACAGTAATAAAATTTATGCCTTATGCAGTAATTGCCTTACTTGCTAATACAATAGCCGGAAGAGGTATGAGTGCCATAATTAGTGTTACTAAATTTATAGCAGCTATATATGTGAGTATAGGATTAGTATTTGTTTTTCATATGATTATAATTTCATTAAATAAACTTAATCCATTTAGGTATATAAAAAATGTTGCACAGCCATTGATACTTGCATTTACATCACGTTCAAGCCTTGGAACATTACCTGTAACAATTGAAGCATTGACTGAAAAGGCAGGAGTAGATAATGGAGTAGCAAGTTTTGTAGGAAGTTTAGGATCTAACATGGGAATGAATGGATGTGCGGCAGTGTACCCAGCTTTAATGGCTATTACAATTGCTAATATGTCAGGAACACCTATGGATCTTAGCTTTTATGGAATGCTTCTTGTAATAATAATAGTCAGCTCTCTTGGAATTGCTGGTCTTCCAGGTACAGCAACTATGGCTGTATCAGTTGTTATTTCTGGTATGGGAATGGGAGCATATTTCCCTCTTGCAGGAGGAATTCTTGCAATAGATCCTATTTTAGATATGGGACGTACAATGCTTAATGTAAATGGAACTATGGTAACAGCAGTTACAGTTGCAAACAGCTTAGATAATATAGACAAAGATGTGTATAATAAATAAAAACACTATATTATAATTAAAACAAGAGTTACTAGAAGGGTTTAGTGACTCTTGTTTTTTGCAATTAAATGAAAGTATGATAGAATAAAGACAAGCAATATCTTTTTGAATTGTATATTAAAAGAATTTAGGAGGTTATATAATGAAGCAGATATTGAAAAAAACGTTTATAATTGTTGCTGCAATATGTACTATTGCCACGGTATTACCAGCAGGGGAGTTAAACGTTATTACTACTGAAGCTAGCGCTTCAACAAGCGATGATGGATCACTTACAAAATTAAAATTAAAAAATTCTAGTGGTAAAAATATTCAAATTTATGATGACAATGATTATAAAAGTGGAAGTAAGGTAGATGACGATGAAATCAATGCAGATACAAAATATTATGCAAAGACTTCATCATCAAAGATTAAAATTGATGTAGATGGAGTAGATGATGACTGTGTAAGATTGTTTGTTAGTGAAAAAAGTTCAGAAAAAGGTGTTAAGGTTGGAAAAACAGCAACTCTATCATCTGGAACAAACAAAATTACAGTAAGAGTATATAATGAAGATCCAGGAAGTAGTGTAAAATATAAAGAAGATGATGATGTGGTAAATGACTACACTATAAGAGTAAAATATACTGGTAATGATGATGACGACGACGATGATGATGAAGATTATGATGATATTTACTTAAAAAGCATTACATTAAGTGATGGTGAAATAAGTTTTTCTAAAAAAACAACTAAGTATGATGTATATGTAGCTTCAACAGTAAGCAACTTAACAATAAAAGCAAAACCTGAGGATGAAGATTATACAGTTACAATTGATGGAACAGAAGTGGATGACGATGATAACTATAAAGAAGAAGTATCCTTAAGTAAAGGTAAAAATACTATTGAAATTGAAGTGGAAGATGAAGATGAGGATGAATCTAGAGTTTATACTCTAAATATTTATAGAGGAGAAACATCTAATGGTACAAGCTCTAATGTAAATAATAATATAAACACAAATAGTTCTAATCAATATAATCCAGTTACATCTAGTCCGGTTATTTCAACTCAGCCAAATTATCAGCCAACTAATTCAAAAGTAAATCAATGGGTTATGAATAATGGAAATTGGCAGTATTATGATTCGTTAGGAAAACCTTTGACAAGTCAATGGTTTTTTGATAATAATTCAGGAAAATACTATTACCTAGGTGCAGATGGTAATATGGCAACTGGATGGATTTATATGAGTGGACAATGGTATTTGCTTGATAACAGTGGAGCAATGCTTACAGGATGGCACTACTCAAATGGAAAGTGGTATTACTTAAATCCAGCTAATGGAGCAATGGTAACAAATTCATATGTAGGATCATACAAAGTAGATTCAACAGGAGCATGGGTAAAATAATATGTTTTAGAAGCTATATTCAGATTTATAAAAGGTCTGAGTATAGCTTTTTCTTTTTGTTAGTATACATTAAATTTTGATCAATTCTAATTTATAATTAGGAATATGAATAATTTTAAAAATATTATATAAAAATTAAATTTTAAAGAAAAAAGATTAAAAGAATTAAATTAAGAAAAAGTTAAGGATATATTGTATAAAAATTAACATATATTCTATAAAATTCTGTATAATGAAATTATACGTATTATATAAAAGCCAGTACGTACGATTAAATGCATATAATTGCATGAATCAAAATATTTATAATCTGGGGGGATTGAAATGAAATTAAAAAGAACAGTGGCTCTTATAATGGGAACCGTGTTAAGTATGGCAAGTTTAGCAGGGTGTAGCCAAACTACATTAAATTATGGTGAGGAACTTGCAAAAACTGCAAAATGGGAAGCGACATCATCTGAAGTTACAGGAAAAATATCTATGGATATACAAGGTATGAAAGAAGAGATGAACTTTACATCAACTGGATATACAACAGGAGATAAGGCATATGCAAAAGTTGATTTCACAACATCTGAGAGTTCATTAAACATAAAAATACCATCAATAGAGGTATATGTTGATAATGGAGTAAGCTATATAAACAAGAGCTATTATGAAGGTATATATACTAATAGCGGATTAGAAGTTCCTAAGGGATTGAAAGATTTAAAGGCTGATTATATAGGTATCGATACAGGTATGGATATGGCAGCTATGAAAGCATTAACAAATGAACCAGAAGCAATGGCTAATCTTGTTAAAACAGTCTTTGGAGATAGTGATATAGATTTACCATATGTTCAGAATGGTAGAGAATATACTATGAATCTTAATAGTAATGAAGTAGTTGATTTAGCTGCTAAAGGAGTTAAGGCTGCATCTAATAATTTACAAAACATAAATAACACTTTTAAATTAGGACTTACAGATGCAGATATGTCACAAATAAAGGATCAAATTAACAGTGAAGCATTTACTAGTGGACTTGAAGGAATAAAGCAATATATTGCAGGTTCTAACATAACTTCAAAAGAAGTTTTTGGAGATGACAAGTATACTACAGACCTAGGATTAAATTTAATAATCAAGGATTTAGGTAATATATCATTAAATGTAACTGGTACAAGCACTAAAGCAGAAGCTAAAGATATAACAATTCCAACTAATTCAATTAAACTTACACAAGTGGAATTACAGACTATGCTTTTAGAAGATACTCAAAATCAAGTTACACAACCATCAGCTTACTCTAAAGAAGTAAGTGGATTAAAAAATCTTATAAAACCAGCAGTATAATATAGATAATTCTTAGAAAATAATCTTTAATATAAATACTCTTTTTATAGTAAATAGTGTATAAAACGCTATTGCTGTAAAAGGAGTATTTTTTATTATTTATGAAATGTATATAACATAGTCGCCTTGGCGATTTTTTTATTGTAATTAAATGAATTTGAACATATTGTTTTGAACATTGAAAGGTGTTAATATAAAACTGTTCAAAAAATGAACTTAAATACAAAATTATAAGATAATGTAAAAATAAAAGGAGGTAAGTATGAGTAGAATAAAGACGGCTGTTATTTTAGCAGCTGGAATGGGATCAAGATTATATGAAGTAACAGATGATTCTATACCTAAAGGTTTTTTGAGTATAAATGGAAAAACTCTTATTGAACGATCAATAGAAAAGTTAAGAAGTATAGGAATTGAAAAGATATATATAGTAACAGGTCACTTACATGAACATTATGACAAGCTTGCAGAAAAATATAATTATATTGAGACAAGAAGAAATAGACGTTATAGAACAACTGGTAGTATGACTTCACTTTCAATTTTAGAAAATGAATTGAAAGAAGATTTTTTACTTTTGGAAAGTGATCTTATTTATGAAGTCTATGGTCTTATGAGAACAGCCATGTCTTATGAAGATGACTGTATTCTTCTTAGTGGAAAAACTAATTCTGGAGATGAATGTTATGTTGAAGTAAGAGATGGTAATCTTTACAAAATATCAAAAAATATAAATGATATTAAAGATCTATATGGTGAACTTGTTGGAATATCAAAGATCTCTTTAGCTTTATATAAAGAGATGATAAAAGAGTATAGAAAGTTTGTGAATAATTTAAAATATGATATTGAATGCTATGAAGAAACAAATAAAATAATCAGTAAATATGATTATGAAAATGCCATTTTTGATGCGGCAAAAAATAGAAGAGTTGGATATTTAAAAATTGACAATTTAGTGTGGGGAGAAATTGATGATAAAAATCAATTGGAAAGAGTTGAAAAATTAGTTTTACCCAGATTAGAAAAAATAAGTGTATAAGATATTTTTATAAATTATTATTTGTGGAGAGGATTGAAAAGTTATGGCAAAAGTATATATGGCAATGAGTGCTGATATTGTGCATCAAGGTCATCTAAATGTAATTAATCAAGCTAGAAATTTAGGAGATGTTATCGTTGGTCTTCATACTGATGATGTTATAAGAGGGTATTGGAGAAATCCAATAATGAAGTATGATGAAAGAAAAGAAGTTATTGAAAATATAAAAGGAGTTATAGAAGTTATACCACAAGATACATTGGATCAAGTATCAAATATATTAAAAGTAAGACCGGAGTATGTTGTCCATGGAGATGACTGGAAGGAAGGTCAACAAAAAGAATTAAGAGAGAATGTGATTAATGCATTAAACACATATGGTGGAAAGCTTATAGAAGTTCCATATACAAAAGGAGTATCTATTTCAAAACTTGATCAAGATTTAATGGAAATAGGAATAACTCCACAGATGAGGATGAAAAGTCTTAAAGAACGTATTTATTCTAAAAAACCTGTAAGAATTTTAGAAGCTCATAATGGTCTGACTGGATTGATTGTAGAAAAAACTAAGGTAGAGAAAGATGGAAAGGTAAGAGAGTTTGATGGAATGTGGATAAGCTCTCTTTGTGATTCAACAGCTAAGGGAAAACCTGATATAGAACTTGTTGATTTAACATCACGACTTAATACAATAAATGATATTTTAGAAGTAACAACAAAGCCTATTATAGTTGATGGAGATACAGGTGGACAAATAGAACACTTTGTTTATACAGTTAAGACTCTTGAGAGACTTGGAGTATCGGCTATTATTATTGAAGATAAAACAGGTCTTAAGAAAAATTCTCTTTTTGGAACTGAAGTAAAGCAGACACAAGATACAATAGGGCATTTTTGTGAAAAAATAAGAGCAGGAAGAGAAGCGAGAGTAACAAGTGATTTTATGATTATTTCAAGAATAGAAAGCCTTATTGCAAAGGCTGGCATGGATGATGCAATAAAAAGAGCAGAGGCTTATATTGAAGCTGGAACTGATGGAATCATGATTCATAGCAAAGAAAAAGATGGAACTGAAATTATAGAATTCTGTGAAAAATATGCAAAGCTTGAAAGAAGGGTACCGCTTATTGTTGTACCTACATCATATAATTTCATGAAGGAAGAACAACTTGTTGAATTGGGGATAAGTGTAATAATATACGCAAATCATTTAATAAGAAGTGCATATCCAGCAATGGTAAATACAGCAAAGAGTATATTGGAAAATGAAAGATCAAAAGAAGCATCAGAAAATTGTATGCCTATAAAAGAAATTCTTACATTAATCCCTGGAGGGAAATAGAAGAAAAAGAACTTAATTGCATTAAAATAAGAAAAATTTAAAATTATTATTTAATGAAAAGGGGATATATATGATTGATGTTGATAAATTCTATAAAAAACTTATAAAAAATCAAATTGAATTTTTTACAGGTGTTCCAGATTCACTTTTAAAATCATTTTGTGCATATATAAAGGATACTACACATGAAGATAAAAATATATTAGCTGCAAATGAGGGGAATGCAGTTGGTATAGCAAGTGGATATTATCTTGCTTCAAAAAAAATAGGTCTTGTTTATATGCAGAATTCTGGTCTTGGGAACATAGTTAATCCTATTGCATCTCTTGATGACAAGCTCGTATATAATATACCGGTATTTCTTCTTGTAGGATGGAGAGGAGAACCTGGAAAAAAAGATGAGCCACAGCATAAAAAACAAGGAATGATTACACTAGAAACTTTAGAGTTACTAAATATAAAGTATTCTGTTATTGATGAATTCACAGAAAATAATCAAGCTGAAGAAATTATTGATAAGGCATGTGACTATATGAGAGAAACAAATGAACCTTATGCAGTTGTAGTAAAGAAAAATGCTTTTAAAGAATATGAATTGAAAAATAGTATATATAATGATTTTGAAATGAGCCGTGAAGAGGCAATTGAAACAATACTCGATAGTATTAATGATAGTTCTGTTATTGTATCAACTACAGGAATGATATCTAGAGAACTATTTGAATTAAGAGATAAGAAAAAGCAGGAGCATAATAGAGATTTCTTAACAGTTGGATCGATGGGACATGCATCACAAATTGCATTAGGTATTGCTATGACTGAAAAAAGTAGGGAGATTTATTGTTTTGATGGTGATGGTGCTATGTTGATGCATTTGGGAGGAATACCTGTTATAGGTAATAAGAAAACTGAAAACTTTAAACATATTTTATTTAATAATGGTGCCCATGACTCAGTAGGTGGGCAAGATACTGTAGGATTGAATATTAACATACCAATGATTGCCGAAGCTAGTGGATATGTTAAGGTGTATTCATGTTCAACAAAAGAGGAACTTAAAAGATATTCTCAAATAATACGTGAGTGCAAAGGACCAGCATTATTAGAAATAAAAGTGAGGAAAGGTGCACGCAAAGATTTGGGTAGGCCAAATAAAACTCCAATTGAAAATAAAGAAGCTTTTATGAACTTTATAAGACAGTAATTTTAGAAATCATACTAAAATAAGAGAAGAGGTATAGTGTTGTGAAAAGGAATATATTATTAAATCCAGGACCAGCAACCACTACAGATACAGTGAAAAATGCTCAGGTTGTCCCTGATATATGCCCGAGGGAAGAAGAATTTGGACAAGTTATGGAATTTGTATCAAAGGAATTGACTAATCTAGTTGCACATGATGATGAGTATACAACTGTATTATTTGGGGGTTCAGGAACTGCTGCCGTTGAAGCTATGATAAGTTCAGTTGTAGATAAAGATATATTACTAATAATTAATAATGGAGCATATGGGAAAAGAATATGTGAAATGGCAGAAATATATGATTTGAATTTTATAGAATTCATAGGTTCTCCTGTAAATGGAATTGATTTTATAAAATTGGAACAGATAATATCAGAATATAATACAAAGAAAACATCTATTAAAAATAAATTAAATGACTATAAAGGAATTGTTGGAAGATATAATATTAAAAATAAAGATGATGAAATTAAAATAATAAGTCACATTGCAGTAATTCACCATGAGACAACAACAGGAATTTTGAATGATATACATAGAGTTGGAGGATTATGTAGCAAATATAATATTGATTTGTTAGTTGATGGAATGAGTTCATTTGCTGGCATACCAATAGATATGAAGAGTTCAAATATTAAATACCTAGCATCAAGTTCAAATAAGTGTATACAAGGAATGGCTGGAGTAAGTTTTGTAATAGCTGAAAAAGAATTATTGGTTAATACAAAAAACATTAAACCAAGAAATTTATATTTAAATTTGTATAATCAGTATGAATATTTTCAGAAAAACTATCAAATGAGGTTTACTCCTCCGGTACAAGTACTATATGCATTGAAGCAGGCAATAATAGAAACAAAAGCAGAAACTATAGAAAGAAGATATGAAAGATATGTAAAATGCTGCGAGATACTTTGGGAGGGGTTAGAAAAACTGGATTTAAAACTTCTTGTACCGAAAGAAAAATCATCAATGCTTCTTACATCTATAGTAGAACCGGAAGTTAAAGAATATAACTTTGATAGTCTTCATAATTATTTATATGAGAAGGGGTTTACAATATATCCTGGTAAAGTATCATCTAAAAATACTTTTAGAATAGCTAATATTGGAGATATATATCCTGAGAATATGAGAAAGTTTATTGAGATTTTAGAAGAATATTTTTTATCAATAAAATAAGAGTATCACAAAAACTTATGTATTTATTATTTACATAAGTTTTTGCGATTTTTTATGCAAATTTGTGTAAGTATTAAAGTTTATGCTATATAAGTGAATTGTACTAATTTTTATCTATATAAATATGAGATTTGATAGAAAACAATGAAAAATATATAAAAGAATAAAAAAATTACCATAAATGTAATAAAAAGATTGAATTTAAAGAAAAAAATATATATAATAGATATATGATAAAAATAAGGGAGATGAGAGTTATGGAAATGAAAAAAGTATTAAGTAACTTATTAAAGAAAGCAACTGAAACATCAATGACAGCTTCAAAAGCTTCAGTTTGTAGTTTTGGAGTAGAAAAAATGCCTGAATCAATGAAAAATAATAGATAGGCAAAATCTATAAAATAATTTTTATTACATAAAGCTGAAATCAATGCAATATTGATTTCAGCTTTTGACTTGAAAATTATATTTATTTTAATTTTAAAGAAACATTAAATCGACAAGGATTATAGAATCCATCAGTTATTTTCCAACCATCAAAAAAATCCTTTGTATAAAGTAGATGAGTATCTCGATGAGAGTTCATAGGAAGATCACCAATAAAGACTGCTTCTTTAGCAACTCTCTTTAATTCATTAATAGCTTTAGTTGCATATTCAAGATTAGGAAAGTAATGAAAAGCACCAAAACAGAATACCTTATCAAAGCTTTTGTCTTTAAAAATTAAGTCGTTTGCTTCACCGTGTAAAACAGAGTTATTAAGTAACTCTATATGACGTTGTACTAAAGTTTCAGAATAATCAATACCTACGTACTGAGCACAGTTTATGTATTGAGCTAGTCCACCTGCACCACATGCAACTTCAAGTACTTTATCAGTTTCTTTTATATCAAGTTCTTTTATAATATTTTGAGCAATTTCTTTTACATTAGCTGTAGTATCTTCATATCCATCTAGTTCTTCTAAATTATTTGTTTTACCACGTCCCTTTCTTTCCCAAACTTCTTTCCAATAAGACATATCTTCCATTTTAAAAACCTCCAAGATTAAAATATTTAACTATTCAATAAATTTCAGTTCAATTATTGAACATTTAAATATTAACATTGTTCAATGTTCACTACAACAAGTTCAAAGAAGAATGTAGAAAAATATATTAATCCATGACTATAGAAGTTATTGTAATATATTCTACTATATACGATTATATGGAATAAAAGTTGAAAATTTACAAGAAAAGAATTATAATTTAAGAGATAATAGACAACTTAGGGGGAAAATATTATGCCGGAAATCCTAGATGTAATACTAACCATAATACAGACAATTTTATTTCAATATACAGTATCATGTTCCTCTAAAATAAGAGAATTAAAAAATAATTGTATAATGGCTATAGTTATGTTTGTAATTAGTTACTGGTTAGTTAAAATAACAGAGTCTTTAAGCATACTAAATATTTTTTGGCATTTTATAGTAATGATAATGGTTTATTATCTATATGACCATGATAAAAAAAATCGAATTATAAATTGTTCTATATTTTATATATTTAACTGTATTATGGTTATTATGATTGTAAATGGATTAAATTTTTGTATAAGTTTTAGTGATTATCAAGGCGATAAAAATTTGCTTATTACAAAAATTTACTTTATTTTATATATTTTTTTATCAGCTATATATAGTTTGAGAATAAAAAAAATATGTAATTACTTCAATCAAAATAAATACACTAATTCTATAATAACCAGTAGCTTTATAATAGAATTTATAGTGGCTATTAGTAATGGTAATTTTTTCAATGAAGGACCGTTTTTTATAGATCTTTCTTTACTTATAGGTCAAATGTTTATATTAATAACTTCTTTTTATTTTTTTATATTATATACAAGATCAAAAAAAGTTTTTCAAGTTAATAAACGTTTAGAAGCAAAAAATTTAGAATTAAAAAATATAAAAGATAAACATGCAGGAGTAATAGGGTATTTGCAGAAAATGTATTCTTTGGGTCATAAAGAGCAAGTAGGAATAATTTTAAAAGAAATAATTAATGGGAATGAAGATGCTGTATGTGAAAAAAGCATTAATGATGAAACATCATTAATAAATATTATTGCTAAAAATGCTATTAATAAAGGCATAGAAGTTAATTATGAAAATGGATTTGATATTTCACTTATTGAAATGAATGAATTAGAACTATATAGAATAATAACCAATATAGTGAATAATGCAGTACGAGTATTAGAAGAGATTAAAAATCCAACAATAAATATAAGAATATACAAAATAAACATGCAAGCAGGGATAGAAATAGAAAATAATGGTCCGATGATAGTAGAAAAAAATATTAGAAAGATATTTGAACATGGTTTTACTACTAAGGAAAATAGTGATAGTTCTCATGGGTATGGATTAAGTATTGTTAAAGAGCTTATAGAAAATAGCAATGGGACAATTGAAGTTATTAGTACAGAACTTAAGACGATTTTTAAGATTGTGCTACCTGCTAAATGTAATAATGTATAATTAGGGGATTAATAATGATAAATGATAATTTTATATTATATATATTTAGTACATTTATAAAGACAATATTTTTTTCAATTTTAATTTATAAATGTACAGAAATTCTATATTTGAAAAAAACGTTTAAATTAATAGTATATTTTTTTAGTATACTATTAATAGGTGAATGTATTCAGTTATACATTAATAATGATTTTTTTGAATTGATACTTTTTCATTTATTTCAATTAGGTGTTGTATTTTGTGTGTATGATAAGAAAACTTTAAATCCATTAATAGCATTTTCTTTTGGATATTATTTATTGTGCATTTACTCAAATATAAATTTAGGGATAAATGAATATATATTGTCAAGGTATAGTATAGCTACATTTGGTAAATACAACTTCCTTGAGAATATAGTAATACTTATTCTTATATATTTATGTATGCAGAAAAAGGATAAGATAAGAGATTTTATAAAAACAATATCAGAAGATAAAATAATAACAAGATTATTTATAGGTGGAACTTTTGCGTGTGATGCTTTTATTGGTTTGTTTTATTGTGAATCATCAAAAGTTAAAAATATAAAGATGATATTAACATTCTTTATATATATTGCAATGATTATACTAATTAATTATTTAGTAAAGGTTATAAATAAATCTTATATTTTAGATCAACTTAATAAAGAGATGGAAATAAAAAATGATGAATTGAGAAAAATAAAACATGATTATGGAGCACAGATATCATATTTATATGGCTTGTTTTTGCTACAAAGATGGGAAAATTTAAAGGAAGCTATAGATAAAATTGTAGATATGAATGAATCTGTTTCAAGTGGTGTAATAGTAGATAATTTAGAAAATTCCATAATAAGAGAAGCATTTGAACCAATTTTGAATAAAGGTATACATGTAGCAATAGAAGAAAATACATATTTGAATAATATAAATGTGGATAAAGAGGAATTACTTAGAATAATTTCAGAAGTTGGAAAAGCATTAGCAAATTTAATTAATGAAAAGGGAATAATATTAGCAACAACATATATTTCAATTGATAATATAATTATTAAGGTTGAAGGTAGTGGAATAATAGAAGAAGGAGCACTAAGAGATTATAGTCTTATTGATGGATTAAGAGATAAACTTGTAGGTATAAATAAATCTGTAATTAAAAATGGTGGGAAAATGCTTTTTAAATATAATCATATATCAACACAAATAAAAATATCATTTCCAATATAATGCAGGTATGTACCTGCATTTTTGTTTTGGTAAAATGATGAAAAAAATTTATCATAAAATTTTATAGAAGATACATCTTTTTCAAAAAAATAATTTGAAATTTATACATAATAGTGTAAACTATATAATAAGGTTAAAGACCTTACAACCTAACATTATACAAAGGGGTGCTATAGAATGTATAAAATAATAAGCAAAAAGGAGCTAACTGGAAATATATTTTTAATGGAAATTGAAGCTCCAAGAGTAGCAAAATCTGCAAAGCCAGGTCAGTTCATTATTATTAAAAATGATGAAAAAGGTGAAAGAATTCCATTGACAATTGCAGATTATGATGAAGAAAAAGGGACTGTTTCAATTGTTTTTCAAACAGTAGGCAAAAGTACAAAAGAATTAGCGCAATATGAAGCTGGGGAATATGTAAGCGATTTTGTTGGTCCACTTGGACAGCCTAGTGAATTTGTAAATGAAGATTTAGAAGATTTGAAGAAGAAAAACATATTATTTGTAGCAGGGGGAGTTGGTGCTGCACCAGTATATCCACAGGTAAAATGGATGAAACAACACGGGGTTAATGTGGATGTTATATTGGGAAGCAGAACTAAGGATTTACTTATATACGAAGAAGACTTAAAAGCTGTAAGTGGAAATTTATATGTTGCAACAGATGATGGATCATATGGATTTAATGGAAGAGTTACTGATTGTTTAACAGATTTAGTTAAAAATCAGGGAAAAAAATATGATCATGCAGTTGTAATAGGACCAATGATAATGATGAAATTTATGTCTGCATTAACTAAAGAACTTGAAATTCCAACAACAGTAAGCTTAAATCCTATAATGGTTGATGGTACAGGCATGTGTGGTGCCTGCAGAGTGACTGTTGGAGGAGAAGTTAAATTTGCATGTGTTGATGGACCAGAGTTTGATGGACATTTAGTAAATTACGATGAATCAATGAGAAGGCAAGCTATGTACAAGACTGAAGAAGGCAGAGCTACTTTAAAAGTTGAAGAAGGAAATACTCATAGTCATGGTGGCTGTGGTTGCAGAGGTGATAAGTAATGGATATGAATGAAAGATTGATTAGAGTACCTGTAAGAGAACAGGACCCAAAGGTAAGAGCTACAAACTTTGAAGAAGTTTGTTTAGGATATAATGAAGAAGAAGCTGTTAAAGAAGCTTCAAGATGCTTGAATTGTAAAAATGCACAATGTAGAAAAGGATGTCCAGTATCAATAGATATTCCAGCATTTATTGCAAAGTTAAAAGAGAGTGATTTTGAAGGTGCAGCTAAGGAAATTGCTAAGTATAGTGCACTTCCAGCAGTATGTGGAAGAGTATGTCCACAAGAAAAACAATGTGAAGGCAAATGTGTACTTGGAATAAAAGGTGAATCTGTATCTATAGGTAAACTTGAAAGATTTACAGCAGACTGGGCAGCAGCACATAATGTTGACTTAAGTGCAACAGAACCTAAGAAGGGAATTAAAGTTGCAGTTATTGGAAGTGGTCCTGCAGGACTTACTTGTGCTGGAGATTTAGCTAAAAAAGGATATGAAGTAACTATATTTGAGGCGCTTCATAAAGCTGGAGGAGTTTTAGAATATGGAATTCCAGAATTCAGACTTCCAAAGGAAAAAGTAGTAGCTAACGAAGTTAATAACATTAAAAAGCTTGGTGTTAAAATTGAAACAAATGTTATTATAGGAAGAACAATTACTATAGAAGAATTATTTGAAGAAGAAGGCTTTGAAGCAGTATTTATAGGTTCAGGTGCAGGACTTCCAAGATTCATGGGAATACCAGGAGAAAATGCCAATGGAGTATTTTCAGCTAATGAATTTTTAACAAGAGTAAACCTAATGAAAGCAGCAGTAGAAGGATATGAGACTCCAGTTAGATCTGGTAAGAAAGTTGCAGTAGTAGGTGGAGGAAATGTTGCTATGGATGCAGCAAGAACTGCATTAAGACTTGGATCTGAAAGTCATATTGTTTATAGAAGAGGTGAATCAGAACTTCCAGCAAGAGCAGAAGAAGTACATCATGCTAAGGAAGAAGGAGTAATATTTGATGTATTAACTAATCCAACAGAGATTTTAGTAGATGAAAATGGATGGGTTAAAGGAATGAAATGTGTAAGAATGGAGCTTGGAGAACCAGATGCATCAGGAAGAAGAAGCCCTGTTGAAATTCCAGGTTCAGAATTTGTGATGGATGTAGACACTGTAATAATGTCACTTGGAACATCACCAAACCCATTAATTTCATCAACAACTGAAGGATTAGAAATTAATAAGAGAAGATGTATTGTAGCAGAAGAAGAGACTGGTCTTACTACAAAAGAAGGCGTATATGCTGGTGGAGATGCAGTTACAGGTGCAGCTACAGTTATATTAGCTATGGGAGCAGGTAAAAAAGCTGCTGCTGCTATTGATGAATATTTACAAAAATAAGATTTAAAAATAGAAAAAGCTATACAGAATTTATTTTTTAAAATGTACCCTTTGTCAAGGACAGTTTAAAAAAAGTCTAAGCAACATTAAGAAGATGATTTCTGTAATCAACAGGAGTCATCTTTTTTAAATTCCATTGAGCCCTATAATTATTATGATAGGCAATATAATCATCTATTTCTTTAATTAAATCTTCAAAAGTTTCACATTCTTTAATGGTTGTTTCATCCTTTAAGTGTCCAAAAAACGATTCCTGCGGGGCGTTGTCCCAGCAGTTGCCACGTCTAGACATAGATTGTCCAATTCCTTTCTCTTTAAGTTTCTTTTGAAAAATTGGACTTGTATAGTGAGCCCCTTGATCTGAATGAATAAATGCATCTTTATGTAGAGTTAAAGGGGTATTAAACAAGTTATCAATTGTTTGTGTAACTATATTTATTTTTAAGCTTTTAGATAAGTTGTGAGATAATATTTCATTAGTAGATGCATCTAGAATAGTCGACAAATAAGCCTTTTGACCATCTTTATAAAATAGATATGTTATATCTGTTAATAACACTTTTGCAGGTATACCTTGCTTAAAGTCTCTATTTAATAGGTTTGGTAAGACTGTATGCTCTTTAGTAGCTTTCATCATTCTTCTATATGGATTTGCTTTTCTGTGCGGACAAATAATGTTATATTTTTTCATTATCCTTCTAATGCGTTTTAAATTATAGTTGATACCAAAAAATTTTTGCAAAGTCATTTTTATTTGTCTAGCACCTTTTTTTCGGTTTTTAAACTCGAAAGCAGCAACTACATTTTTATAACTTTCTTGATCCTTAGATTCTTGAGCATTTCGTTTACTCATTGATTTAAGCGAAAAATAATTATAATATCCGGAGCGTGAAACGCCAGACAATCCACATAGATAACTAATTTTATTTTTTATTTTATATTTTTCAACAATTGATTTTATTACGATAAATTTTTCAGAAACTAATAAGTTTACTTCTTTATTTTCACGCCCCTTTCCATCATTTCTAACTTTTTTAACAATTCATTCTCAGCTTGTAAGAGTTTTATCTTTGCTTGAAGTTTTTCATATTTTTCTTCAATAGATAATTCCTTCTCACTAGGCCTTCCAGTATTAAATTTTCTAGTATCTTGTAATTGTGATACTCCATTTCTACGAAATGCGGAGCGCCATCTCTTACCAGATGATTCAACACGTTTCATACCTAAAATTTCTATATTAAAATCATGTTCCTCAAATATTTGCCTTGGAAATTTACCATTATTATTTTCAACTATAAATATTCTTTTAAATTCATCAGTATATGTAATTCCTTTATTACTAACTTTTTTTACATACTTATTTTTAGATAGTATTGTTATTTCTTCTTCTGTAAATATCTTATTGCTCATTTTATCTTCTCCTAGTTCTATTTATTTAATTATACATAAAAGTACCTTACAGAATAG
Organism: Clostridium butyricum; assembly: GCF_006742065.1. Taxonomy (NCBI): domain Bacteria; kingdom Bacillati; phylum Bacillota; class Clostridia; order Eubacteriales; family Clostridiaceae; genus Clostridium; species Clostridium butyricum. The sequence continues at coordinate 3,022,134 of NZ_AP019716.1, read as the reverse complement.
ACTTTTTTTATATTGTCTATCCTATAGGGTACATTTTATTTTGAGATTCTGTATAGCTTTTTTATTAATAGTACAGTCTTCTTTATATAAAATCAAAAGAAATTTGTTCAAATATTGAAAAAAATAATTTAAAATGTAATAATTATGTATAATGAAGTTTTTTCTTAAAGATATATTTTAAAAGGATAGTATGTTTGAAATATTTATGAAGGGAGAGTTTATTATGTATAATAAAACAACAAACGAAGTTATTCTTTATGGAATTGATAATATTAGTGAAAAATTGGATGGAATCATACACTCATTAAATTTAGAAAAACAATGTTTTGAAATAAAGCTAATAATGTCTGAAGCTATTGCTAATGCATTTATTCATGGTAATAATCAAGATAAAGATAAACCAATAATTGTAGAATGCAAATTAGAAAATGATTTTATAAATATTTCAGTAAAAGATACTGGTAAGGAAAATTTAACTTTAAAAACTAATAAAGAAATTGATGAAGATGATATTTTATCGGAAGGTGGACGAGGGTTATTCATAATATCTGCCTATACAGATGAAGCAGAGTTTAAAGATGGATGCTTAATAATGAAAAAGTCACTTAAGTAAAATATTTTTCTAGAAATTATGGACAGACTCTAGTTTGTCATTATGAAAAAAATGTTTAAATAGGGAGGAACTAATAGATGAAAATTTCTTTAAAAGTAAAGCTGATGAGTGCTTTTTTTATACTTATAGCTTTACCTATGAGTATATTAGGAGCTGTATCATATAAGATGGCATCTACGTCATTACAGAGTTCAACTAAGGAACATCTTATACAACAGACTTCAGATACTGCATCTTTAATTGATAATGCAATACAGTCGGTAAAAAGTACAGTGGAGATTTGTAGTTTAAATGGACAGCTTGGAAAGATATCTCAAAGTGAAAATGCGGCATATATAGATGATGCATTTAAATATATATGTGATGTGCAAAAAAGTAATGAAGAATTCATGGAAGTATTGATAGTAACAGATTCTATAGGTACAGTAATAATTGATAGTGAAAGTAAGGAACCAGATATTGATTTAAGTGATAGAGATTATATGAAAAAAGCAATAAGTACTGGTGACACTACAATGAGTGAGGTTTTAACATCAAGATTTACTGGGAATCCTGCAATATTCATTGCATGCCCAATAAAAGAAAATGGTAATGTTGTAGGAACTGTTGTTGGTAGTATAAAGTTTGATAGTATATCTAAATATGCTTCAAATGTTAAGATTGGTGAGAATGGCTATGGGTATATGATTGATAAAAATGGCTTAGTAGTAGCTCATCCAGATGAAAGTAAAATATTAAAAGAAAATGTAAGTGAAAGTACAGAAAGTGATTTTAAATCAATAGTAGAAAAAATGAAGGCTGGAGAAAAGTCAGATGGCTTCTATACTTATGATAATGTATATAAGTATGTGGCGTTTGAACCAGCAGGAAATTGGATTGTTGCGGTTACAGCAGATTATGATGAATACATGGCATCAGCGATAAGTATTAGAAATGATACTTTAATTTTGGTGGTGTTGGCTATTATTATAGCAATGGTTTGTTCATATATATATTCAACAAAGGGTATTATAAATCCAATTAAAGAATTACAGAAGTTAATGAAACTTGCAGGGGATGGAGATTTAAGAGTAAAAGCTAGAGTTGGAAGCAAAGATGAGATTGGGGAACTTCAAAAGTCATTTAATACGATGATTAAACATCAGGATGAAATTGTTAAAAGTGTTAGAAGTGCTTCAGAACATTTAAATACAGCATCTGAAGAAATAGCAAGTTCTCTTGAAGAAATAAGTGCAACAACAGAAGAGATAAGTGCTACAGTAACTAATGTAGCAGAAGAATCTAAAAATCAAAATACATCAATTGTAGATGTATCTGAAGTACTTGTTCAATTATCTAGTCTTGTGCAACTTGCACAAAATAGAGCTCAATCAACTAATAGTAACGCTATTAATTCAAAGAAAATAGCACATCTTGGAAGAGGAAAAGTTGAAGAGACAGTAAGAGCTATGAATAGTATAAATATTGAAAGTAATGATACTTTTAATGCATTAAAGCATGTAAATGAATTATCTGTTGAAGTATCAGGAATAGTGACAACAATAAATGCAATTGCAGAGCAAACTAATTTATTAGCATTAAATGCAGCAATAGAGGCTGCTAGAGCTGGAGAACATGGAAAAGGATTCAGTATTGTTGCAGAAGAGGTAAGGGAACTGTCAGAGGAAACAAATAATAAAGCTAAGGAAATAGCAGGACTGGTTTCTGAAATGGTTAAACAAATTGAAAATGCAGTAAAAGCAATGGAAAGAGCAAATTCAGAAGTTGAAAATGGTGTAGAAGTGGTATCAGAAACAGATAAGGCATTTTTAGATATAATTGATTCTATAGAAGATATAGCTAAACATGTTGGAGAGATTCTTGATATTACAAGTGATGAAGTTGCATCTTCAGATAAAGTTATTTCGCTTATAAATGACATTGCAACTATTACTGAAAATAATAGTAAAAACTGTGAAGGCGTATCGTTAGCAATACAAGAAGAAGCTAATGTAACTAATAATTTAACAGCTACGGCAGAAGAAACAAGTGCTATGTCAGAACAACTGATGGGACTTGTAGAAAAATTTATTGTATGAGGTGAAAAGTAGTGGATAATAATTTAAACATAATAATACCAAAGGATTTTTGTGTTGAAGAAGTTGCTGATTTTAGAATTAAAATTAATAATTATATAGATGAAGGAAAAGTAAATTTTATTTTTGATTTTAGTAATTGTAGTTTTATTGATAGTACAGGACTTGGAGCTATTGTTTCAATATATAAAAAGTGTGTTGAGAAAAATGGAAGCCTAAAGTTAAAATCATTAGGACCAGAAGTTAAAAAGTTATTTCAATTAACAAGACTTGATCGTGTATTTGAAATAGAAGAATAGAAATTAATTAGGTAGAGTTTAGCTGTAATATTCTATAAGTATGGCTAAACTCTATGCTTGTTATTGGAAAATGAGAAAGGACAATAGTTATGAGTAAAATTGATAATTCATCAATAGCAGTTAAAGATGTGCAGTGTATTTTAGATGGAATTTCAGATGTTATTAAGGTATTTAAACCTGACCATACTGTATATTTTTGTAATGAGGCTGGATATAATTTTTATAAGAAGAGCCCAAATGAAGTTGAAAAGAAAGTTTGCTATAAACTATTAAATAAGGATAAACCGTGTAAAGATTGCTGTTTTGCTCAAGTTGTAAAATACAAAAAAGAGATAAAACTAGAGAGATATATTCCTGAACTTAATAAGATTATGAATACATCATATACTCCAGTTTTAGATGAAAATAATAATATTAAATTTATTATTGAGAGACTTGAGGACATAACAGAAAGAAAAACTTTAGATAAAATTTTGAAAAATGATAAAGAAAGATATATTCATATTTTAAATAATTCCCCAGATGCTTTAATGATTATAGTTGATAACAGAATAGAAGTGGCTAATAATGAAGCAGTAAGTTTATTTGATCAAGAGCATGAGGAGATAATTAATAGTAATATATATAAGTATTTTGATGAAAGATATTCAAAAATTCTTCATAAGAAATTTAGAAATATAATATTAAGTAAAAAATTAAAAGAAAAATATGATTGTGAATTAAATTTTGATAATAATAAAAAGACAAGTGTACAGTTAACTTGCAGATATATGATGTATGAAGGAAAGTCAGCAATCCTTATGACTGTGAGAAATACAAGTGAAAGTAGAAAAGATCTTATAAGGGCAGCAAACTTTCAAAGAAATAGTCTGCAAAGGGACTTTCAAGGTGGAAAGTTTTTTGAAAATGTTTGTGTATATGTACCTGCATATACAATAAGCGGTGATTTTTATAGGATAAATAAGATAAATGATGAATTGTTTATTGGAATTTTAATAGATGTAAAAGGGAAGGGAATATCTGCAGCATTAAATATATCAGCATTAGAGTTAATGTTTATGGAAGAAACATTTACAGAATATGAACCTATTAATATAGTTAAAAATTTAAATAGAAAAATAGCCAAATACTATGAAGAAAATTATATAGCAGTATGCTGCTTTAGTATAAATTTTTCAAAGAAAGAGTTTAAGATTGTAGGTGCGGGAATAAACCAGTTTATGTTTCAAAAACAAGGAAAAAAAGCAGAGAAGAAACTTGCAGAAGGACCGTTTTTAGGTATGTTTTCAGATAGTGAATTTTCAGAGAAAAAAATACAGGTTCAAAGTGGTGATAGATTATTTCTGTTTAGCGATGGATTAGATTTTATATTTGATGAAGATGAGATAATTAAAAGATATATGGAAAAAGTAACGTTAAATGATTTTAAGAAATATATTGATGAATATTTAGAAGATACAATTTTAGATGAAGGAAAACTTAAAGATGATTCTACAATGATAGGCATAGAAATAAAATAAGTACTATAAATTTGTCCTTTGAATAAAAAGTTAAAAATTGTATATACTTTATTAATATGTTATTTGACATAGTATGATTAATAATATATAATCAAAAATGCAAGATAGATATTTGAAAATTAAATATGCGTTTAAGTTTTTTATAAACCTGGGGGTGTTTTGGCTTCGACGGGGGCATGAAAGATTTATTAAGCGAGTCGAGGGAAGCATGTGTCCTCGTTAATAAAGTATGCACTAAATGTAAACGCAGAAGACAATTTTGCATTAGCAGCTTAATATAAGCTACTCATCAGCCCGGGTTGCCTACGGCTCGGATCACTGGTGTCATTGAAGTGGGACACGAAGCCTGGCAAAGCTTTGAGCCAGAGGGGTATTAATGAAGCTACCGAGAGTGTAAGCCTGTTCATGGGCGTGCACTTGGGGGAATCTTAAAACATGAACTGCACTCGGAGAAAGATAATGACGTCGGCTTTCGGACACGGGTTCGACACCCGTCACCTCCACCACAAAACCTACGAAAATCATTTTATTGGATTTTCGTGGTTTTTTTTTATTTAAACCTAAACTATTAGTATTGATAATTAAATGGAAATAAAGATAAAACAAATAAAAGGTAGTACTTTAAAAAATATGTAATTACTTTTTGAATTATTACGATTATTAAGTAATGATAAATTAATAAATAAAATATGGAATAAATAATGTTTAAATGAACATAAAAAGTTATAATATTAATAAAATGTAATTATTATGATATACTTAAGTATAGATGAGTAATATATTCAAGAAAGGTACTATGATGATGAGCAGTGATAAGATAGATATAGATAATGGAAAAATAATACAAGCAAATAGAAGTTATATATTAGGAAAACTAGTTAGTGATATTGAGTATTTACCTAATATTGGATATGAAAAAGAACCAATAACAGTCATGAAGAATAGTAGTAATGTTGTGTTTTACGTTAAGCCAATTTCAACAGAACCTAAGTATGTAGAACAAATCATAAATAAATATCTCAATAGTGGATCAACTTATATTGGAGTAGATAGTCATAATTATAATATATTTCCTGTTGGATATAAATTAAAAGATGAAAGTGAAAAAATAGAGATAGCTAAGAAGCTTTTTGATAATAAAATAATTTTATTTAAACCATATATAAATGTTAATTCAAATGCAAAAATACATAAAAATATGGATATTATTAGTGTGGAAGATATAAATGAAGCTCATAGTGGTTATAAATACACATATATACCTATATTAAATATCAGTAATGATGAATTTGAAAATAAATTTTTAAATAATGACCCAATAAGTTTGAATGGTAATTATTCTGATTTATCAAATATAGGTTATGTAATATGTGGAAACTATATTTATGGTTACATTGATAGTTGTAAAAAGAGTATAAGGGCTATAGATTCATGGATTTTTGAATCTGAAAATTTAAAAAAATATATGATAGATATGTCTAGTGAAGAATTTAAGAACAATTCAGTTGCTCACAAAGATGAGATGATATTTTTAGAAAGAAGTTATTTAGAGGAATTAGATATACATTTAACAGATGAAGGAATTGATATTGAGAAAAAAGAAGATAATTATGATACAGAAAAAAGTACAAGTGAGTTTGCAGATGAAAATAATGAAAATGACTTTATTCATTTAAATATTAATACTGAAATAAAATTTCTAAATGAATTTAGAGATAAAACATTAGAACATGGATTATATTATACTAAGACAGATTTGTATAATTTTCACATTAGCGTAAAATCGAACATGTTAACTATATTAGCAGGGATGAGTGGTACAGGAAAAACTCAAATAGCAAAATGTTATGCTGAAGCTTTAGGGTTGTCAGAGGAAAATAAAAACTTGCTATTTTTACCGATTAGTCCATCTTATACAGAACCAGAAGATTTGTTGGGATATCTTAATGCAACTACGGGTCTTTATCTACCATCATCTACAGGGTTAGTGGATTTACTAATATCAGCAGAACAAAATAAAGATAAGATGTATGCTGTAATATTTGATGAAATGAATTTGTCACAAATTGAACATTGGTTTGCACCATTTATTTCATTATTAGAGCTTAATGCCAATGAAAGAAAATTGTCATTATATTCACAGGATTGTATTTGTTACAATAAAATGAAGTATAAAAATAATGTGGTTATTGGTGACAATATATTATTTATAGGTACGGTTAATTTAGATGAAACTACTAAGGATTTATCAGATAGAGTGTTGGATAGGGCTAATGTGATATCATTAAAAAAACGTAGTTTTGCTGAATTAAAAGAAAATAACGATGATATAATCAATGCAAATGAACAAAAGTCTATTAATAATATAGGATTTGATGAATATAACTTGTGGATTAATAATAAGAATTTTATTAATACGTTTGACATAGATGAATTAACTTTTTTTGATAAATTACATGAATTATTAAGTAAACAAGAAAGTATAAATGGAATTTCTTTTAGAGTATTACAAGGAATAGCTAACTATATAAATAATATTCCATATGATGAAGATGAAGCATTAATTAGTAGAAGTGATGCTTTTGATATATGTGTTAAACAAAGAATATTAACAAAAATAAAAGGTTCAGATAGAGAACTAGATGGATTAATAAATATTGATTATTCGAATGAAAATGAGATTGGAAGTTTATATAATTTATTTAATAGTGAAGAAGCAAAGAAATTAAGTGAATTTAAAGAAGTTAAGATAAAAATCCAACAAAAATTCGAGGAATTAAAGAAATATGGATATACAAACTAAAATAAAAGTAAATTATTATAAATGGATAAGAAATGATATATATGAAAAAATATACGATGAATATGTAAAGTTTTTCAATGATAATAGTAGTTATTTAGGTGATGCGTGTTTTGAGTTTAATGAATATCAAAGAATTTCAATTGAGTTAATTTCAGATAATAACAATGATTATATTGAAATTGAATCTTATGATAAAGAAGAAATGTTAAGAATTAATACTTCAGAAAATGAAAAAATTATATCACCTGGAGGGGATTCTGATGTTGGATTAGTTCCAGGAAATTATCAGTTAAAATTATATAGTAATGAAAAAGTTTATACTGGGATGTATAAAGTTACTCCTTGCAATATAGATAATGAAGAATTAACTAATATGAAATCCTTTATGGAACAAATATGTGAAGGAATTACATACAACTTATACTTAGAGAGAAATGGTTATGAAAAAAATGAGTTGGATATAATGACTTTAAATTTAGAATCTTATAAATATCTAAAAAATAACTATAGAAATATTATGAATTCAATTAACAGTATTTTGAAAAATCCAATAGAAAAAATAAAAAGTGAATATAGATTATCTAAATTTAGTAAAAAAGTTGATGATAAGAGTTTAAGATGGAATTGTAGCCATAAAGATAGACAAAATGCAGGAAATAAATGTTTTAAAGAAAAAAGAATATTAATTACAGATGATAACTATGAAAATATTGCAGTAAAGTTTATTATAGAAAAACTATATAAGCTAAGTACTGTTTTTGAACAGCAATATGAAGTTTATTGGCACAGTATAAGAAAAAATGTGTCAATTATTCAAGATAAAATTGTTACTATGCAAAATGAATTGGAAAATATAAAATTTTTAGGAAACGTTAAGAGGCGAAAGAGTGAGTTAAACATAGATATTTCAGGACAAAATGCAGAACTGAAAAAGTATAATGAAAAATTGAAGAAAATAGAAAAAGAGATACATGATATATCATTAATTAGTGCTAATTTTAGAAGATATATGGACAATACATGGTTCAAAAATATTTCAACTAAAAATATTAGATTTCGCACTACAACAAAATTATTGAAAAGATATGATTATAATTATTTATATAAAATCTATATAGATATATTCCGTGGAAATAATAAAAAGAAGTTTAAGCAAACATTATCAATTAAAAAAACATCAGTATTATATGAGTTATATATTTTTATAATAGTTAAGCAAGTATTTGAAGATATGGGATTTAAATGGACTAGAGGTTGGTTGAAGTCACAAAAGGATATTTATACTTGTGATTTAGAAAGTGGAGAGGCTATTACTTTAGAGAAAGGAAAATATAAAATTGAAATAATCTATGATAAATTTATTAATAGGGTAAGAGATGTAAAAGGAAAAAATGTATGTGAAGTAGTTTCTAATAGAGAAAGAAGAAGACCTGATATATTAATAAATTTATACATTAATCATGAATTTGTGAAGAGTACTGTTGTTGAAGTTAAATACCGAAAAAAATCATATATTTACAATCATAATATTGAAACAGATGTTATGAATCAACTTATAGCTTATAGGGAATTAGACTATTATGATGCAAATTCAAAAAATAATAAAGTTTCATTACAAAGAGTAGTAGAAAAGATAATTGCAGTATTTCCATCTAATAAGGAAAATGATTACTATGTAGATGAAACATACTATTTTCAGTTTATACCCATAAAACCTCAGTATAATGAAGAAAAGCCATTAGGATATAGATATTTGTATAATCAATTAAATGAATTTGTTGATGAATCTCTTTGACACTTACATTGTATGAATTAAATCCTGAAAGTTTCTTTTTAACAGATTTGGGAGAAAAAATAAATTTAACAAAAGATAAAGTGAATTTATGCTATCAATGATATTTATTTTATTGAAACAATATTGGATTCTAAAACTAAATTCGAACGTTTAAACTATGCATTAACGTTGATGGATTTAACGGAAGAACTTATAATTAAATATTCAAATTAAATGAATTTGAACATGAGTTTACATTATAGTATAATCAAAATAATTAAGCAAACTATTTTGGAGAAAAAAATGAATAAAAACAAATTATCAATTAAAGAACAAGTTACTCATATGAAAGAAGTACAGGGTATAAAATTTTGTATTGTTAATGAAAATGAAGCAGAGGAATTTTTGAAGAATAATAATTATTATTTTAGGGTTAAATCTTACGCAAAGAACTATAATAAGTATGATAAGGGAATTAATAAAGATAAATATGTAAGTCTTGAATTTGCATATTTAAAGGAATTATCAATACTTGATATGCACTTAAGAAAATATATAATTCAAATTACTCTAGATATAGAACATTTTCTGAAAACACAATTGCTTAGAGATTGTTCTGAAAATAATGAAGAAGATGGATATAGTATAGTAGAAGACTTTTTAGAAAAATATCCATATATAAGAGAAAATATTAATAGTAAGAATAATAGGAATTCTATTTGTAGGGAACTTATATTTAAGTATTCAGCCGATTTTGCTATTTGGAATATAGTAGAGGTTTTGTCATTTGGAGATTTCATAAAATTATATGAAATATACTATAAAAAATATCCGTATAAAGAAAGCATTTATAAATATTTATATTCAATCAAATTTTTAAGAAATGCTGCAGCACATAATAGTTGCTTATTGAATAGCTTAAAAAATCCATACAATACTAGAATTAAATTATTTAAAGATATTAATACATATATTTCTAAAATTAATGGTGTAAATTCAGATGTTAGAAGAAGAAAAATGTCTAATCCTATAATAAATGACTTTGTAGTTATGCTTTATGTTTTTAATAATATAGTTACTAGTACTTCAATAAAGAAAAATTCGATGAGTACATTAAAAAATATAATTGATATTAGATTTACACGGCATAAAGAATATTTTGAAAAAAATCAAATTATTGTTTCAGATTATAAATTTATAAAGATTATAGTTGACTATTTTTACTATAAGAGTGTATAATGAAGTTAATGAACAAAAACATTTAGTGTTTTTATCGGGAAGGTGCTAGCACCATCCCGATTTTTTGTTATATAGTGGATTTCAAAGATCACCCGTCACCTCCACCACAAAACCTACGAAAATCATTTTATTGGATTTTAGTAGGTTTATTTTTGTTAAAATACTTTCTATATACTAGGCAAATGTGTAAAAAGGGTTGTTTCATGATAAAATAGTTTCTATAACAACATAGTTGGATAATTAAGATAGTTATATATTGTAGATTTGGGGAGATATTAAGTACAACTAATAAAAATAATGTTGATATTATATTTTATAAGTAATGGAGAGGTAGAAATGAAAGATTATATCGAATTTATCACTGAAGCATGGAGAAAATTTATTTCTTGTGGGAAAGTTGATTCAAAGGTTAGATCGGAGATTGCAGATTCATGGATAAGGTGTAGAAAATATGGAGTAGATCCTCATAACGGAAGAGGGAATGTTAAATATACTAATATAGATGAGCTTATTAATAAAAATAGTGAACTTATTTCTGTTGCTAGACCAGTTATAGAAAGTATTTATAGTTTGGTTCATGGGTCAGGATTTGCCTTGTTTTTAGCTGATAAGGATGGATATATAATCGATGTAATAGGTGATAAAGATATAATGGAGAAAGTTGAAGAATTAAATTTTCTAAAAGGTGAACTGTGGTCAGAAAAAGTAGTTGGAACTAATGCTATAGGAACAGCTTTATATCTTAACAAGCCAGTTCAAACCATTGGAGCAGAGCATTATGGGGAAAATCAACATTCTTGGACATGCTCCGCAGCACCAATATATGATGAAGATGATAATTTAATCGGATGCATAAATATGTCAGGTAACTATTACAATGCTCATTCTCATACTTTGGGTATAGTAACAGCAGCTGCTCAATCAATACAGAAACAAATGAAATTGGCCACTTCATATAAATTACTTAATATAACTTTCGAGTCTATATCAGAAGGTATGATAGTTATGAATGAACAGATGAAGATAAAAAGAATAAATGAACAAGCACTAAAAATTCTAAATATATCGTTAGAAGAAGCAATGAATATGGATATTAATCAGGTTTTAAGTGGCATTGATTTTCATAAGATCATTGAAAGTGAAAACAAGTTTTTGCATAATTTGGAGTGGGATTTTTCTATAAATAATGACATAATAAAATGTGTTATAGATATACTTCCATTAAATAAAAATGAGAAAAATAGTGGTATGGTAATAACTTTTACAGAGGTGGAAGTTGTACATAAACTTGTAAATAAATTTGCAGGATATAAAGCTCAATATGAATTTAAAGATATAATAACTAATAATCTAGAAATGAAAAACATGATAGGTTTTTCTAAAAAGGCTGCAAAAAGTGATTGTAATATATTAATTCAAGGAGAAAGTGGTACGGGTAAAGAATTAATTTCACAATCAATACATAATTACAGCAATCGGGCAAAAGGTCCATTTGTTGCAGTAAACTGTGCTTCAATACCTAGTGAACTTGTTGAAAGTGAATTATTTGGATATGAAAAAGGAGCTTTTACAGGTGCCTTGAAAGAGGGACACCCAGGTAAATTTGAACTAGCAGATGGAGGAACAATATTTCTAGACGAAATTGGAGAATTGCCTTTAGACATTCAAAGCAAGCTTCTTAGAGTATTAGATAATGGAAAGATTATAAGAGTTGGTGGAACATATGAAAAGCAATTAAATGTAAGGGTTATTGGAGCTACTAATAGAATATTGAAAAATGAAATAAGTAAGCAGAATTTTAGAGAAGATTTATATTATAGATTAAGTGTAATGGAAATAAAGACAATTCCACTTAGGAAAAGGAAAGAAGATATAGACTTGCTCGTAAATGAGTTTATACAAAAGTTAAATATAAAAAATAGAAATAAATTTATAAAAGCAAAACAATCATATATAGATGAATTAAAGAAACATGATTGGCATGGAAATATAAGAGAACTTAAGAATGTTGTTGAACGAGATTATTACTTAAGTGAAGATGAAATAATGAATATAGACATAAACAATTTAGATTATAAAAATACATTACAAGTTTTGAATCAAGAATCATTAAATCAAGAGGAAATTAAAAAAATAGTGCCTCTTGATTTGGTAGAAGAGAATGCAATAAGGGATGCTATAAGAAAATGTAATGGAAATCTTCAGCTAACAGCTAAATTGTTAAGTATAGGAAGAGCAACGTTATATAGAAAGATAAAAAAATACAATATAGATGTATCAAAATGAGAAAAGAAGTAGATATGTATCAAAATGAGAATAAAAAATGTATCGTTTTGATACATTTTTATTTTATAGTTTAATAGTTTTTATGTAAGAGAATAATATATACAATAAATAAAAACCTGATTATATCAAGGAATTAACCCTAATAAAATAAAAAAACTATGATTCTATTCATAACTTGGTATGAATATTGCTAATAATATATGTGAATTAATTAACAATTTATCAAAGGAGGAGTTTTAATATGAAAGCAGCATTATGGTATGCAAAGAAAGATGTTAGAGTAGAGGAAATTGAAGAACCTAAGGTTACAGTTAATGGTGTAAAGATTAAAGTAAAATGGTGTGGAATATGTGGATCAGATTTACATGAATATTTAGGTGGGCCTATATTCATACCAGTGGGACAACCTCATCCATTAAGTGGTACAACAGCTCCAGTAGTTCTAGGTCATGAATTTTCAGGAGATGTCGTTGAAGTTGGATCTGATGTAACTAACTTCAAGCCAGGAGATAGAGTAATTGTTGAACCTATAGTTGCATGTGGAAAATGTCCAGCATGTTTAGAAGGAAAATATAATTTATGTTCATCATTAGGTTTCCATGGACTTTGTGGAAGTGGTGGAGGACTTGCAGAATATACAGTTTTCCCAGAAGAATTCGTACATAAGATACCAGATGAAATGTCTTACGAACAAGCTGCTTTAGTTGAACCAATGGCAGTTGCATTACATTCAATTAGAGTTGGTAATTTTAGAACAGGTGATACTGCATTAGTACTAGGATCTGGTCCAATAGGACTTGCAACTATTGAGTGCTTGAAAGCAGCAGGAGCAAAATTAGTAATAGTATTACAAAGAAAGTCTATAAGACAAGAGTATGCAAAAAGAGCAGGAGCAGATGTTGTTTTAGATCCTAATGAAGTGAATATAGCAGAAGAAGTTAAAAAGCTTACAAATGGATTAGGAGTAGATGTAGCATTTGAGACTACAGGAGCTCAAATAGGTTTTGATACAGGTATCGATAGCTTAAAATTCGAAGGAACTATGGTTATAACAAGTATATGGGAAAAAGGAGTTACATTTAATCCTAATGCATTAGTGTTTACAGAAAAGAAGATAGTTGGAACATTGGCATATAGACATGAGTTCCAAGCAACTATGGCTCAAATGAAGGATGGAAGAATAAAAGCAGAAGGATATGTAACAAAGAAAATACATTTAGATGATATAGTTGAAGAAGGTTTTGGTGCATTAACAGGCCCTGAAAAGAAGAAACATGTTAAGATATTAGTAACACCAGACAAGGATCTTATATCTTAATATATATTCAATTTCCAATTAATAATAGAGGTATTAGATAGTACTTATAGATGAAGTATATTCTCGCAAGAACAAAAATTATATATAAGATTCAGATTAAGAAAAATCAGAAGCTGAATCAAGTTACTTGGTTAAATTAGGAGGAACGTAAATGTATAAAATAGTTAACAAAAAGGAGCTGACAAATAATATATTCTTAATGGATATAGAAGCTCCAAGAGTAGCAAAATCTGCAAAACCTGGACAATTTATTATCATAAAAAATGATGAGAAGGGTGAAAGAATTCCTTTAACTATAGCAGATTATGATAAAGAAAAAGGGACGGTAACTATAGTTTTTCAAACTGTAGGAAAAGGAACTAAACAGTTAGCTGATTTTAATGAAGGAGATTATGTAGCTGACTTTGTTGGACCATTAGGTGTACCAAGTGAATTTATACATGAGAATATAGAAGAATTGAAGAAAAAGAATTTCATCTTTGTAGCAGGTGGAGTTGGCGCAGCACCAGTTTATCCACAAGTAAAATGGATGCATGAACACGGAATAGCTGTAGATGTTATTTTAGGAAGCAGAAATAAAGATTTATTAATATATGAAGAAGAGCTTAAGAATGTTGCAGGAAATCTTTACGTAACAACTGATGATGGATCATATGAATTTAAGGGAACTGGATCAGATAAGCTTAAAGAATTAGTTAACAATCAAGGTAAGAAGTATGATCACGCAATTATTATTGGACCAATGATAATGATGAAATTTACTTCTATGCTGACTAAGGAATTAAATATTCCAACAACAGTAAGTTTAAATCCTATAATGGTTGATGGTACAGGGATGTGTGGTGCTTGTAGAGTTACTGTTGGAGGAGAAGTTAAGTTTGCTTGTGTTGATGGACCAGAGTTTGATGGACATTTAGTAAATTACGATGAATCAATGAGAAGACAAGCTATGTACAAGACTGAAGAAGGCAGAGCTGCTTTAAAAGTTGAAGAAGGAAATACTCATAGTCATGGTGGCTGTGGTTGCAGAGGTGATAAGTAGTAATGGATATGAAAGAGAGAATGATAAGAGTACCCGTAAGAGAACAAAACCCTAAGGTTAGAGCTACTAATTTTAAAGAAGTATGTATGGGATACAATGAAGAAGAGGCTGTTAAAGAAGCTTCAAGATGCTTGAATTGTAAAAATCCTAAGTGTGTGGAAGGATGTCCTGTATCAATTAATATTCCTGGATTTGTTGCACATATTAAGGATGAAAATTTTGAAGAAGCAGCAAAAGAAATTTCAAAATATAGTTCACTTCCAGCTGTATGTGGAAGGGTTTGTCCTCAAGAAAAACAATGTGAAGGCAAATGTGTACTTGGAATAAAAGGTGATTCAATATCTATAGGAAAGCTTGAAAGATTTACAGCAGATTGGGCAGCAGCACACAATGTTGACTTAAGTGCAACAGAACCTAAGAATGGAATTAAAGTTGCAGTTATTGGAAGTGGTCCTGCAGGACTTACTTGTGCTGGAGATTTAGCTAAAAAAGGATATGAAGTAACTATATTTGAGGCGCTTCATAAAGCTGGAGGAGTTTTAGAATATGGAATTCCAGAATTCAGACTTCCAAAAGAAAAAGTAGTAGCTAACGAAGTTAATAACATTAAAAAGCTTGGTGTTAAAATTGAAACAAATGTTATTATAGGAAGAACAATTACTATAGAAGAATTATTTGAAGAAGAAGGCTTTGAAGCAGTATTCATAGGTTCAGGTGCAGGACTTCCAAGATTCATGGGAATACCAGGAGAAAATGCTAATGGAGTATTTTCAGCTAATGAATTTTTAACAAGAGTAAACCTAATGAAAGCAGCAGTGGAAGGATATGAGACTCCAGTTAGATCTGGTAAGAAAGTTGCCGTAGTAGGTGGAGGAAATGTTGCTATGGATGCAGCAAGAACTGCATTAAGACTTGGATCTGAAAGTCATATTGTTTATAGAAGAGGTGAATCAGAACTTCCAGCAAGAGCAGAAGAAGTACATCATGCTAAGGAAGAAGGAGTAATCTTTGATGTATTAACTAATCCAACAGAAATCTTAGTAGATGAAAATGGATGGGTTAAGGGAATGAAATGTGTAAGAATGGAACTTGGAGAACCAGATGCATCAGGAAGAAGAAGTCCTGTTGAAATTCCAGGTTCAGAATTTGTGATGGATGTAGACACTGTAATAATGTCACTTGGAACATCACCAAACCCATTAATTTCATCAACAACTGAAGGATTAGAAATTAATAAGAGAAGATGTATTGTAGCAGAAGAAGAGACTGGTCTTACTACAAAAGAAGGCGTATATGCTGGTGGAGATGCAGTTACAGGTGCAGCTACAGTTATATTAGCTATGGGTGCTGGTAAGAAGGCAGCAAAAGCTATAGATGAATATTTAAAGTTAAGAGTATAATATACTTACTTGAAAGTGGATTTTGAATAGCATAAGTCACTTTCACTATGAAAAGCAAAAACATGAAATAATAATTTTAGTTTTGATATGATCCCTTTATAGAAGACAGTTAAAATAATAAAGCTGTTTATATAAAGGGATATTTTAATAAATAGATATTTTTCAAAATATTAGTATCACAATTGAAGATATTGTAGTATAATATACAAAAAGGAAACTTAAATATTAAAAAAAGTTTCCTTTTAAAATACACAATGGAAACTTAAAAGTATAATATAGTTTCTTAAGGAGTTATAATTATGATTAAAAAATACAACTATAAAAGCTTTAATTCAATATTTGTTGGAACTTTAGGAGTTGCATTAGGTATAAGACAAATGGCTATGACTATGGTTATGCCTTTTTTAAGTACCTATAGTAATACATTAAAATATAATACATCAATGTTAGCTGGAATAGCACTTGGTATATTTGGCTTGATGCAAGCTTTATTTCAAATTCCTTATGGAATTTGGAGTGATAAAAAAGGAAATAAAATTGTAATGGTAATAGGATTATTACAGGTTGGAATTGGATTGGTCATTGCATATTTTGCTAACAATATTTATTGGTTAATATTTGCAAGAGCAATGCAGGGAAGTGGTGCAATTATAGCAGTAGGTTATTCGTGGATATCAAGTACGGTAACTGATCAAAAAGAAAGAATGAAATCCATGAGTATAATAAGTACGATTATTGGCGTAGCAGCAGCTTTATCTTTTGCATTTGGTCCATTAATTCATAAGTTTGTTTCCGTTAAAGATATGTTTTTATATTCAGCAATAATTATTTTTATTGCATGGTTTGTTATTGTTATATTTTTAAAAGATACAAAAAATATTTATAATGAAGAGACGATGGAAGTTAAAGATGCAATAAGAATTTTAAGTAAAGATAAAAGTTTTATAGCATTGAATATTGCAGCATTAATTAACAACTTTATAATGACCGCAATATTTTTTTCTATCCCGCAATACCTAGAGAAACTTACAGGCATCGATGGAATGTGGAAGATATTTATGCCAACAGTAATAGTTGCTATAATTGTAATGAGAATAGTTGTAAGAAGATTAAATAATTCAGAAAGTGTTAATTTTTTAATATCAGCTTTTGTTTTATCAGCATTAGGAGTTTTATTTTATTTAAATAAGGATTCTTTTATTTCAATATTTATTGGAACATTGTTATTTATGATAGGATATATATCTATTAGTACAATCATACCGGTTCTTGGTAACTGTATATTAGAAGATGAATATAGGGGAACTGGAAATGGTATAATAAATAGCCTACAATATATAGGTTCTTTTTTAGGATCATCAATAATAGCCGCTATCTGGGTTAAAAGTGAAAAATGTTCATTTATAGTTACTTTTTTAGTTGGATTATTAGGTGCATTGATTGTTAAAAAATATGTTAATAAGGAGAAGTTTTATGAGAGATGAAATATTGAGGATAGTAGCTCAAAATATTCAAATATATGGGATAAAAAAAATGAACTTAGATTTGATTTGCAAAGAATTGAAAATTAGTAAGAAGACAATATATAAATATTTTGAAAATAAAGATGATATGATAAGATGTTATATTAAAGAAGTACTAGATATAGATAGAGAAAGCACAATAAAGATATTAAAAAATAGTATGGATGTAAGTGATAAATGTCATCAAATAGTATATACGTATCATAAGTATAAGCTACCATTTATTATTATGGATGAAATAAGGCTAGATTATGAAGATGAATGGAATGAAATAAAAGAACTGAAAAAGTTCAAGATAGAAGCAATATGTAAAGTATTAGATGAAGCTAAAAAGAGTGGGGAAGTAAAAAAAGATATGGATTTATCAATAGTAGCATTAATGATAGATCAGGTAAGTGAAAAGCTAATGGATAAAGAAGTGTTGAAATCAAATAATCTAAAAGTTAATGATGTATTAGATCAAGTTATTAAAATAATATTAAAAGGAATAATGAACTAGAGGAATTCTTTTGGTATAGTAAAGTTGAAATAGTTAGACTTAATTTAATATGTCACAAAAATATATTTACTAAGTTTATATGATTAATCAAA
Organism: Clostridium butyricum; assembly: GCF_006742065.1. Classification (NCBI taxonomy): domain Bacteria; kingdom Bacillati; phylum Bacillota; class Clostridia; order Eubacteriales; family Clostridiaceae; genus Clostridium; species Clostridium butyricum. The sequence goes on along the minus strand of NZ_AP019716.1, from coordinate 3,003,651 downwards.
GGAGAAGAAAAAATGATAGAAATATGTTGTGGAAGTTATGAAGACGCAAGAAATTCTTATATTGGTGGCGCTAAGCGTATTGAACTAAATAGTGCATTACATTTGGGTGGTTTAACACCAAGTATAGGAAGTTTAACATTAACAAAGAAAAACACTGATTTAAAAGTTATATGTATGGTTAGACCAAGAGGAGCAGGATTTTGCTATAATGATATTGAATTTGAACAAATGATGGAAGATGCCAGAGTATTATTAGAAAATGGAGCAGATGGATTAGCATTTGGGTTTTTAAATGATGATTTAACAATTAATATTGAAAAAACTAAAAAAATGGTTGATTTAGTTAAAAAATATAATGCAGAAGCAGTTTTTCATAGAGCATTTGATTGCGTAGATGATCCAATAAAAGCAATTGAAGTATTAATAGATATGAAAATAGACCGATTGCTTACAAGTGGATTACAACCAAAGGCAATGTATGGTAGGGATATGATTAAAAGCTTACAAGAAAATTATGGTGATAAAATAGAAATTTTGGCTGGAAGTGGAGTGAATGCATTAAATGCAGAAGATTTAATGCATTATACAAAGATATCTCAAGTTCATTCATCTTGTAAGGATTGGGGCAGTGATGAAACAACATGTGGTCAGTATGTAAACTATAGTTATGGGCCAGAGGGACATGAAAAGGATTATGATTTTGTATCAGAAGAATTGGTGAGAAAATTAGTGGATTTAAAAATATAAAAATGTTTGATTTTAAGTTGAATAGAATACAGATAAGAATAGATTATGCTGTCTTTTAAGTGAATCATTACTTAAAAGACAGCATTAAGTCTACTAAAATAAAAGATTGAATTTTATTTTACATCTAGTGTAATAGTCACTATAAAGAAGTTATCTATTTTTTGAGTAGATAATTTTCCATTATGCATTTCTATAATTTTGGTACAAGTTTTTAGACCTATTCCAGTACTGCTCACAGATTTTAGATTATTATTTATTTTATTTTTTATTGTGATAATTAAAATATTATTTTCAATATAATAACGTATTTTGATTGGTTCAGATTTATCAGCATATTTTAAAATATTGGAAAATAGATTATCAAATACACGTCTGATTGAAATTAAATTCATATCTAAATAACATATATGGTTGCATGGAATAAAATCAAATGTGAAATTTTCAGCATTAAGCATAAAAAATTCTTCTTGAAATATCTGCTCAAATATTTCATTTACATTAAAAGTTTCAAGTTCTAGGTGTTCTTTATGACTAAAAACTAAAAAGTATTCAAAAAGTTTATCTGATAATGATTTTATCTGATAAGCCTTTTCACGGCTATTATGTATGTATTGCATAAGATTTTCTTCAGTTTTATATTTCTTATACTCAATAATATCCAGGTATCCAAGTAATGCAGTAAGTGGAGTTCTTAAATCATGGGACATAGCTGTAATTAGTTCGCTATTAGCTGATTTTGCCTCATTTTCATTTTGTAGTCGCTCGATAAATGATTTTCTCATTTCATTAATGCTTTCAGCAAGAAAAGCTAATTCATCATTACCATCTATTGTTATATTATAATTTAAATCACCGCCTTCTAAAATTTTAATTTCATTTTCAAGTGTTCCTATATACGAAATTTTCTTATTTATTAAAGTAAGCATGATAATTACAAAACATATTAAGCCAATAGTAGCAGATATAAAAAGAGTAATGTAATAATATTTATATTCAAAATAGCAGTCCATATAAACTTTTCCATTTGTATCATAAAATGATATATCATCAAAGTAATCTGATATATTTGTGGTTTCTACCAAAGTTTCATAGTCAGAATATGAAGCATACCTAGTTGAGTTATATACTAAAGTATTATTTTCAAATATATAAATATCTACATACTTATAGTTACGTACCCATTTTTCAATTTTTTCATGATCGTCAATTGAAATGTTATTTTTTGATATATATGATTTAAAGTCAGATAATGCTTGAGTACTTTTGTTATTAAGAAAATTACTTTTATCATAATAAGTATCGAGCATATATTCACCAGCAAAATTTATTAAAAAAGATATTAAAATAGAAATAGTTAATGAAATTATTATAGATACAGTTAATTTCCTTTCCAGTTTTGTTAAAAAAATTTTTTTACTCAATTCTATATCCTTTCCCCCATACAGTTTTTATATATTTTGGATTTTGAGGATCGCACTCCAGCTTGCTTCTTAAATTTCTTATATGAACCATAACGGTATTGTTATTTGTATAAAAATATGGTTCATTCCACACACTTTCATATAAATTCTGTGCTGAAAATATTTTAGATCTATTTGAAGCCATCAACAAAAGTAGTCTATATTCTATTTCAGTAAGTATAATTTCTTCATTATCTATAGAAACTTCATTAGAAGTTTTATTTATTTTTAATCCATTTATATCTATAGAGTCTGAAGATTCGGGAGCTTCTTTTCCTTTGTATATATAATATCTTCTGAGTAAGGCTTTGACCCTTGAAATTAATTCTGTATATGAAAATGGTTTTGAAAGAAAATCATCGCTTCCAGCAGAAAAAGCCATACATTTATCAGAATCCTGTGACTTTGCAGTAAGAAATAAAATAGGTGCGCTTGTTTTTTCCCTAATTTCTATACATGCTTTAAATCCAGATTTTATAGGCATCATTATATCAAGAATAATTAAATCTGTATTATCGTTTACTTTATTTACAGCATCTTCACCATTTATGGCTTCAGACACATTAAATCCTTCACTTTCTAAAAGTATTCGAACTATTTCTCTAATTTCATCATTGTCATCTGCAATCAAAATGTTTCTCATAGAATTTGTTACCTCCTTTTTTTATAGTATATAGCCTCATGTATTTTTTATCTATATTTTATAAAGCACTTAAGAATTCTTAAGATTTGATATATGAAAAACTTAAGATATTGTATCTAGACTATATCTTACAGACAGACATAAGTGTTTAAAAAGATTGAATCATATAATTTGAAAATATATTTAAAGAAAGGAATTATTAATATTGAATAAAGAGCGTACACTGAAAATTTCAGCAGTATTCATTGCTATTTTATTAACTGCATTATTATGTGCATTTATGCCAAAACTGCTTTTAATGACTGTATCACTTGATGAATTTAATAAATACATTTTATCTATGGGGAATTTGGGAGTATTTATGCTGATATTCTTTCAAATTCTTCAGACTGTAGTTGCACCTATTCCTGGTGAGGTTATTCAGATAGCAGGAGGATATGTTTATGGATTACCATTAGGAACCCTATATAGCTTAATAGGTCTTATTATAGGATCTGGGATAGCATTTTATTTTACAAGATTGATAGGTGGAGATTTTATAGCAGATCTGCTTAGAAAGAAAAAGTTAAAGTGGATGCTTGATATTATGGAAAGTAGAAAATTTGAAATTATATTGTTTATAATTTTTATAATGCCAGGACTTCCAAAAGATTTTATGATATATGTAGCTGGACTTACAACGTTGAGACCTATGAAATTCTTTATGATTTTAATAGCAAGCAGATTGCCTTGGATAATGGCATCAGTAAGTGTTGGTGCAAACATAAATGCTGGAAATTATCTTCTTACTATAATTGTATTAATTATAGCTATTATTGGGTTTATAATAGGAATATTTTATAAAGATAAAATTATAAAAAAATTTACTAATGAAAAATGTTAAATAAAAAGGCTAAATTATCAACTAAAAATAAAAAATATAAATCATAGGGGAGAGGATTAATGTTGAAGAAATACATTCCTAATATACTTACATTTTTAAATTTATCCTTTGGAATATTATCAATAGTTGAAGTCATAAATAATAATTATTTTATGTCTGCGTTATTTATAATTCTTGCAGCTTTAGTGGATAGATATGATGGTAGAATTGCTAGAATGCTTAATGTTTCAAGTGAAATAGGAAAGGAACTAGATTCACTTGCTGACCTTGTTTCATTTGGAGTTGCACCAGGGATTCTCATATTTTTTAAATATGGATTAAACAATTATTTAATTGGTACATGTATTATGTTGTTTTATATTATATGTGGATGTTATAGGCTTGCAAAGTATAATATAAGTGAATTTGAAGGAGTATTTTTAGGGATTCCAATAACTATTTCTGGAAGTGTTTTAGCTTTATTATCATTAATAATTACATATACAAAGATTATACCAGGAGTCCTTATGATTATTTTGGGATATCTCATGATTTCTAAAGTGAAATTAAAAAAAATCTAGATTTATCAAGTTTTAATAGAAATAAGAATTAGAAAAGTAATACAATATAGAATGAAACAGCAAGATTTTAGGGAATAGATAGTATAAATTATATAGTTAGTAACTGTCAGTATACAAGGAAAACAGACACATATTTACAAAAAAATAAAATTGTGGTAGCATAGAGAAAGTTATAATTATAGATTTAGAAAAAGAAAGTAGTAAAGCTTTAAAATAAAAGGAGAAACTATCTAAATATGAATGTTTGTATAGCAGCTTTAGGAGCTAGTATTATTTTATTTTTATCAATGATAAATTTAAGTTATATTAAATTCAGTTTTAAAGAATTTATTTTAATAATAGTTTTAAATCAATGTTTGAATATAAACATAATATTATTAAATTTAAGCGAATTTGCCGTGATAATATCTATATTTTTTATATTAAGTATGTATATATGTATAAAAAGTAAAAATGTACTTGCAGGTATAATAATACCTATAAGTACGATTATTATATATGTACTTATAGATTATACAATAACTAATATTTTTATTTTACTATTTAGTATAGGACCAGAATCAGTAAGAGAAAATAATGAATTGTATTGTTTTATATATATTTTAGAGTTTTTTATAATGTTTATTATAAGTAGAATGTTAGGATATATGTTAAATAGAAAAACAAAAATGTTAGATAAATATTTTTATATTAATAAAAGATTTAATATTTTATTAATTATAAGTTTTCTTTTAACAATAATTACTGTATATACCAATATTATACTAGAGCATAAGAGTAATTTTAGAATAGAATTTATAAAAATAAATGGAATGTTGTTTTTATTTTATTCTATACTACTTATGATTATTACATATATATTAATTATAAATATTACTAAGGAAATAAATTTGAAAAATAAACAAATTCAATTTGAGAATTTACAGCAATATACAAACAGTTTAGAAGATTTATATACAGATATGAGAGGTTTCAGACATGATTATATAAACATAATATCATCTTTAATGGGATATATAGAAAACAAGGATATGGATGGGCTTGAAAGATACTTTAATAAGCGTATACTTTGTTTAAGTGAAGGAATTGAAGCAAATAATTTAAAAATAGGAAATCTTAAAAATATTAAGGTCACTGAAATTAAAGGTATTTTATCTTCTAAACTGATTAGAGCACAAGAGCTGGAAATTGATACATTTATAGATATTGTAGAACCAATTGAAAAAATAAATATGGATATTATTGATTTAAGCAGAATTGTAGGAATTCTCCTTGATAATGCTGTAGAAGGCGCAGTTGAATGTGACAAGCCTTTTTTAAAAGTAGGTATTATAAATAAAGAAAATTCTATACTTATAGTAATAATAAATAGTGTGAAAGATAAAATTCCTATATATAAGATATATGAAAAAGGTTTTTCTACTAAAGGTGAAAATAGAGGTCTAGGTCTTTATAGTTTAAAAGAAATTACGAGTAAATATAACAATGTTTTTCTTGATACAGTATTAGAAAATAATGAGTTTAAACAACTTCTTCAAATTGGAAAGGATAAATAATGAAATGCTTAAAGTATTTATATGTGAAGATAATAAGGAAGAAAGAGAAAGATTTAGTAAAATCATAAGTGATATTATTTTAATTGAAAACTATGATATAGAACTTGAGTTAGTTTCAAGTAATCCTAATGAATTAATTAATCATATAGCAAAGAATGATTTTTCGGGTTTATATTTTCTTGATATAGATTTAAAATCAGAAATTAATGGAATAGAACTCGCAGCTAAGATAAGAAAATATGATTCAAGAGGATTTATTGTGTTTATAACAACTCACGCTGAGATGAGTTATTTGACTTTTATATATAAGGTTGAAGCTATGGATTATATAATTAAAGATGATTATAATAGGATAAGAGAAAGAATAGGACAATGTATAGAAGATGCTAATACAAAATATTCAGCTAAAACGACAGAACTTCAAAAAATTTTTACTATCAAGTCTGTTGATAAAATTATAAACATAGAATATAAGAAAATATTATTTTTTGAAACAGCTCCAATCATTCATAAGGTTATAGTACATGCTATAGATAGACAGATAGAGTTTTATGCAAAGATGAAAGATATCGAGAAAAGACTTGATGATAGATTTTATAGATGTCATAAATCATTTATAGTAAATAGAGATAATATAAATGAAATTGATTTTACTAAAAGATGTATATACATGATAAATGGAGAACAGTGTTTAATATCAACTAGATTAATGAAAGGCTTAAAAAACAATAGATTATAAAACTCCTTATGTACAATTTATAGTTTACATAAGGAGTTTTTTTATTATGATATTTTAATGCATAGAAAAAGTAAGTAACTTTACGGTAGTAAAGCATTTTATAAACGTTAGCATTTTAATAATGAACGTTGAAGTTGAGCAAAGGTTTTATACTAACAATATATATTATAAATCATTTATTACAAATATAATTTTACATATTAATATACTCTAAAATTATATATAAGAAATAGATTAATAAATACATAAGCTATAAATGAAAAAGTAGATAAAATATTTAAGTAGGCTTATTATATCTAATTTCTTTAATTTGTTATAAGGTAAATTAAAAACTAGATGGTTTTTAGGAGAGTTGCTATGAGTATCGATATTAAAGGACTGGAAAAGAGATTTAATGAAAGAACTATTGCTTTAAATAATATAAATCTAAATATTGGCAAGGGGATTTTTGGATTATTAGGTAAAAATGGATCTGGAAAAACTACATTGATGAGAATAATAACAACATTAATGGAGCCTACAAAAGGAAATATTAATATTTTAGGTTTAGAATATAATAAAAAAAATTACGAGAAAATTAAAAAAAATATAGGCTACCTTCCGCAGGAATTTGGATTCTATAGAGATTTTACAGTATTAGAGATAATGAATTATTTATCTATATTAAACAATATAGATAATTCTGTTAAGAGAGATAAAATAAAAAAAATACTTAATAATGTAGGAATGTATGATTATAGAGACAAGAAATATAAGCAGTTATCTGGGGGAATGAAAAGGCGTGTAGGGTTAGCACAGGCAATGTTAAATGAACCTAAAATTTTAATAGTTGACGAGCCGACAGCTGGTGTAGATCCACAAGAAAGAATAAAAATAAGAAATTTATTAAATGAGTATAGTCAAAATAACACAGTTTTATTTTCTACTCATATTGTTGAAGATATTGAAAGTACCTGTAATAATCTTGCGATTTTAAATGAAGGAAATCTAGTTTTTAATGGAGATTTAAAAACTTTACTTGATTTAGCAAAAGGTAAGTTGTGGGAGTGCTCTTTTGAAAATCTTGAAGCTTTTAATAATTTTCAAATCAACCATAATGTTTTATCGTATAAGCGTGAAGAAGATTGTATTATAGCAAAGGTTATAAGTGAAAAATGTCCAATAAAAAATAGTATTCCTGCAAAAGCATATCTTGAAGAAGCATATGTTTATATTACTACAAGGGAGAGTATATAATATGCAAAGTTTACGATTGATAGTATTTGAGATGAATAAACAAATAACAAGTTTGAATTTTATTATTATAACATTAATATTTGTGATTTTTTCATTAATGCAAATGGGAGAAATTTTTCATTATCCTGTTAAGAATGATAAAGATATTATATACCTTAAAGAACGTGGTGGAGATGTGAGAGATTGTTTATATATAAAATCATCACCTCAAGAACTTAAAAATAATAGTATCAATTATTTAACTCAAATTATAGAAAAGAATCAAATGGAAGAAAATGATGCAAATATTTTTAGAAATCTAATTTTACAAATGGAAAAAGAAAATTTGAGTTTTGATGAAGCGTATGAGACTTTATCAAAAGAAAATTCAGCTTTAATTCCATGGTTAGATGCTTGTAAGAACCAATTTGGAGAAAAAGTAGGAACTGTTGATGAGGTTAATAATAATATAAAGACAATATTAGTTAATGAAGGATATAATACTATTTTTTCTGAAAAATATGTAACATATATTCAATTAATTTCAGCATTTCTTATTCTTCCATTATTTTTGGGATTAATTACAAAAGATATAAATTGTAATATAAGTGAGATTGTATATGTACAGCCAATATCATCTGTTAAGTATCTATTAAGCAAATATATAGGATGTCTTATTTCATTACTAACTATGCTATATGTTTTAGGTGGAAGTATGAATTTTTATCTGGCTCATAAATTTAAAATAAGTGGTTGGCAAGGAAATTATAATGGATTTTTAGGCTATTATATAATTTTTGTTGTACCACTTGTAATATTTTTAAGTTCATTTATAGTATTTTTAGTTTTATTATTAAGAAAAACTATTGCTGTATTTCCAGTATATATTCTTTATATTATTTTTAATGCAACCCAAGGGGTATTTTTAGGTCATAATACATCGAATGAAATATATAAATGTATAATTCGTTTAATATCTGAAAATCCCGATACTAATTTTATTATTTTTAATAGAATTTTTTATCTAATATTATCTGTAATTTTTATTATCTGTTCGTGTATATTATATAAAAATTCAAGAAAAAATCCGAGGAGGGCTATAACATTATGAAATCTCTTTTAGGCTATAATATAAAACTGTTATACTCGCCACTTAAATGGATTTGCTGTTTTATATTTATTATTTTTATACCTATATTTATGTATGCACCAACATATTATGATTTTACAAATATTTGTGATATATATATGCCATTTATAGGTGTTACACTTTTTACCGATATTATGCTTATAGATAAGAATAGTAATATTAGAGAAATACTATATATTTCTAATAGTAAATTGAAAAAAGTTTTTTTGGGTAGATATTTGATTATAACGATTTTAATTATAGTATTAAGTTTTATAGCAAATAGTGTTTTTTTTATTCAAGGACATTTTAATGGACAGTCATATTTAAATGAGCCAATTACAATATTAGAGTTTTTAATAATTTCATTAGTAAGTATTTTGTTTTTGGGTACATTATCAATGACAATAGGAAATGTTTTATCAAATCAATATATTGCGTATGTATGTTCTCTTATATATTGGTTATATTGGAATGTTAATAGTACAAGACAATCAATATTTAACTTATTTCCATTTATAGCTAAACCTACAGAGTACGTAGGTTTTATATCAATACAACTTGCTATGGTTTTTCTCTTATTGTTAATAAATCTAGTATTACTACAAAAAAGTCCTTTTTTTATTAATGATAAGTTATCAAAATTAAAAACAATGTATTTTATAAATAAGAAGTAATAAAATATGTTCATATTACTCGAAGAAAAAACTATTGAGTAATATGAGTATATTTTATTATATGGTGTTAATATTTTAAAAATTATGAGGATACATAAAATGTGAGTCTGAAAAGATAAAAAGCTATTTTTAATCTTCTTTATATTCCAAAATATCACCAGGTTGGCAATTTAATATCTTACATATTTCATTTAAAGTTGTAAATCTAATTGCTTTCGCTTTGTTATTTTTTAGTATTGAGAGATTGGCCATTGTAATTCCTAGTTTTTGTGCAAGTTCTGTAGAACTCATTTTTCTTTTGGCCATCATTACATCTAAGTTTACTATAATAGACATACTAAGCTCCTTTTAAATAGTTTTATCATTTTCATCTTTTATTTCAATAGCTATTTTAATTAGTTGACTTAATACAATACTTAGTACTCCAATAGCTAACGAAACAAAGGAAACCACAATAGATGACATAATAGTTATTCCATATAAGTATATATTAAAAACATAATATAGAACAATACATACGATGTTGAATAAAATAATTTCACTAAAAGCACAAAATGATATTTGTTCTAAAAGTATAGGTATTTTTATATTAAATGGATCTTTAATTGCTATTTGCTTAGAGATTTTCTTTAAAATGAACAATGCAATAATATAAGGAATAGCACAGATATATAGTCCTATAGATATACTAATTGGGATATTGGAATTAATAATTCCTAATCTACTCTTAAATATTGCTGTTAATATTAATGGAGTAGATAGGAGTGCTAAAAAAGTTAAAATTATTCCAGTTGTAATAATTTTATTTAATAAATTTGAACTAAAATTTTTATTCATGAATCTTTTCTCTTCTTTCTCAATTAATATGAAATATTTAGATTATTAAATTTTCTTCTTTATTTTGTGTATAAATGACAAAATTATATTTATTATTAACCAAGTCACTCCTATTAAGAAAAAGAACCATGATATTGGAATTAGGAAAAATGGTTCTGATAGTGTGCCGTCAGGAAGGACTTCAGAGCCTATTAAGTTATAAGCAACAAAGCATAGTGCTGTAAGAATAAATGGAATTAAGTTTAATAAATATTTTTTCATGTTGTTACCTCGCGTTTAAATTTATTTTACAGCATTATATTATCACATGCTTATGCATAATACAATAAAAATTTATTGAAAAACGATAAAAAAATATTGAAATAAGATAAAAATATTATGTTGGTAGATTAGTTTTTAAGAATGAAAATATAAATTAATTAGTATTATGAAAAGATATTAGTAGAAGATTAATACTATTTTTTTGTATATATGAAAATTACTTGAGCAAATGTAAGAGCAATATATAAACAACATTGACAAATTTATAAGATTAACTATAATGTACATATACTTCTTATGGTATTGGAGGCGTAAACATGAGACAATGTATGGATTCTGAAAATCTTCATAGAAGATTAAAGAAAATAATTGGTCAGGTACAAGCAATTGATAGAATGATAGATAATGATGTTCCGTGTGAAGATGTTTTGTCACAAATTAATGCAGCTAAATCAGCTCTTCATAAGGCAGGGCAAGTTGTATTAGAAGGACATATTAAACATTGCGTACGTGATGGAATAGAACATGGTGATGCTGATAAAACTATTGATAGTTTCACTAAAGCTGTTGAACGTTTTGCAAATATGAGTTAAATATAAGGTTATAAAAGTAGTCAGGAATGACTGCTTTTTTTATTTTCCTCTTGAAAATATATACCCATAGGGGTATAATCTACACATACCCCTATGGGTATATAAAGGTAGGAGGTTTTTTAGATTTATATGAAAACTATAATAGAAAAGATAGAATATTTATTAGAATTTGGTGGAATAAAGAAAGAAATTATTCTGCTTATAATTTCAGGTATAGCACTACTTATAAGTGTTTTTGACTTAATTCAATTACAATTTGATATAGCATGGGTAGCAATAATTCTTTGTGGAATACCTATAATACTAGAAGGGATTATTGGACTTATTACAGAATTTGATATTAAAGCAGATGTACTTGTATCAATTGCTTTAATTGCAGCTATATGTATTGGAGAACATTTTGCAGCAGGTGAAGTTGCTTTTATTATGCAGCTTGGAGCTTTGCTAGAGGATTTGACTGTAGCAAAGGCACGAGCAGGTATTGAAAAGCTTGTTCATCTTACACCACAGACTGCACGAGTTATATATAATAAAAGTGAAGAGGTTATTCAAGTTGAAAAAGTAAAGGTAAATGATGTTCTTAGGGTTTTACCAGGAGAAACTATTCCACTAGATGGTGTAATAATTTCTGGGCAGACATCTGTAAATCAAGCGGTAATGACAGGAGAATCACTTCCAGTGGACAAGACATTAGGAGATGATGTTTCTAGTGGTACTGTAAACCAATTTGGTGTATTTGAAATGCGGGTAACAAAAGCTGAAGAAGATAGTTCTATTCAGCGAATGATTAGACTTGTCCAGTCAGCCGATGCTGGAAAAGCAAAAATAGTAGGACTTGCAGACAGATGGGCAACGTGGATTGTTGTAATTGCATTGGTATCTGCATTACTTACATGGATTATTTCAGGAGAGATTATTCGTGCAGTTACAATTTTAGTAGTGTTCTGTCCTTGTGCATTGGTACTGGCAACACCTACTGCTATTATGGCGGCTATTGGTAATGCTACAAAGCATGGGTTTCTTGTGCGAGAAGGTGATGCATTAGAGCGATTGGCTTCTGTTTCAAAAATTGCTTTTGATAAAACAGGTACATTGACTTATGGTACTCCACGAGTATTAGGTGTAAAGTCAATTTATTCTAATATAAATGAGAATGATTTGTATTATTATGCAGCTTGTGCAGAGTCTCTTTCAGAGCATCCATTAGGTAAAGCTGTTGTAAAATCTTATAAAGAAAAATTTAATAATTTAAATTCAATAGCAGAAGATTTTTATATGATACCAGGGAGCGGAATTAAAGCTAGTGTTGATGGTAAAAAAATACTTGCAGGTAATGCATTGCTTATGAAAGAAGACTGTGTAATAATTCCAAAAGAAGCAACAGAACAAGCAGATAAGTATTTAAGAGAAGGATGTACTATAATTTATATTGCAGTTGATGGAGTTCTTTCAGGATTTTTAGCATTATCTGATACTATTCGAAAAGAGAGCGAAGGTATGATTAATAAATTATTTAACATTCAGGTACATCCTGTCTTATTGACTGGTGATAATGAAAGTGCTGCTGGATCTATTTCTAATATGCTTAATATTAAAGAGTTATATGCAAATTGTCTTCCAGAAGATAAATTAAATTGGATTAATAAATATCAAGAGAATGAATTTAAAGTATGTATGATTGGAGATGGAATCAATGATGCTCCAGCTTTGAAAAAAGCAGATGTTGGAATTGCAATGGGGGGAGTAGGTAGTGATATTGCAGTAGATGCAGCCGATATAGTTTTAGTAGATGATGATATTAAAGAACTTCCACATCTTCTAGCATTATCAAAAAGAATGATGGTAACAATAAAATATAATCTTATATTTTCCATGGTATTAAATTTTATTGCGATTATACTTGCTATTAGTGGTATTTTAAATCCAGTTTTTGGGGCATTAGTTCATAATGCTGGTTCTGTATTTGTTATAATTAATTCAGCGTTGTTGCTAAAATGGAAATAAAATAATTATTTTTATATTGAAAAGAGGTTGTAGCAAATTAATTTTGATACGATCTCTTTTTAAAATAATATAAATTGATTTGAAATAGACCCCAACTATTTTATTATAACATAAATAAAATTTCAATAACAGTCTGTAATTTGCTATGAAATGGTAATATAATTTAAACAAGATAAGAAAACAACATAATAAAAAAGAAATTTCTTATTTTATTAAAATACTTAAGGGGATGATACCAATGCAAAGTTTAGTATCAGCTAAGATTTAAAAAATGTAAGGAGTGAGATAGAATTCATTTAGGAACTTAAGTAAAAGATTATGAAAAGAAGATGATACCAATGCAAAATGTATTTTAATTAAAAGATTAATAAATGTGAGGAGTGGATTAAAAGTTTATTTAACATATTAATAATCAAGGAAAGTAGTAAAAGAAAAGAAGATGATACCAATGCAATATTTAGTTTTAATATAATTAATAATCAATGTAAGGAGGAATTGAAAAAGTTAAGAACAATAATATATTAATTAATAGAGTAAAAGTAAAGGAGGATGATTAGATTTGTTATATCAATTATGATTTTATATAGTAAGAGGTGATTCCAATGTAAAATTTATAGATTAAACAAAGAGGTGTATTAAAATTAGTAAATTACCAAATAAAGTAGTGAAATAATAGCTGTATTATGAAGAAAAAATCGTAAGCAGCTATTATTTTTTTATTTAATAAGTATTATTAAATATATTTATAGTTTATAGATTAAGGAAATGCTTATATATAAAAGTTTGAGAATTTTTATATATAAGCATTTTTTATGTTAAGTAATCACTGTTATAAAAAATATAAAAGAGATTATTTATAAGCAAATAAGTATAGGTAATATAACCAAAATACAATAACTATTCCATTATGGAATAGTTTGATTCTTAAAATGAATTGAACAAGATTTAAAGACTTTGTAATATATCATATGTAGTAAGTTTGAATTTGAATTGATTTGCTGAAATTTGTAGAAAAAATAACAAATTAAATTTTTGAATTAAAAAAATAGATATTAAGGGGAGGGATTAAGATGATCTTTGGTAATATAAAATCAAATGAAAATATATCAAGTTATCCAAAAGCTATTCAAAAAGCTATTCAGTATCTAAAAGAAAATGATTTAGTGAATGCAGTTCCAGGAAGATATGAATTGGATGGAGATAATATGATATTACAGATTTTAGATGTAGAAACAACTGAAAGATGTAATTTACGTCCAGAAGTTCATGAAACTTATATTGATGTTCAATTCCTTGCAAAAGGAAAAGAATTAATAGGATGTTACCCAGATATGGGAGACAATGAAGTTGATGAAAATCTTTTAGAAACAAGGGATCTTATTTTCTATAAGAATAATGAAAATGCAAGAGAAACTCATCTAGAAATGGAAGAAGGCTCATATGCTGTATTCTATCCACATGATGTTCATATTCCTGCAATAATGAAAGACGAATCTATGGTAATTAGAAAAATAGTTATTAAGGTTAAAGTATCGACATTATAATATTATTTTTATGATTTTAATGAAAATGATGATTTAGAGGAGAATATAAAATGAAAAAGTTTGATAAAGTCGTATGGGGCATGGTTGGATGCGGTGTTGTAACTGAAAAGAAAAGTGGTCCAGGTTTATATAAATCTGAAAACTCAGAATTAAAGGCAGTTTTTGATTTAGATTATGATAGAGCTTGTGATTATGCTAAAAGACATGGAGTTCCAGTTGTTTATAAGACTGTAGAAGAAATGCTTGTTGATCCAGAAATCAATGCAGTATATCTTCCAACACCACCGAAGTTTCACAAAGATTACTCAATGAAGTGTTTAGAAGCTGGAAAGATTCCTTATACAGAAAAGCCAATGGCTCTTACATATGAAGAATGTGAAGAAATGATTAAGAAGTCACAAGAAGTTAACTTACCTATATATGTAGCGTTCTATAGAAGAGGTATGGCTAAGTACATGAAGATTAAAGAAATAATTGAAAGTGGAAAGCTAGGAAAAATAAACTTTGTTCACTTAAGACAGTTTATGAAGGTTGAAGATATCGATTTAGATAGAGAAAACTTACCTTGGAGATTAAAACCAGAAGCAGCTGGCGGCGGAAAGTTCGTTGATATGGTTGCTCACGTATTAGATATCGTTGAATATTTATTTGGTAAGATTGAAAATGTAAGTGGTATGGCTGAAAACTATGGTGGATACTATGATGTAGAAGATACAGTAAATGCTATTTTCAAAACTGAAAGTGGAGTAATGGGTAATGGAATATGGTGTTACGTTGCTGACCACGATGAAGAAGAAATGTTAATAGTAGGAGATAAGGGTAGAATAAGTACTACTGGTTTATTCTATGGTCCTATAAAGGTTATAGTTGATGGTATTGAAGAAATTATAGACTATCAAGAACCAGAACACGTTGCTCAACCTTATATTCAAACAATAGTTAATGAATTAATAGGAAAAGAAAAGTCTCCAGCAGACTTAGAAAGTGCAGCTCACGTTATTAAGGTAATGGATGAGATTTTAGAAGAATATAGAAAAAGATATAATTAATATTTAGTCATATAACATTGCTGATGCTGAAGCATATTACTCATTTATATTTATTAAATTTAGTATCAGCATGTTATTATTAAAATTTTATATAAGATTGTTAATTAATTAATTAACGAAGTATTGAATAATTTTATTAAGGAGAACTAGAATGAGTGTTGAATTTATTATCGGAATTTTATTATTAGTATCATTCGCTGGATTAGTTGCTTATGCAGTTAAAGGTGGAAATCTTATGACTGGTATACTAATTATGGCTATTATATGGACTGTATTACCCCTTATAGGTAATGCTTTAGTTACAAATCCAGATTTTATAGCACAAAATAGTGACATTGTTAATATGAGTATTGTAGATGCTCTTAAGAAGGTATTCCAAGGTGGTCCTGAAGGATGGGGTGGAGTACTTATAAACTTCATATTTGGTGCTTGGTTCGGTAGAATCATGTTAGAAACAGGAATTGCTGCTACAATAATTCGTAAGACAGTTGAACTTGGCGGAGATAAGCCAATAGTTACATCTACACTTTTAGCAGTTGTTACTACAGCAGTATTCTCAAGTATGTTTGGTGCTGGTGCAGTTGTTGCTATTGGAGTAATTGTACTTCCAATATTATTATCTTTAGGGATACCTAAATTATTAGCTACAGTATCATTTTTATTATCAATAGGTGCTGGTTTATACATAAACCCTGTTATATTTAATCAATATCAAGCATTCTATTTAGGTGCAAATGGAGAACAGACTTATTTCTATAATGGTGGATACTTAAAATGGGGATTTGTTGCTTTAGCTGTTCAATTGATAGTTGCAATATTAATACCAGCAATATTAATGAAAAAGCAAAAAAGAGTTCATGCATGGGCGGCACAAGCTCCTCAGACTGAAGAAGTAAAGGCAGCTCCAGTAATAGCTTTACTTACACCATTTATACCAGTTGTATTAGCTATTGGATTTAATGTACCAGTTATAGTTGGATTCTTAGTAGCAAGTTTCTTTGCTTTAGCTGTTTGTGGAAAATTAACATCATATAAGGCAGCTTCAGAAGTATTTAATAAGACGTTCTATGATGGTGCTATAGATACTGCTCCATTAGTTGGATTTATGTTAATGATTCCTATGTTTAATAAAGCGGCAGAATTATGTGTACCTTACTTTAATGCTGTATTAGGTGGATTGATTCCAAACAATACATTAGTAATTTGTGTTGCGTTTGCAATACTTGCACCATTAGGTATGTTTAGAGGACCATTTACATTAGCAGGATGCGGAGCTGCCACACTTGGTATATTAAAGAGTGTTGGATTCGGAACTCCATTATTATTCCCATTAATGTATGCTCCAACAGTAACAATGAACATCTCAAGTTGTATTACACAATCTTGGATTGTTTGGGGACTTGGATATACTAAGGTTGATACAAAAGATTTCTTAAAATTAAGTATACCAGCAGGTTGGTTAATCTGCGCTATATTAAGCTTGATTACTTACATAATGTTTGGTATGTAGTTTTAATAAAGTTCCGCTTTACATATTTGTAGGGCGGATTTCTTTGTTTTCAGGTCATAAAATAAAACTTTTGGCTTTAATTATGATAAAATCAATATAACTACAAAGCAATAATAGTTGTTAATAATGTCATAAGTTTTTATAAAAGTATAATAGGTTCATTATTGGGGAGTATACATTTAGCATTATATGATAAGAAGAGGTATTTATTATATGAAAAAAAATAATAATGTCAGGGTTGGAATAGATGTTGGAGGCACTCACACAAAAGCTGTAGCAATTGATAATGATACACATAAGATTATAGGAAAATCATCAGTTAAAACAACACATGATGATAAATTTGGAGTTGCAGCGGGAGTGGTAAAGGCTTTTAAAAATTGTTTAGAAGAAAATAATATAGATGCGAAAGATGTGGTGTTTGTAGCACATAGCACTACTCAGGCTACCAATGCATTACTTGAAGGTGATGTGGATCATGTTGGAGTAATAGGAATTGTAGGAAGAGGCATTGAAGGATATTTAGCAAAAAAACAGGTTGCACTTAAAGATATAAATTTGGGGACCGGAAGAATAATAAAGATATCAAATACAATAATTAAAAGGAAAAATTTAACAAAAGAAAATATAATTGATAAAATAAATGAACTTAAAGGTTTAGGAGTAGAAGTTCTTGTGGTATCAATGGCTTTTGGTGTTGATGATATGACAGAAGAAGTTAGAGTTGCAAAGGTTGCAGAAGAAATGGGTATGCCTATAACTATTGCATCAGATATTACAAAGTTATATGGACTTACAAGAAGAACAAAAACAGCAGCAATAAATGCCAGTATACTTCCTAAAATGCTTGATACATCAAATAGTACTGAAAAATCAGTCCGTAGTACAGGAGTGGATGTACCTCTTATGATAATGCGTGGTGATGGTGGTGCAATGGATATTAGTGAAATGAAAAAAAGACCAATACTTACTATGCTTTCAGGTCCAGCTGCAAGTGTCATGGGATCCCTAATGTATCTAAGAGTATCTAATGGGATTTATTTTGAAGTTGGAGGTACATCAACCAATATAGGTGTAATTAAGAATGGAAGACCTGCAATAGATTATTCTATAGTGGATGGACATAAAACCTATGTAAGTTCTTTAGATGTTCAGGTTTTAGGTGTTGCTGGAGGAAGCATGATACGTGCGGATTCAGAAAAAATAATTGATGTAGGTCCAAGAAGTGCTCATATTGCAGGAATGGATTATGCAGTATTTACTCCTGAAGAAGAAATAATTGAACCCACGTTAGAATTCTTTGCACCTAAAGATGGTGATCCTGAGGATTATGTTGCAATAAGATTAAAGAGCGGAAAGAGAATTACAATTACAAATAGTTGTGCAGCTAATGTACTTGGTTTGATTACTTCAGAGGATTTTTCATACGGAAATGTAGAATCAGCAAGGAAGGCAATGAAACCATTAGCAGACTATCTTGGAAAAACAGTTGAAGAAGTGGCCGAACTGATACTTAGAAAATCTTTTGAGAAGATACAGCCAGTTATATTAGAACTAATAGATAAATATAAGCTTGATAATAGTCAGATATCACTTATAGGTGTTGGAGGTGGTGCTTCATCTCTTATTAAGTATTGCGCTTCTAAAATGGACATAAAATATAGCATACCTGATAATGCAGAAGTAATTTCATCTATTGGTGTAGCACTTGCCATGGTTAGAGATGTTGTAGAAAGAATAGTTCCAAGTCCAACTCAACAAGACATAAGAAATATAAGGGCGGAAGTAATAAATAAAGCAATAGAAAGTGGTGCTTCGCCAGATACAATTGATGTGCATATTGAAATTGATTCTAATACATCTAGACTTATTGCAATAGCAACAGGTTCTACAGAAGTTAAATCTACAGATTTATTAAAAGAATGTAGTGAATTTGAAGCAAAAGAACTAGCAAGTGAGGATATGGGTATTTCTAAAGAAGAAGTTTCTCTTATAGAGAAGAATAAATATTTTTATGTTTTTGGTGGAGAATATAAAAATAAGAATCAAATAAGGATTGTTGATAAAAAAGGGTTTATAAAAGTTCAGAGAAATTCAGGATCTGCATGTAAAGTAAAAGTAGAGGCTTATAAAGATGCGGTAAAGAGTCTTTGGGAAGAACTTACAGTGTATAAATCAGATAGTGTTTTAAGACCAGATTTTTATCTGTGTATAGGACCAAGAGTTATGGATTTTGCATCAGGAAGTGATTTTGAACAAATGCTTATGATTATGGATGTAAGTGTACAAATGGCAGACCCAAAAGAAGAAATTTTAATTATAGGAGCAAAAAATGAAATCTAATGATAATTTTGCAAATAAATTTGTAAATGCAATGAGAAGTAAGAGTATAGATGCTAGAACAACTGATACAGATATTCCAGAGATAGAAGAAATGCTAAAAAATTTAGTCATGATTGATGATGAAAAGTGGGGATATTATGCTTTCAGACGTGAACCACTAAAAGGAAAATTTAGTGAAGATGATAGATTAATATTAATAAATAAAGCAAATGAATGTGGTAAAAAATATGCTAAGAAAATAAGAGAAAAATTTAGTCATATGAATACATACGATATAGCTAAGGAAATGGGGCTTGAGGTAGATTATCCAGATAGACCTAATGGTGGAGGGCACATAATATTTGCACAGTTTGTTGAACCTAATAAAGTTACAGTATTTAAGGATAGTATTAACAAGGCAGAGGAGTTAATAACAAGCAAAAATTTAGTGGGATTGTTTTCAGATATAAATATTGAAGAGTTATTATTAGCACATGAAATATTTCATTTCATTGAGGAAAATGATGATGACATATTTACAAGAACTGAAAAAATTAGATTATGGAAGATAGGTCCTATAAAAAATGACTCTAATATAGTCTGCCTGGGAGAAATAGCAGGAATGGCATTTGCGAAGGAATTACTAAAAATAAGCTATTCTCCATATATTTTAGATGTTTTCCTTGTATATTTATATAATATACAAGCATCATATGGTTTGTATAAAGAAATTATGAGTATAAATAATAAAGAGTAATTTTAAATTTGAGTATATCATCTAAATTTTTCTTATATAACAGGAAGCGTTTAGAGATATACTCAGCTTTATTTTTGGGAATTTTTAAGTAAAAATTCTCTGAATGCGTTAATTTCTTTACGTCTACTAGTATTGATATTAGAAACAAGTGCCAGATTTGAATTTATGGGGTCTTTCAGAGGATGAACAGCTATATTATGACTGCTAAAGGGCTTTAAAACATTATTTACAATTAAAGTTATACCAAGCCCTTCTGAAACAAGACCTAATATGGTTTCAATCTTATTTATGTTGTATATAACATTTGGAGTAAAACCTAATTTAGAACATTCATCTAGACATATATCATAAACACCAGATTTAGAACAAATTATAAGATCTTCGTGTTTTAAATCTCCAAAAGAAATATATTTTTTCTTTGTAAATGGATGATCATTAGAAGTTACAACAACTAATTCATCATCAGCTATATGTGTTATATTGAATAATTTTTTTTCTAAATTAAAATCTCTTACAATAGCAAGATCAATTTCAGAATTCTTAAGCATGCTTAAAACAGCTTCATTTTCTTCTTCAAAAATATTTATATCTATGTTAGGATATTTACTTTTGAAAGAAGCTAGGACAGATGCTAAACCGTATTGTGATATAACTGCTATTGTTCCTATGTTTAATGTTGTTTTCTTTGAAATAGAATGCTTTTTCATTCCTTGAATAATTTTATTGTAATCATCTAAAAATTTTAATGCATATACATAAAAATCTTCACCAGCACAAGTGAGTTTTGTAATTCTTGAGGTTCTATCAAACAATATAGTATCTAGTTCGGTTTCAAGAGATTTTATCTGTTTTGATAACGAAGACTGTGATATACATAACTCATGAGCTGCAGGAGAAAATCCATTGTATTTTTTTACAGCTAGAAAATATTGAATTTGTTCAATAGTAATAACAATCACCCCTTGTATTCAATGATGGAATATATTATATCATGATATTATGTATTTTACATAAATTTAATAAAAGGATATACAATAAAAACTATTCAAACTAATAAATTTGTTAAGATGGTACAAAAAATAATAGATAAATTACTAAATAGATAAAAAACTATTTACATTATGACAAAAAATGATATAATACAACAAGTGGGACAATGAATATTGACTCAGGTATATTTCTATTTCTTAAGTAGTAAATATAACATAATTTATTAATCAAAAAATAAGTAGAATCTATTAGCTAATAAATAGGTTCTACTATATTTTTAATTTTTAACCAAACAATATTAATATTGGACGGAGAGTGTGCAGAAATATGAGAAGATTAATATTAGTAACATCACCACCAGCATGTGGAAAAACATTTATTTCTAAAGAGATATCAAAAGCTCTTAAACCTATTGTTTACTTAGATAAAGATACGCTAATAGGGTTATCTAATCAAGTATTCAAAGTTGCAGGAGAAGAAAACAATAGAAGTTCAGATTTCTTTGAAGAAAACATCAGAAATACTGAATATGAAGTTGTAATTGACTTAGCATTAGAAGCTTTAGATTACTGTGATACAGTATTGATTAATGCTCCATTTACAAGAGAAATAAGAAATCTTGAATATATGGATAAATTTAGAAATAAGCTTAAAGAAAACGACTGTGAATTAGTTGTTATCTGGGTTGAAACAGATAAAGAAGTTTGTCATCAAAGAATGATTGAACGTAACTCAGATAGAGATACATGGAAGTTAGAAAACTGGGATGAATACATATCAGGATGTAACTTTGAAAAACCAGTTGGTATTCCTGAATTAAGAGTATTTAAAAACTCATCTATGGAAGAATTCAACCAATCAATGGCTGAATTAGTAGCATATTTTAAAAATTAATTTTGTTAATAATGTGAAAATATTAACAAAAATAGCTTTTATTATCAGACTGTGCATAATTAGGTAAACTATTGTGCATAGTCTGATTTTATTTATGTATATGAAATTGTAATGATTGAATATATTGAATTCAACAGAGTTAAAGTGTTGAAAATCAACAAGTGAGAATTGATAGTAAAGGATCAAATCAAGGATAAAAGAGATCGGGAGAAAATTATGGATTATATAGCTATAGATTTTGAAACTGCAAATGAAAAAAGGAGCAGCCCTTGTTCTATAGGTATTGTAGTTGTCAAAAATAGTGAAGTTGTTGAAAAGATACATTATCTAATAAAACCTAAAGAAATGAGATTTATGCCTATAAATATAGGCATACACGGTATACGACCTGGAATGGTAGAAAATGAACCAGAATTTGATGAAATATGGAAAAGGATTAAAGGATACTTTGATAATGGATTTGTGATTGCACACAATGCATCATTTGATATATCTGTATTAAGAAGAACTATGGAATTATATAATATAGAACCAGTATCTTTTAAGTATATATGTACAATGAAGCTTTCAAAGAATTTTTATCCTCAAATAGAAAATTCTAAATTAAATACTGTAAATAGATTCTTAGGATATGAATTTGATCATCATGATGCTTTAGCTGATGCACTTGCATGTAGTAATATCCTTATTAATATTTCAAAAGAGCTTGGGAATGAGGATATAGATGAAATATGTAGGTGTGTTGGAGTAACTATTGGAAATGTTAATGAAGAAGGATATAAACCATCATCAGCAAAAGGAAGAATTTTCAGAAAATCGTCTAGAGTATCTTCATGCAATAATTCAAATTCATTAGGAAATCTAAATTATGATGTATTTAAGGGTGATACTGTTGTATTTACAGGTAGATTATCATCTATGACACGAGATGAAGCTATAAGACTTGTAAGAAGACTTGGTGGCGCATGTGGGAGCTCTGTAACTAAAAAAACTACCATATTAGTTTCTAATATTAAGGATATACATGAGTTAAAAAGAAATGAAATGAGTACTAAGATGAGAAAAGCGGTAGATCTTAAATTAATGGGACAAAAAATAGATTTCATTGATGAAAATGAGTTTATAAAAAAATCATTTATGTAATAATATCTATTTGAATTTCTAAAAGTAAGTTGTATATAATATCACCCCCTTTAAAATATATCTTGACGTATATAAATAATATTATAGCAAAATATGTAAATAAATCAAAATATGTTAAAATTCTATGCTTTTTAGAGAAAATTATAATATAATAATAAAAATAAATTTAAAATATTGAAAAGTATTCTAAAATAGACATACATATGTCAGTAATGGATATATATACTGATTGGAAACAACATACAATTCGACAAAAATTCTAAATTGAATATTATATAATTAAATTGGTCAATAACTCAGAATATGAATTGCGGTAATGGGGGAGTAGTGATGGACAGAATTTTTACAAAAGAAGAATTAGCCGGTTCAGCATATAATCTAATAAATGAATTATTAAAAGATGCTGAATTTTTAGGGGAGAAATTTTATAAATCAATCATAATTGATGATGACAATGACATTTCTGTGCTAGATAATAATAAGAAATTTCAAAGAGAATATAGCTTAAGTGAAGTATCATACTTATTATCCGACAGTATAGATGGCTTTTGGGAAACCGATAAAAGTTTTATTGAATATGTAAATTATTTAGAAAAGAAAATTGAAGATAAGTATTGTGAATTAAATCAATATAATTTTATAGAGTATTGTAAAAGTGTATACAATCTTAAATATAAGACATTGAATGTATACAGTAAATTAAAGGAAATTGAGAGATTAGTTTAATAATTGTAAGGGTAATTTCAACTTAATGGTATTTTTAAAGAGATGAGAATGAGAGTAAAAACTTCTGTATATTTTAAAATATACAGAAGCTTTTTTGACATAAAAATTAAAGTTAAACAAAAATCAGCATAAATATAAAAGAAAAGATAGTAATTGAAAACGATATAGAAAACAAGTAATTTGATAATATGCTAAAAATTTTAAATTTTGTTGCAAAAAACATTAATTATTTATATAATCTAATACATAAAATAAATATATAAACAACGTTCGGATGAAGATGGTGGGAGAGATATCATTTTATATTATTAATATTAAAATGATACACCGAAGAGGGAAATCTTTCAGGTATTAGGACCGCCATTGGACGAGCCTCTGGAGAGACTTATTTAATAAGCACCGAAGGAGCAAGGTTGTATACAATAAGTATACAATTGAAACTCTCAGGTAAAAGGACAGGGGAAAAGACAGATATGCAGTTGACAATTGAGAATTGATGATTGACAGTTTAAGAAGAAATCATTATGTGATTTCTGAAAAATATATTTCAGATTCAATTATAAAATTAAAGAATTTTAATATATTAGTAGTATCTAAAATTAAGATACTAAAAAATAACTTTCAATTATCTAATTTCAACTACCAACTGAAAAAGTCTTATCTCCTCCGAAATCATTATATTAGGGGGATTTTTTTTATGTTATTATCAAATTTATTATCAGGAAGCACTATGGTGCAGGAAATATTCCAAAAAATCGACGATATTATATGGGGGCCGCCTTTACTAATACTTTTAGTAGGAACAGGTATCTACCTTACACTTCGTCTAAAATTATTACAAATTTTCAAATTACCATTGGCATTAAAATATGTATTTGGTAAAGATGATGAAAAGACAAATGATCAAGCTCATGGAGATGTATCTAGTTTTGGTGCTTTATGTACAGCATTATCAGCAACTATTGGTACAGGTAATATAGTTGGAGTAGCAACAGCAATAACAGCAGGAGGACCTGGTGCATTACTATGGATGTGGCTTGCAGCATTTTTTGGTATGGCAACTAAATATGCAGAAGGAGTTCTTGCAATAAAGTATAGAGAAAAAGATGAAAATGGTCAGATGGCAGGAGGACCAATGTACTACATCCAAAATGGATTAGGTATGAAATGGCTTGCTAAATTATTTGCACTCTTTGGAATTGGAGTTGCATTCTTTGGAATTGGTACATTTGGTCAAGTTAATTCAATTGCAGCAGCAGCAGCAACATTTAATGTACCATTA
Source organism: Clostridium butyricum (assembly GCF_006742065.1). NCBI lineage: Bacteria > Bacillati > Bacillota > Clostridia > Eubacteriales > Clostridiaceae > Clostridium > Clostridium butyricum. Next base: position 2,978,130 of record NZ_AP019716.1, on the reverse strand, counting down.
ATAGTTACAGCAGTTATAGTTACAGCATTAGTTGCAATGGTAACTTTAGGTGGAATAAAGAGAATTTCAAAGGTTTCAGAAACTGTTGTACCATTTATGGCAGGTGCATATATTCTTGCTGCGGTAGTTGTATTAATATGCAATTATAGATCAATAATACCAGCCTTATCATTAATTATAACAAGTGCATTTAATCCAAGCGCAGTTGGTGGTGGAGTTCTAGGAATTACTGTTGGTATGGCTATTCAAAGAGGTGTAGGTAGAGGAGTATTTTCAAATGAATCAGGTCTTGGAAGTGCACCAATAGCAGCGGCTGCCGCTAAGACAAATTCAGCAGTAAGACAAGGTCTTATATCTATGACAGGTACTTTCTTTGACACAATAATAATTTGTACAATGACAGGTCTTGCAATAGTAATAACAAGTGGAGAAACAGGTATATTTACAGCTGGATCTGCGCTTGCAGGAGCACAAGTTACAACTGCAGCATTTACAAATTCTATAGGAACAGTTGGTAAATATATAGTGAATATAGGATTAGTATTCTTTGCATTTACTACAATTCTTGGATGGAATTATTATGGTGAAAGATGTACTCAGTATTTATTTGGAGTTAAAGCTATTATGCCATATAGAATAATATATATAGTGCTTGTAGCAATAGGTCCATTCCTACCATTAGAATTAATATTCATAATAGCAGATATAGTTAATGGATGTATGGCATTCCCTAACCTTGTAGGTCTTATAGGACTTAGAAAAGTTGTAATAAAGGAAACAGAAGAGTATTTTGCAACTTTAAAAGAAGAAAAGGAAATTAATACAGAAAAAAATTTAGCTTAGAAAGTTAATATATATACACATAGAATTAATGAAAAGCAGTTCTTTTTAGAGCTGCTTTTTTATTATGTAGAAAAGTATAATTATAGAATAATGAGTAAAGGTGTGGACTCAATAGATCTAGGGAGTTGAGATTTAATATTTAACAGAATACTTTTTTTCAGTTTCTATAATAGGAATTTTATCAACAATGATTTCATCAATTCTTGAAAAATTATTTCCCTTTTTAAGTAAAGATATAAATTTGTTTAAAGTATCTTCTGAACCTTGAATTTCTATCTGAACTTTTCCATCATATAAATTTTTACACCAGCCAGTTAGATTTAGATTTGTAGCAGTTAGTTGTGTGAAGAACCTGAACCCAACACCTTGAACTCTTCCATCTACTAAAATCGAATACCTTATCATAAATAGTTCCTCCATTATTTATTATATATAGGCAAAAATATATGTAGTTTCTTATAGACTGTTGATTATACTAGAATTATATCATAATAAATTAATAGTAGAATATAAATATATAAGTATTTATAATTTTCTGAAAATTAAGTATAATATTAATATGATAGGGAAAAATATTAAAAGGTGAAATTAGCGTAAATGGAGGGCAATATTATGGTTGAGAGAAGTATGGTATTAATCAAACCAGATGGAGTTGAAAGGAATATTATAGGCAATATCATAAGTGTTTATGAAGATAATGGCTTGAAGGTAATACACTTGAAACTTATGCAGACTACAAGAGAAATTGCAGAAAAGCATTATTGTCAGCATAAAGGGAAACCCTTTTATGAAGAACTAATAACATTTATAACAAGAAGTCCATTGGTAGCAATAATCCTTGAAGGGGAAGATGCAGTAAAGAGAATTCGTCAGATTAATGGAGCAACAAGTCCTGATGAAGCATCTGCAGGAACAATTAGATTTAGATATGCTAGAAGTAAAACAGAAAATTGTGTTCACGCATCAGATACGTCAGAAAGTGCAAAAGAAGAAATTGCTTTGTGGTTTCCAGAGGTTGATGATTAAGAATATAATTTAGGTATCAATTACTGAACTAATATTAAGTAAAAAAGAAAAATAAAATTCCGTTAAAATGTTTATTAACGGAATTTTTTTGTGTCTTAAAAATTAGCTTGCAGTTTTTATATTCATCCAAGCATCATCATAAAGTTTTAAGGAGTCACCTAAATCTACAAAAACTTCACATTTATCTAATACTTCTTTAGAAGGGTATGCACCAGGATCATCCTTTATAGAATCTTCTAGTAGTTCATAAGCTCCAGTATTAGGGGTAGAAAATTGAATATATTCTACATTTTGAAGTGCATTTTCAGGTTTACATAAGAAATCTATAAGTTTTTCAGCATTTTCTTTATTTTTTGAACCTTTTGGTATAACCATAGCATCAAACCATTTATTAGAGCCTTCGTCAGGAACTATAAATTTTAATTTTGGATTTTGTGAGATTATGTACGTTGCATCTCCAGACCATACAGGTGCTATAGCAGCTTCCTCGTTTATCATTTTATCTTTTACTTCATCTACATAGTAAAGAGGGTCCATAGTCTTCTTTTGTTTTATTAGCTCATCTGTAGCAGCAGCTATTTCATCAGGATTTGTACTGTTTATAGAATAACCAAGTTTTTTCAATCCTATAGCAAGAGTATCTCTCATAGAATCAAACATTATTAATTGTTTATTGTTATATTTTGTATCCCAAAGTATATCCCAGCTGTTAACTGGTTCTGTCACAATGTCAGGATTGTACACAATACCGATAGTTCCCCACATATATGGAACTGAATATTCATTTGTAGGATCATAAGCAAGGTTTTTATATTGATCACCAATATATTCGTAGTTTGGAATATTGTTAAAATCAATTTTTTCTACCATATTTTCTTGAATCATCTTTTCAATCATATAATCTGATGGAATTACTAAGTCATAACTTCCCGGAGAACTCTTTAATTTTTGATACATTATTTCATTTGTATCATAGGTAGAATAGTCTACTTTTATTCCAGTTTCTCTTTGGAATTCGTATAGTAAGTCTTCATCTATATAGTCGCCACAGTTATAAAAATAGATTGTTCCATTTACACCAACATTAGAATTTCCGCACCCGGTAAATAAAGTTACACTTAGTAAAGATGTTAATGCTAATGCACATAAACGTTTTAATTTTATCAATATTATCACCTCAAAATACTTATTTATAGCCCATTTAAAGTTTTAAATGGGCTATTATTTATTATTAATTAGTTTTATCTGAATTTTGTTTTCTATTCACAATCAACAGTAATGCAAGTACTGTTAAGAACATTAAAGTTGAAAGTGCATTAATTTCAGGCTTTATACCACGTCTTGCCATAGAATAAATTTCAATTGAAAGATTAGTAACTCCTGGACCTGTAGTAAAGAAACTAATTACAAAATCATCTATAGACATAGTGAATGCCATAAGGAATCCTGAAAAGATTCCAGGCTTTATCTGAGGGATAATAACCTTCCATAATGTATAAAGTGGAGTAGCACCTAAATCGGCAGCAGCATCTAAAGTATTTTCAGGAAGCTGACGCATCTTTGGAAGAACTGATAATATTACATAAGGAATATCAAATGTAATATGAGCTAAAAGCATAGTTGTAAAACCAAAGTTGAAGTTTAGGAATATAAATAAACTCATAAGTGCAATTCCTGTAACTATATCTGGATTAAGTACTGGAAGATAGTTTATATTTAAAATTAAAGCTTTTAATTTACCTTTCATTTGCGAAATTGCTATAGCACTTATAGTTCCAACAATAGTTGCAATTACTGATGCTAATAAAGCAATTAATATAGTGTAATACAGTGCTGACATTAATCTTTGGTTACTAAAAAGCTGTTCATACCATTTTAGGGTGAATCCAGACCATTTTCCCATGGTTTTAGAATTATTGAAAGAAAAAACCATAAGGGTGATGATAGGAGTGTACAAGAATAAAAAGATAATAAACAAATAAAATCTTTTTATAAAGTTTTCTAATCTGCTTACCATAGCTGTGTACCTCCTTCTTTATCTGAACCGCTGTCAAATTTAGACGTTAAAGCCATAAATATAAGTATGATTATCATCATAAAGATTGAAATAGCGGAACCAAAATTCCAATCCCCCATTGTGGTATATTGCTGTTCTATAAGGTTACCAAGAAGCATAAATTGACCGCCACCAAGAAGCCTTGAAATTACGAAAGTAGAAACAGCAGGCATAAATACCATTGTTATACCTGAAAAGATTCCAGGAATGCTTAATGGTAGGATTACTTTTAAAAATATTTTAAATCTATTTGCACCTAAGTCAGCTGCTGCATTTATTAAATCCTGATCCATTTTTATTAAAATAGTATATAAAGGAAGTACCATAAAAGGCAGAAAGTTATATACCATACCAAGAAGCACAGCACCATCATTGTATAAGAAAGAAATTGGACCAATTCCAACTTTACTTAAAATATTATTAACGATACCTGTTTTACCTAAAATAGGCATCCATGCGTAAGTTCTAAGAAGAAAATTCATCCACATTGGAAGAATGAATAGCATAATCATAAAATTACGTCTACTTACTTTCATTTGTGAAATTATATACGCAACTGGATAACCAACAATAAGGCATAATATTGTTGAAACAAGTGCAAGCCATATTGATCTTAAAAATATATTAAAATATTGCGATGAAATAAGTCTGCTATAGTTTTCTAATGAAAAGGAATAGCCTGAATCAGTTTGTACCGTAAAGCTAAAAAATAAAACTATTAATAATGGAATTACGATAAATAGCGCACTCCAAGCAAAATAAGGATACGCCGCTAAGGACGTTTTTTTCTTAGCCATTTTTATCACTCTTTTTCATAATATGTATGTCTTCAGGATAAATATCTAACCCTATAGTAGATCCTACTTCAGCAGATTTTGTGTTGTGAAGTATAAATTCATAATCATCACTTACAACAGTCATTTCGTAATGGACACCTTTAAATACTACGGAAGTAACATGTCCTTTAAGCATGCTGTTTTCTGCATTAACCATTTTAATGTCTTCAGGTCTTATAACAATATCAACAGGTTCATTGATTTCAAAACCTTTATCAACACATTCAAATTTTTTGTTACAGAATTCAACTTCAAAGTCTTTTATCATTAAGCCATTAAGTAAATTACTTTCACCTATAAAATCAGCCACAAAAGCATTGGCAGGTTCGTTATATATATCTTCAGGTGTTCCCATCTGTTGAATTATACCTTTATTCATTACTATAATTGTATCTGACATTGTAAGAGCTTCCTCTTGATCATGTGTTACAAATACGAAAGTTATACCAACTTCTTTTTGAATTTTCTTTAATTCTATCTGCATTTCTTTTCTAAGCTTTAAGTCAAGTGCACCTAAAGGCTCATCAAGAAGTAATATTTCGGGTTTATTTACAAGAGCTCTTGCAATAGCAACTCTTTGTTGTTGTCCTCCACTTAAAGACTCTACTTTTCTTTTTTCAAAACCATCTAAGGCAACGAGATGTAGCATTTTTTTTACTTCAGCTTCGATTTGATCTTTAGGTAATTTTTTTAATTTCAAACCGAATGCTATATTATCAAAAATATTCATATGTGGAAATAAAGCATATTTTTGGAACACAGTATTTACCTGTCTTTTATATGGTGGTAATGATGAAATATCTTCATTTTTAAACATTAATTCACCAGAATCAGCGCTCTCAAAACCAGCTATTATTTTTAATGTAGTAGTCTTACCACATCCACTTGGTCCTAAAAGAGTTAAAAATTCATTTTTCTTAATATTTAAAGATAAATTATTTAATACTGTATTATCACCATAAGTTTTGCTGATATTTTTTAATTCTATAATGTTTTGGCTCACAAAAACACCTCTTTCTATTGTTTAAAATGATGGGGGAGTACTAACCCATATTACCTTAGCTGGAGATTTACCAGTATTTTCGATAAAATGATTTACTTTTGCTTTATAATAAAAGCTTTCCCCTTTTTTGACTTTATATTTCTTTTTTCCTAAATGAAGAATTATCGTTCCAGCTAAAACATATCCGAATTCTTCACCTTCGTGAGGCTCTTCTTCGATATATTGTCCACCAGGTTTGAGTGTAATCATAATAGGCTCCATTTCATTTTTTTGAGCATTTGGTATAAGCCACATTAAGGAGTACTTTAAATCGTCATCATCTTTTTCAAACATATCATCTTTTGTATATGTTACTTTTTCCTCTTTTGTATCACTAAAGAAATCTGGAAGATTAGTTCCTAAGATTTCAAGAATATCTATTAATGTAGCAATAGATGGTGAAGTTAAGTCATTTTCAACTTGAGAAATAAATCCCTTAGATAATTCACATCTATTTGCAAGCTCCTCTTGAGTCAGTTGTTTTTCCATTCGGAGAATACGAATCTTTTCTCCTATTTGCATAAAATTCACCCACTAACAATTTTTATAATAATCACTTTTACTAAACAATAAGTTTAAAATTACTAAACAAACAATGATATTATATATACTTTGAATAGAAAAATCAATATCTTTTTGAAATTATCAAAGAAAATTTGTATTTAATATGTAGGATTACAATATTTCATAGGGAAAAATAAACAGTATTTACTAAGTATATTGTGATATAATATATTTAATGTGCTTAACATATAGTAATAGTAATTAAAAAATTAATATAAATGTACTAACGTTAAAGAGGAGGAGTTAATGAAGAGTAAAAGGATTATAATCAACAGTAGTATTATCTTGATTTTTCTTGTTATAGTTGTTGGAGTAGCATTTTATAAATTATTTGGAGAATCATCTAAAGAAATAAATGCATCAAAACAGTTTATGTCTAAGTTATATTCCATGAATGCAGTAGATACTACAGAAAAATTAACAAATTTAAAATATGAAAGGCTTAAGGTTATAAATAGCCAAAATGAATTAGTTAATAAAACAATAGTAACTCAGAGTTATGGTATAGATTTAGATAAGGAAAACAATGTGGTTGGTTTTGCTAAAAAAGATATGAAGATGAGTTCTAGTAAGCTTTCAGAGAGTGAAGCTAAGACAATAGCAGAAAGATATCTTATGGAAATCTGTGGAAACGATTTAATTTATGAAGATACAAAAAATGAAGATGATTTGCCGTATTATTCTTTTGTATATAAAAAGAAAGAAAATGGATATCGATTGTATTTTGATGAAATAAAAATAAATATTGATAGGGATAGTGGTTATATTGATGGTTATTCTAATACTACAATGTTGAAAAAATGTATGGAACCTAAAATAAATATAAGCCAAGAAGAAGCTGAGACAATTGCAAATAATTATTTTATAGAAAATAATATACCCTATGAACTTTTAGAAACAACAGAGCTAGTATATGCAGGAAATACAAAAACAGAAAAAAATAAAAACAATCAGTTAGAAGTATGTTATGTAGTTAGTGTAAAAGCTAAAAATTCCGATGAATCACAAGTGTTAATTAAAATATTTGTCAATGCCGATTCTGGTGAAATATATAATGTTATAAAAGAGAATGGTGAAAGTAAAGTTTTAACTGTTAATTAAAAAGCGTGGCCTAAGGCCACGCTTTTATTAATTCCATTCAGTAACATTTTTTAATTCTGGAATTGAAGATGCTTTGAATACAGGATCTTTTATTCCAGCTTTTTTCTGTGCTCTATAATCATCAAGAGCTTTAAATGCAATTTTACCAAGAAGTGCAATTGCGATTAGATTTGTTATTGCCATTAATGCCATGAATACATCAGCTAGATTCCAAACGATATCCATACTTACTGTTGCACCAAATAATACCATTACAGCAACGCAGATTCTATATAAATTAAGATATATTTTTTTCTTAGTTAAAAATTCGATATTTGCTTCACCATAATAATAATTACCTACAATTGAACTGAATGCAAAAAGTAATACACATATAGCAATGAAAATACTTCCAAAGCTTCCTATTTGAGAACTTAATGCGTTTTGAGTTAATTGTATACCAGTAAGACCACCAGATAAATCAACATCTGAAAGAAGTATTATAAAAGCAGTACAACTACAAATTACTATTGTATCAGTAAATACACCTAAAGTTTGAATTAATCCTTGTTTAACTGGATGAGATACATTAGCTGTAGCAGCAGCATTTGGAGCACTACCCATTCCAGCTTCATTTGAGAATAATCCTCTTTTTATTCCTATAAGAAGAGCGCCACCGATTCCTCCACCAACAGCTTGCTTAACACCGAAAGCATTTTCAAATATTAAAGCAAACATAGCAGGAAGTTCACTTATGTTTGTTATTACAACAAAAAGAGCTACTAATATATAAGCACTAGCCATAATAGGAACTATTATTTCAGAGACTTTTGCAATTCTATGTATTCCACCAAATATTATTGATAAAGTTAAAAGTGTAAGTATAGCACCAACAAGAATCCTGTTAACACCGAAAGCTTCATTAAGTGCAAGTGAAATAGTGTTGGATTGTACTGAATTGAATACAAGACCAAAACATATTGTAATTAATATGGAGAAAATTATTCCCATCCATTTCATGTTAAGAGCTTTCTCCATGTAGTATGCAGGTCCTCCTATATAGGCACCATTTCCATCTGACTGTTTGTATATCTGCGCAAGTGTAGATTCTACAAAACTTGAAGCAGAACCAATAAGAGCGATTAACCACATCCAGAAGATTGCACCAGGTCCACCAACAGATATGGCAATTGCGATTCCAGCTAAATTACCAGTACCAACTCTTGATGCTGTACTAATACAAAAGGCCTGGAATGATGAAACTGATCCTTTTTCTTTTTTTGATGTAGCACCATCAGTAAGAAGTCTGAACATTTCTTTTATATATCTAAATTGAACAAATCTTGTTTTAAAAGTAAAGTATAAACCTAATAATATTAATGGTGCTATTAATACATAAGTCCATAGGATATCATTAGATACGTTGATTATTGTATTTAATTTTTCAATAAAAGTATTGAACATTGCTTAAAACCCCCTAGTTAATAATAAAATTTTTAAAATAAAATGACGAAAATTGTAACTGCTATTATTTTATACTAAAGAATATAAAAATGCAAGTTACATATAAATAAAAATTCATAAAATTAAATTTTCATATTAAAAACCAGTAAAAATCACATATTATTTATTAAAAAATACAAAAGTTGAAAGAAGTGAATTATGAAAATTCATATAAGAGAATGGCATGAATAATATAAGCACGAATTAATAATTATGTAATATTATTATAGTTCGTATATCTATACACTAAATAAAAAACTCTGGGAAGATTCCCAGAGTTTATTTATTGAATAGGTGTAATTATTGGATGAGCGTTTGTTTGAGGTCCTGGAGAATCTACTGGCGTTTGAGTAGGATCTACAACAGGTCCGTTTTGATTATTATTGTGATTATTAGTGTTATCACTATTGGTATTTTCATGGTTTACATTAGAATTATTATTTTCACCTGTTTCAGTTGATTGTTCTTCGGTTTCTGAAGTAGTTGTATCATAACTTGATGGAAGAACCATATAATAATCTGCTGTGGCTGAATTTGGATGCTTCTTTTTAATGTATATAGCTTTTCGTGTTAAGAAAGAAGGGGTACCAGGTGTTGCCAGCTTATTATTCAATCTATTTATATTTGTAACTACGTGTGTATCACATGTAGTTGTTGGTTCTGTTCCTTCTTCGAATAATTCTTCGTAAACTCTGCTTCCTCTTGGATCTTGAGAACATACTGCGCTAGGTAAGAGTCCTGAATCTTTACATACAGCTACTTTTACTATTCCAGGTGGTGGTTCCAATTCTTTTACAGAACGACCTTCATGAGCTTTTTCCATTAATGTTCCCCAAATTTTTGCACAAGCACTTGATCCGCCTATAAGTTTTGTTGGATTGTCATATCCAAGCCATACTGATCCTGATAGATAAGGAGTAAGTCCAGCAAACCATAAATCACATGAATCTGATGTAGTACCAGTTTTTCCGGATACAGGCATTTCACCCCATTTAGCAGGTGTACTTGAGTAATAGGTTACTGGTCCTTTGAGCATATCGTACATAATATATGCTGTTTCACGTGAGAATACATCTGTTTTATCTAAATTTTCATTATCTAAAATTGTTTTTCCAGTTGCATCTACAACCTTTGTGTATAGTAAAGGTCTAACATATTCACCTTCATTACCAAAAGTACCAAATGCACCAGCTAATCTATAAGTATTACCTCCATCAGGATCTTTAGGATCATTGTTGAATTGTCCTAAAGCTAGTGCGGCAATAGAACTTTTTGATTTATCATTGTATTTTAATCCTAATTTTTCTCCGTATTCAATACCTGTTTTAGTTCCAAGCATATCTTCAACAATTACAGCTGCAGTATTTTTAGAGTAAGTTAAAGCTTCGCGTGCAGTCATAAGACCTTGGTAACTAAAATCAGAGTTTGAAGGATTATAGTTTTTACCACCGTCTAGTTTGTTTTCAGGAAGTGGTGCATCATCAATAGGTGTTGCAGCGGTAATTACACCTTCGTTTATAGCAGGGCCATAAACAGTTAATGGTTTTGTAGTTGATCCTATAGGTCTTAAAGCATTATATGCTCTGTTTGTAGATTGAGGCTGTTGTTTACCTCTTCCACCAACCATAGCAAGAACTTGACCTTTTCTGTAGTCAACAATTGTAGCTGATGCTTGAAGTAAAGGAACACCATTACTGTCATAAGTTTCAGAATTTCCAAGCCCTAAATTATTGTAGTTATCAAGTGTTTTCTGTGTGAAATCTTGTAAGCTTCTATCCATTGTTGTATAGATTTTAAGACCACCATTTACTACTAGTTTAGAAACTTCTTCATCAGTATAATTGTATTTTTTCTTTAAATCTTCTTTTACTTGTGAAACGGCAGGATATACAAACCATTCATAATTCAATGTATAATCTTGCTTACTCTTTTTAAATACAAGTCCTCCGTTTTTTACATCTTCTATTGCTTTATTGCATTCTTCTTCACTGATGTAGTTATTCTTTTTCATCATTGTTAAAACTGTTACAGTTCTATTAATATATGGTGTAGGATCTTTTATATTATTTTCGTTATAAGCACTATAAGTTGTAGGTGCTTGAGTTATACCAGCAAGGTAAGCGCATTCAATCAATGATAAGTCAGATGTATTTTTACTGAAATATAAAAGAGATGCAGCTTCAACACCATAAACTTGACCACCCAGTGGTATTGTATTTAAATATGCTGTTAAAATTTGATCTTTTGTCAATTTTTTTTCAAGATTAAGAGCTAAATAAATTTCCTTGACTTTTCTTTCAATAGAAACATCATTTGTTAAAATAGTATTTTTAAGTAGCTGTTGTGTAAGTGTAGAAGCACCGTGAAGTCCCCTCTGACCAGTTAATATTTTCTTTACATCCAATAAGGCTGCTCCGACGATTCTTTGAATATCTATTCCTTTATGTTTGTAAAATCTTTCATCTTCAATAGACACAAAAGCATTCTTCAAATTTGCAGGCATTTCGCTAGAGTCAATAACATAACGTTCTTCATCTGTATGTAGATTATCCATAAAATCGCCATTATTATCAAAAAGGCTTGAAGGCTGATTTAACGATAACACAGCATCAACATCTAAAGGTGGCGTAGTTTTTATAATAGCAAAAGCGTAACCTGCAGCCATAACAAATAGTGCTAAAAAGCAAAATAAAATACCAAAAGAAATTCCCTTAAAGATCTTTTTTTTATTGCTTTGTTTTGGCTTCTTTTTGCTATGAGGAGTGCTTTTTGTTTTTGTTGAGTTGTTAACTGCCATTTTATCCTCCTAAAAATTTAAGGTTGTAAATATAATAATATTTTATACCATTATAGCATATTTATAGTATGAGTAAATCATTAACTCGATATAAAGGTGTTCATATGGAGTACTATACAAAACGTAAAAATTACAGATATATTAAGTTTATTTTAGTTATCGTAAGTATAATTGTTATTTTTAATTTATTAATAGTGTTTTTTGATAAAAGAGTGTTTCCATCAGTGGTAGAAATAAGCAAAATAATGGCGAAAACACAAACATTAAACATTATTAATGAAAAGAGCTTAGAGATATTAAATGAAGATTTTAAATATGATGAAATGATAAAAATTCAAAAAGATGAAGAGGGAAACATAAATCTTATACAGGCTGATACTGTAAAGCTGAATTACATTGCAGCAAAATTGTCTAATGAATGTAATGCAGCACTTGAAGACATGAAGGATAATACAATTGATGTACCGTTAGGATGGGTTACAAGCAGAAGTGTTTTCTATAAGTTAGGACCTAATATAAAGATGCATATAGAACCTATAAGTAATATAACAACAAGCTATGAATCAAATTTTGAAAGTGCAGGTATAAATCAGACAAGACATAAAATCTATTTAAATATCACAGCTCAAATAAGATTAAAATTACCATTAAGTGATCAAGAAACTACGGTAACAACACAGGTTCCAGTAAGTGATACAATAATTGTTGGCAAAATTCCTAACATGACATTGGGAGTTGGAACAATTGATAATTCACAAGTGACAAGTGACAATTAAAACAAAAAATCCCCTTAATAGGGGATTTTTAATTATTGATTATAAATAACATTAATCAATAATATTAAGTTATTTAAGTATGAATTAACTTAACTTATTAAAATATAAAAAATTTCTTAGAAATTTTAATACGAATTGTCAATTGTCCAATGTCAATTGAATTAAGCTTCCCAGTTAAATACATAAGGGATGTTTCTATAGAAGTCACCATAGTTTAATCCATATCCAACTACAAATACATCTTCAATTTCAAAGCAACAGTAATCAGGTTTTATTTCTACTTTTCTTCTAGATGGTTTATCAAGAAGCACACAAGTTTTAACTGATGCAGGTTTTAGATTTTTAACATGGTTTACTACAAAGTCCATAGTTATACCAGTGTCAACAATATCATCTACAATAAGAACGTCCCATCCTTCAATATTATCAGGAATATCATTAACTATTTTAACAGTTCCTGATGATGTTTCACTGTGTCCGTAACTTGATGTTGTCATAAAGCCAACTTTTACATTTAAGTCAATAGCTCTTACTAAGTCAGCAGCATAAACAAAGCTTCCTCTTAATAATGATAAAACATAAAGATTTCTTCCTTTATATTCTCTGTTTATAATTTCTCCTAATTCTTTAATTCTAGAACTGATTTGATCTTCAGAAAAAAGAATATTACGTTTCTTATCTTCCATATTGTTAAAAACTCCTTTAAAAATATTTGTTATTTTATTATTTTTATGTTTACAATATAATTATATATATTTTTATACTTAAAGTATCTATTTATTATTACAACAAAAACATAGATTAAACTACATAAATATGTATATTATATTTTGTACATATTTATTGAAATATAGTATTTTATAGTTGAAAAAAATTTTGTAGAAAATGCATATATTTTAAGAAATAAAAAATAAATATTATTTTGAAAGTAATATATGCGACAAAAAATTCACATAAAAAAATCGTTGGAAAAATTTCAACTAAAAATGCCAAATTAATTTAAGATTATACAAAAAACACATGTACAACCTTAAAGAGTGTATTTTATTTAAGTTGTAATTAATGAATTAATAGTATAAAATTATATGAAAGTTGTCAAGATAGCTTATATGAGGTGATTTTATGATAGATGGAAATATAGAAGGTATTAAAAAATCTCTGATTGATGAATTAGAGAGTATTCATTCAATAAAGACTCTTAAAGATGAAGTATGTAATTTGGAAATTTTAAATATAATTTCTAGGATTTCAAGCTTAATTGAAAGAGAAGTTAGTGTAGCAATAAACAGAAAGGGAAATGTTACAGCTGTTGCAATTGGAGATTCAACATCAGTAGAAGTTCCAGTTATAAACATAGATGAAAAAAGACTTGCAGGAGTAAGAGTAATTCATACTCATCCAAATGGTTATTGTAACCTTTCAGCTCTAGATCTTACTGCACTTTTAAAATTAAAACTTGATGCAATCGTTTCTGTTGCAGTTATAGATGGAAGCATAGTAGATTTTTCTTTGGGAATGCTTACTTTATACAATAATAAATTAGAGTATGAAGAAAAGAGTAATCTGTCACTAGATGCTATACTGTCTGTAAATATATTAGATAAAATAAAGTTTATAGAAAATTTAATAAAAACAAATGATGTAATAGAGGATAATGAAGAAAAAGCAATATTGGTTGGTTCTGATACAAGAGAAAGTCTTGAAGAATTAAAGGAACTTACAGAAGCTTGTAATATACCTGTTTTAAATACAGTATTTCAAAGCAGAAATAAAATAGATGCAGCATTTTATATAGGAAGAGGTAAGGTGCTAGAAATTGCATCCATGAGACAGGTTGAAAGAGCAAATGTTGTGATCTTTGATGATGAATTATCAGGATCTCAAGTTAGAAATTTAGAAGCAGCAATAGGCGCAAAGGTTATTGATAGAACTACTTTAATATTAGAAATATTTGCAACTAGAGCAAAGACAAAAGAAGCAAAGATTCAAGTTGAACTTGCCCAGTTAAAATATAGATTAAGTAGATTACAGGGACTTGGAACTATACTATCAAGAACTGGAGGAGGTATTGGTACAAGAGGACCTGGAGAAAAGAAACTTGAAACAGATAGAAGACATATAATGGAAACTATATATGACTTAAGAGCTGAACTTAAAAAGATTAAAAAGACAAGGGAAATTCAAAGAGAAAAGAGAAATAAGGAAAATATTCCTAAAGTATCACTTGTAGGATATACAAATGCAGGTAAGTCTACCCTTAGAAATGCATTATGTGATCTTGCAGCTAAAAAGGAAAATAAAACAAAAGAAAAAGTATTTGAAGCAGATATGCTTTTTGCAACATTGGATACAACAACAAGAGCTATTACATTAAAGAACAAGGGAGTAATAACATTAACAGATACAGTTGGATTTGTAAGAAAACTTCCTCATGATTTAGTAGAAGCTTTTAAATCCACACTTGAAGAAGTGATTTTTTCAGATCTCTTATGCCATGTGATTGATACATCAAGTGATACAGCTGTTGAACAATATATTGCAGTAAATGAAGTTCTTACAGAACTTGGAGCAATAGATAAAGAAACTATTATAGTTTTAAACAAGATAGATAAAGCTTCTGAAGAGCAAATAAATAAGATAAAAGAAGCATTAGAAGGAAATAATAAAATAATTGAAGTATCAGCAGCATTTGGAACTAACCTTGAAGAATTTTTAGAACTTATTGAAGAAAAACTTCCATATAATTATAGAAAAGTTGAATATTTAATTCCATATGAAAAAGGTGATATTCAATCATTTCTACATAGAAATGGAAGAGTTTTCGAAGAAGATTATAGAGATAATGGAACATACATGTGTGTAGAAGTTGATGATGAAGTTTATAATAAAACACAAGAGTATATTATAAAATAAAATTAAATTAAATAGATGTTGTACTTGACATATATCAGTAGTTAATTAATTTAATGATTAAACAATAAAAATTCAGTATCGTAACTATGAAAATTTCATATCTTAAGTATAGTTTATGGTATTAAGAGTTTAAATATAAAAATAATATATTGAGTTTATTTTAATATACCTCGGAATATTTCCCGGGGTATATTTGTAATATGCTCAGAAAATATTGTATAATGTATGTGTTTTACGATAAAGGGATAATAATTATTTGAGTAAAGAAGGTGAATAAAAATATGTTGAAAGCAATACTTAATTATCAGAAAGCATCAGAAAAACTTATTAATTCACTTCAGACTAACAGGAAAGTATTAGCGGTTTTTGCTTTTGGAAGCATTGTTAATGGGGATCTTTGGGAAGAATCAGACATTGACATTTTTGTTGTTTATAAAGATCAATTTTATAACATGAGAGATGTATATTCGGAAATACTAGATATTCCTGTACATATGAAGATACTTAATAAGGAAAAATTCTTAGAGTTATATGAGAATAATGGGAAAAAAGGTGAGATAAGAAACATGCTCACATCATCAAAACTTGTTTTTTCACGAGATGAAGAAATAGATATATTGTTCAATAAAGCAAAGTATAGTATGGATAAGTTTGTTGAAATATGGAATCTTGTTTATCTTGGAAAGCTGATAAAAGATTTAGGTGTTACGAAGAAATATTTATATAATGATAGATTATTTACTTCATTTGAAGTCTTAATAAGAGCATTAGATAGTTTTGCTAAATTATATTTGAATATCAGTGGGTATACAGTAAGCAGGGATGCAATTAAAATGACAATGAATTTAAACAACAAATTTAATATGCTTGTTGAAAATCTTATAGAAAAAGAATTAAAACAAGAATATATAAGTTCAATTGTGGAATATATTGATGACTATTTAGCTGATAACATAAGCATTGCTGCAAAGTTTCTTTTAAATTATTTAGAGGAAAAGAAGACATATTTAAGTTCATATGAAATAAAAAGTGATGAAATATTTAGTCAATTTGATATAAAGATAGAGGATATATTAAAAGAATTATTTAAGAATGGATTTATAGAGAAGAACTCAAGAAAGATTGAGCTTCCAGCAAGAGAAAAACTTCTTAATGAAAATGTTTATGCATATAGAAAGTATAAATAAATTATTTAATTGAACGTTCAGAGTAAATAGTTGAATTTGGGGTGTAATTATGGAATTATATGATGATTTTAAATTTGAAAAAGAAATACCAAAGTATATTCAGCTTGCAGAATACATTAAGTCTTTAATTGATAAACGTAAAATTAAAGATGGAGATAAACTTCCTACAATAAGAGCGCTTTCTCAAAAGCTGAAAGTTAATAATGTTACTGTAGTAAGTGCATATAATAAGCTTAAAAATGAGGGGTATGCTTATCAGAAAATAGGAAGTGGAAGTTATGCTAAAAGAAAAGAAGTATTTTCAACTTTTAGAAAAGAGTATTCCAATAGTTTAAAAAATATAGATTCACAAAAAAGCGATGAGATAATCGATTTTACAGGTGAAACTTCTGCAGAAGTACTGTTTCCAATAGATGAATTAAAAGAAATTATTAATGAAGTCCTTGAAAGAGATGGTGCGAAGGCTTTAATGTCTCAAAATAGAAGTGGGTATTCAAATTTAATATACACAATAAATGAAGTATTTTGGCAAAATAAATTGAAAAATGATGATATAATAGTTGTTTCAGGCGCACAGCAAGGAATTGATATTGCATCCAAAAGTATTCTTAACATAAATGATAATGTTATTGTAGAAAAACCTACATATGTTGGAGCTTTATCTGTATTTAAATGGAGAAAAGTTAATATATTTGAGGTTCCAATAAAAGAAGATGGAATTGATTTAAAGGCATTTGAGAAGATTTTACAGAAAAATGAAATTAGGTGTTTTTATACTATGAGTTATTTTCAGAATCCTACTGGAGTAAGCTATAGTATAGAAAAGAAAAAACGTATTTTGGATCTTGCAGAAATATATGATTTTTATATTATAGAAGATGACTATTTATCAGAACTTATATATGAAAGTTCATTAGAATATATGCCGTTTAAATGGCTTGATAAGTATGATAGGGTTATCTATATAAAGAGTTTTTCAAAAATATTCCTTCCAGGAATAAGGCTTGGATATCTTGTTGCACCAGAAGTGTTTAATGAGGTTCTTCAAAGTTCTAAGCACAACACAGATATTACAACTTCAAGTTTGATGCAAAGAGCACTTGATATGTATATTGCAAAAGGAAGCTGGAAAAATAATATTAAGGAACTTAACATGGAATACAGCAAAAGATATAATATGATAAAAGATATTTTAGATAATGATTTTAAAGATATTGTGTCCTATGTGGATCCAAGAGGAGGATTGAATTTTTATCTGACTCTTATTAATAAAGAAATAGATACAAAGGTACTTTTTAGAAGATTAAAGAAAAAGAATATATATATAACACCAGGAAATGTTTTTTATACATCATCAAATGAAGGACAAGATTCTCTAAAAATTTCTTTTTATCAGGTTAATGAAGAAAAGATAAAAATAGGAATGGACTTATTAAGAGAAGAAATTTTAGCAATTGAAAATTGATAGTTTAGTATAAATCTTTTGTGGAGAGTTTTGAAAATGTATTAGTATTAATAATGGATATTTTTTAGGAATATCAACGATAATTGCCAATTATTCATTGTCAATTGTCAACTGAAAAGATGGGAGTTGAATTAATGGCTTATATTACTATAAGAGATAGAGGAGAAGACAGCTTTGAAGAAAAGAAGTCAGAATTTATAGGTTATGCTAAAAGAGTTGAAAATGAAGAAGAAGCAAAGGAATTTGTTAATGAAATAAAGAGTCTTCACAAGCAGGCGAGACATAACTGCTGGGCATATGTTATTGGAGAAAAAATGAATATACAAAGATATTCAGATGATGGAGAGCCACAAGGGACAGCTGGAATACCTATACTTGAAGTAATGAAGAAGAGTAATGTTACAGACTGTGCTGTTGTTGTAACAAGGTACTTTGGGGGGATACTTTTAGGTGCTGGAGGACTTACAAGGGCTTACACAAAAGGTGCAAGTATATCAATAAAAGCAGCTGGAATTGTAGAAAAAGTTAAAGGACTAAAAATCAGCTTTGAAATGGAATATGATCTTTTTGGAAAAATACAGTATATATGTGGTCAAAACTCATGGCATATTGAAGATACAGAGTATACAGATAAAGTTATAGTTCACATCCTTTGTGAGGAAAATATAGCAGATACAATTGAAGGTGAAATTGTTGAGGCTACAAGTGGAAAAGTAATTGTAAGAAAAAGTGAAGAAGGAATTTACTTTAAAGAAGGAAATAGATTATATGCACAGATTTAATGTGTAAATTGTAAAAAATGTAAGTATAATTGTGAATTAACATAAAATGTGGTATAATCTTTCATGAATTTTATATTAAAATAAAGCAAAAAGACTTATATAAAAAGTCATTTAATAAATAATAAGAATTTAGATGCTTAAATTAAGGAGGAAATAAAATGTCAGGACATTCAAAATGGCATAATATACAAGCGAAGAAAGGTAAAGCTGATGCTAAAAGAGGAAAAGTCTTTACTAAAATAGGTAAAGAATTAATGATGGCTGTAAAAAATGGCGGACCAAACCTTGATATAAATGCTAAGCTTAGAGATGTTGTAGCAAAGGCAAAAGCAGCAAATATGCCTAATGATACTATAACAAGATCAATAAAGAAAGCATCAGGAGAATTAGGTTCTGTAAACTTTGAAAATATAGTTTATGAAGGATATGGGCCTAATGGAGTAGCGGTAATAGTTGAAACATTAACTGACAATAAAAATAGATCAGCTGGTAATGTAAGAAGTGCTTTCACTAAAGGTGGCGGAAACATGGGAACTCAAGGATGTGTAGGTTTCATGTTCCAAGAAAAAGGTGAACTTGTTATAGAAAAAGAAGACCGTGATGAAGATGAAATGATGATGTTAGCATTAGATGCAGGTGCAGAAGACTTTAATGCAGATGAAGAAGAAGTATTTGTAGTTACTACAGCTCCAGAGGATTTTGGTACTGTACGTGAAGCATTAGAAGCAGAAGGAATAGAGTTCTTAGAAGCAGCAGTTAAGATGATTCCAGATACATATACTGCAATAAATGAAGATGATGCTAAGAAGTTCCAAAAGATGTTAGACTTACTTGATGATGATGATGATGTCCAAGAAGTGTATCACAACGCTGAGTTCCCTGAAGGTTGGGAAGAATAGGGCGTTTAGAGGTACTCTGAACTTCAAAAAATCATTTGATAATGGTATACTTATTTAAAATTTACACTTTCAATATTGATATACATAGTGTGTCAATATTGGAGGTGTTTTTTTGTTGCTCGAAGATTTATTAAAAGAGTATAAATACGATATGCAGGTGAGGAATTACAGTAAAAGAACAATAAAAACCTGCTATAATTCAACGCTTAAGTTTATTGCATATTGCAATCATGAATTTGATGTGAAAGAGATAGAGGAGCTACTTCCTCTTCACTTGAAAAGATACATAACTTATTTGCAGGGACTGGGGCGTTCTGAGGTTTATATGAACTCTATTTTAAAATACTTAAGAGGGTACTTTAAATATTGTGTCATGGAAGGTTACATAACTGAGAAACAGAACATAACTCAAAAAGTTAGATGGCTAAGAGAAAAGAAGACATTAATTACTACATTTACTGATGCAGAAGTTCAAAAGATGATTAAGGTTTGGGACTACAAGAACTTTTACAATGCTAGAAATAAAGCTATTATTGCGATGCTATTTGAAACAGGCATAAGGAATAATGAACTTTGTACATTAAAGGTATTGGATGTAAGAGGTACAATTATAAAGGTTTTAGGAAAAGGAAATAAGGAGAGGTATGTTCCAATTAGCTCTGCATTAAAGAAAATTCTAATAAGGTATGAACGTATTAGAAATGAGTATATAAAAGATAAACCAGTAACAGATGATTACTATTTCCTATCATATAGGAGCAGGCAATTGACTATAGAAGCAGTTGAAAGAGTAGTAAAGCAAACTGGTGAAACTGCAAGAGTAAGAAAGGAAATAAGATGTTCTCCACATACATGCAGACATTACTATTGCCAATTTTTATTGAGGCAGGGAGTAGATTCATACAGTATTTCACGTTTGGTTGGTCATTCCAATACAAACATAACCAAGATATATTTACAGAGCTTAGATGATGAAAAGATTGTTGAAATGGGGTCTAATGTATCTCCGTTGATGATTCTAAAATAAAAAAATAGCTACCACGCCAATGGTAACTACTAAAACTGAATATAGTTTTATAAATCTTTGCACCTCTTCAGCGAGAGGATTAAAGTTAATTCGCAATTTAAGTTTAGTTCAAAAATTGAAGAAATGCAATAGGTTTATTAATCATGCCATTATATAGGTATGGTTTAGTTGTTATGCACTATTGCAACTCTAAATTCAATAGTAGGTCAGTTGAGCCACTGCATTAAAATCAACTATTACATAGAGCGATTGAAAATTATCTTTGTTATATCTTTTGTAAGGTGTGTGTGTAATGTAAGGTGAGTGGCAACCAATACCCTATAAATAATAGTCATGGTGGATACTTAGGAGACTAGTGTCTCGGTAGATAACAGAATATTAATGATAAAACATATTGGATGAGTATAGTATGGTAAAGCTGTTATTGTAGAAATACAAGTAAATAACAAAGATATTAAACGAGGTCTTAATTGCTTTATACAGCATGATACAATAATATTTATCTACTTATACAGCTACTTTTATTACTAATGTAGCTGTATAGGTAGATAAATTATCTTTGCTCAGAACTTATTACATTACCAGCATATTTATTGTAGATTATTATACGATATGGTAAAATAATGTAAAAGTAATGGTGGAGGTAAAGTATGAAATACATTGAGTGTATATATAATGATGGTAGTGGAGATAAGCCTTTGGAATTAGTAGATGTAACAGAAGAAAAGGCGAAAGAACTAGAAGGTAAAATCTTTTGTAATGGTGTTAGTAATGGTGTTATATGTAGAGCTCCTTTAAGAGCAGCTCATAATTCTTTTGATGGTGGAAAAACAATGCATTTTAGAGCAAGTAACGAAGAACATATTTTAGGCTGTCCTTATAAAGATATTGTTGATGAAAATGGTACAAGAAGAAACTCAACGATAGTTGATGGTTATTTTACGGAAGACCAGATAAATAGTTTCGCTAGAGAATTAGACAATAGAGTGAGTGGAAAAAAGAAAAAGCAACCAAGGAAACCGACTAAACAGGGCAAGACAAGAACTAGAAATTCAGGAAGTAAAGATAATAATGAAGGTAGTAGTGAAAACGGTAGAGGAAGAGTTAGAGGTGGAACTGTTGTGGCTGGTGATAGAGATACTGGTAGAAAGGGAAGAATGAGAACTCTGACAGAAGTAACTATGGAAGATGTAAATACTGAGGTGGGTATTTATGGAAACTTAAAAAGCTTTAGTGTAGATGGTTATGGAGAGGCAACTTTGTTATATAAAGAAGAAAGATTAAAAAATGTTCAGGTTAAAATAGGGCAAATATATAAAAATAACAATCCTCAAGAGTTTGGTAAACTTTTAAAAATAAAAGATTATGTTGATTTTCTTATGGATAATAATAAGGAAATTCGTTGTATTTCAGCAGGATTAGTAAATAAATATGAGAATAATGATAATTTAATTATTGAATTACAAACTAATAGGAGTTTTAGAATAAATGGAAAAAGTGTTTGGGATATAGTTAGAACACAATTTTAATATTAAAAGGAGCTGAGTCTGTACAGGCTATGGCTCTTTTTTTTGTACCATAAAATTGTTCTTTTATCAGCGTGATAGATAATGGACAGGTCATTCTGCATTAGTTAAAATATAAGTAACTAACAAAAGAGAAAACAGTAAAATGGTTTCATATATACTGTAAAGGCGACAAAGGAGAATAGAAGGGTGCTAGGAATTTATTTTGATAGATACTATGAGAGCAATGATGTAGAAGAAAAGAAGAGATTGAGAAAGTTATTTTCTAAACATTTATGGGAGTCTATTCCGTATGAGAAGGGACATAGAAGCTTTAGATTTGATGTTGTTGATACTCTGATAGAAGATGAAGCGGTTAGAGAGCTATTTAAACCATACCAGAGAATAACATATAAGATATTAAAGAGCAGGCATAATATAAACAAGTTAGAAAAGTTGGATTTAGTAAAAGCGAGAATCAACAGTAATTATGGCGTGTATTGCGATAGAGATATATATTTAGGGAAGGAGTATTATAAGTACCTTGGTCATATCAGAAATATATATTTTAATTATATAGATGGTAAATATAAATTAGTAGAAGAGGTAAAGAATGAAGTTAATGATACATATCAGAAAGCCATGCAGTTAAAAGAAGAAGCTCAGTTAGGAAAGTTGAATATGTCATGGGATGAATATCAACAATTCATAGAAAAGTGCCTGGATAGGATATTTGAAAACTATATTCCTATAGCTGAACATCCTAAAATAGATTGGCAAGAAAATGACCATTTTGAATGGGATGAAGACAATGGTATATTAAGTTATGTTAATTCAAGCTTAAACGGATATTTAAAGAACTACATTAGAGATTCAAATAAATTAAAAGAGAAATCTTGTGTACAATGCGGAACAACAATTACACAAGCTAAGACTAATCAGAAATATTGTAATGAATGCAAATCATTAAAAAAGAGAAAGCCAGAGTTACGTTGTAGCCAATGTGGAATTAAGATTGATAACCCTAAGCCTAGACAACGTTTCTGTGAACTCTGCAGGAAAGAGAAAGATAAGCAACGTCATAAACGTTATAATAAAACTAGAAAGAAGTAACGACACTTAAAAATGATTTGTGGTATTTACCTTTCTATGGGTGTAAAACAAAATTTAAAAAAGTTCTACCTTTGTTGTAGGGCTTTTTATTTTGCCCAAATTTACAAATGAAAAGGAGAAATAGTTAATGGAAGGATTCGTAATAAACATTAACAGCAAAAATAAGAAAGCAATAATCAGTAGAGATGAGATGGAGTTTATTCAGCTAAAGTTTGGATATTCGGAATACAGAAGTATTAATGATATTTCTGATTACGATACAGATGCAGTTTTTTCATATTGCATAATATGCGATGAAAGAACAGGTGAAGTACTAGCAGATTTATCAGAAGATGATTATTTAATGTATCAGGATGAATTTGAATGCTATTGCACCAGTAAATACAGAAGATGTACTTAAAGCATGGAGTGTCTTACTTACAATTAACAATTCGAAGGAGAGAAAAAAATGATTACAAATGAAGAATATTTGATGAAACATGTTAAGAAGGCTGAGAGGGAGTTAAGGAAGGTAGCATTGCCATACAGTAGATATGAATTTGTTGATACTGATGAAATAAATTTTGTTATTGAAGATAATGATGGTGCTGATGGATATTTCAGACCAGGAGAAGTAAATACTATTATGGTTAATAGCTCATTCTTTAAAAATAAGTTTAAGAAAAAATACAATCGTAGTCTAATAAGTGTACTACAGCATGAGATGATTCATGCATATTTACATGAATTAGATTTATATGATTTACGTGTACATGCAGACAGTTCACCATTATTTGCAAGCATGGTCAGTTGGTTTAATACTCATAGTAAAAAGAAGATTGATATAAGGCAAAATAGTGGATTGAAAGAGCGTTTCTATCTATATAATAGAGAATTAGTCTACTTTTCGGTAGATAAAGATACTACATTTGAAATGCTTAAGAAAAGAATGGTGAAATGGCAGATAACATTACAAAATAGGTTGGATGATATAGCATGTGATATTATGAGTGCCTCCAACTGCAAGCAAGTATGTGAGTTTTCATTTAATAGTTACAGTGAAAGTGAAACAATGTGTTTCGCAAAATATAGAAAGATAAAATTAAATAATGAAACGGGAATGATACTGGAATCAAATCTTGTAGCATTAGGAATGGATATAAATATATATGAGACAGATTCTGGGTTTACTATTGAAGAGTTAATTCATAGTTGTACAGAGGATGATTGTAACGGCTATAAGCATTACATGAATACAATTGATGACGTAGCATAGTAACTAAGGAGGAGCAAGAATGAGCAGAACAATTAAAATGAAAGAATTAGAAAGAACAGTAAATGATTTTTGGAGAGTACAGGGAAGATACTACACTACAGTAACAGAAGTAATTGGTTATGAAGGTGTAGTATTTTCTATATATGATACTGATACGGATGAGGTGATATTAGACTTGAATGTGCCTTATAGCGAGTGCACATATGAACTTACAATGAAGTTACATGAGGAAATAATCAACAAATGCTATAAATGTCAACCCATGAATGTAAGTTTTCGATCATTTAAGAATGTAGTTTTTTTAGTCTTCGTCTTGCTTAAAATGATCTTTTAGTCTATATGACTTTCCATTAATTGTAACAACATTGGCATGATGTAAAACTCTATCTAAGATAGCATTAGCGATAACAGCATCATAAAAAATATCATCCCATGAATTAAAATTTATGTTAGTTGTTAAAATTGTGCTTTTTTTCTCATACCTCATATCGATTAACTGAAAAAATAATTTCGAATCTTCTTTATCTATAGGTAAATAACCTAATTCATCGATTATAAGAAGCTTATATTTACTAAAATGCTTAATTCTAGCATCCAACCTATTTTCTAGATTTGCTCGCTTTAGCTGTTGCAACAAATCATTGCACTTAATGAAATAAGTACTGTAACGTCGCTTCGCAGCCGCGATTCCTATAGAAGTCGCAAGATGTGTTTTACCAACACCACTAGAACCTAAAAATACAATATTTTCTTGTGATTCTAGAAAACGTAATGTTAAAAAATCTAATATTTGATCTTTATTAATTCCAGGTTGAAAATTAAAGTCAAAATCTTTAATTTCTTTTTGATGTGGAAAAGCTCCAACCTTAACCATAGATTTAATCATATTTGCCTCTTTATAATCAATTTCATGAGCTGTTAGCTTAATAAGAGCATCTACAAAGGCTAAATTATTCTTTGTTGTAAAATCAATAACTTCGTCCAAATGAGTAATCATTTGCTTCATCTTCAAATATTCTAAATTATTTATAAGTTGTGTATATGTACTATTCATTTTGGTATACTTCTCCTATCATTTTTAAATTATTTCTAGCTATTTCTATCATTTCATATGATTTTTTATTAAATGTTAAAGCACTAATTTCAGTATAATGTTCAGCATGATAATTTAATTTCTGATTTTGTATTTTATGAATAGTAACTAAATTTGTGTTATAATACACATGTAGTTGATCATCATACACTTGAAGTTTTAGTTTTTTGCCTATATATTCTGGTGGTACAGAGTATTGATTTGATTTATATGAAATCATACTTTGGCGATTTACTTTAACACTTGTGGTGATTATTTTGTAATGATTTCTTATCTGCTCTTTAGGCAGTTCGGATAAGAAATCTTTTTCTTTTTCTAAATGTAATATAGGTATTTTGCCAGTTGATGTATGGCATGTACTATTAATTCTATTGTTTAAATCTGAAACAAGCTTATGCAGACCTTCATAATCTAAGGTTCCATTATATGCTCTTATTTCATCTAATAGTTTCATAGGTGCTTCAACTTTAGCTTTTGTATTCGGTCTTCCTGCTATGCAGGGACGAACATTAAATCCATAGTCATCTGCAAATTGTTGAAATTTATTATTTACTTTTCCTTTAGAATAATTGGTTCTAGCTTCATCCATAACAGTTTTCATGTTATCTGTAAGTAATTCTTCAGGTACGCCTCCAAATGTTTCAAATGACTCATCTAAAAAAGAAAGTAACACATCTTGTGTTTTATCAAGAGATAATTTATATACTCTAAACCTTGAGTATGAAAGTATTAATACAAAAACATTTATATTAATAACTTCTCCTGTATTTAACACAAATTCTATATTTTCTTTCCAATCCAATTGTGCTTGTTTCCCTCTCTCTGTTTCATATCTCATAGGAGAAGTAGTGGATATATGTCCTTTTTTCCTATTATTAAAGTACTCATTGAATTCTGAGTGATTAGAAATGTATCTTCTAAACGAAGATTGTGCGCAATCTAATCCATGATTATCTTTAAGATATTGCCATAAAATGCGCTTATAATAAAATACTTGAATTGAATCTTTACCAAGAAGCTCTTTTATAATAGGATCAAAAGCTTCTACTTTAGATTTGCAGTTTCTAGTGGTAGGTTTGACATATCCATTTAAATATTTGCCTACGGTTCGAGGATCAACACCAAGTTCCCTAGCTATTTGGCTTTTATTTACTTTCAAATTATTTACCTCCATAATTGATTTTAGCTTATGAAGATCTTCCAATGTATTAATTTTAACTTCTGAATAAATATTTGTTTCTATAATCATAATTACCCCCAATAAATCTTGAGTAATTATAATTTATAAAAACTAAATTGTACATTCTTATATGATCGTTTCCTTACACTTTTATCGTATCATTTATACAATATAATCAAAATGATTGTAGGAGGAACTGGGATTGGAAAATCACATTACATAATTAATACCCTGATTAAGGAACTAGTTGATGAAGGGGAGAAAGTATTGTTACTAGCTAATAGGAGTACGTTAGTCGAACAACATAAAGTTGATGTATTAAAGATTAAAAGACCAGAAAGTGAGGAAGAAATTCTAGAGGAAGTTAATAGAAAGCTTTGGATTGAATTTGAGGGTAGAGTAAGAATAGTTACATACCATACACTGGCAGAGAGCTGTACTGAATATCTTCATAGGTATAATCATGTTATTTGCGATGAAGCTCATTTTATTGTGCAAGATGCTCTCTTTAATGAGAAGTGTGATACGGTTTTAGAAAAACTATTAGAGCTATACAGTTATGGAAAGAACATCATAATGACGACAGCTACAGAATTTGAATTAATACCGCATCTTTGGCTATATGGAGTACGTGAAGAGAATAATAACTTTAGGATTTTCAATTATAATGATAAACATAACTGGTATGATAGAATACAATTAAATTTTACATCAAAGAGGATAGCAGACATAGCAAGATTAGTACAAGAAGATGCAAAATGCATCATATTCACAAAGAAAAACAAGATGAAAAGAATGGCTGAAATATTAGGAGATGCAGATTACATACATTCTAAGTGGAATAATGGTGCAAAGGATATAGAGATGGAGCAGAAACAAATACAGCTAATAAAGAGCCATTCATTTGAGGAAAAACATTTGATAACAAACTCAGCCCTTGATAACGGGGTTTCTATTAAGGATAAGAAGGTTAAAACAATAATAATTGATGGAGTCTATGATATGGTTCAGATAATCCAAATGATAGGTAGAAAAAGGTTTGATGTAGATGATGAAGCTGATAAGTTACAAGTATATATAATAACACATCACAATGAAGTAAAGCGAGAGTATGATAAGGTATTGCAGGAATTAAGGATGTATACTGACTATGAGATAATGTTAAATAAAAATACAGACGAAGCGTTGATTAAATTTAATGATATGTATAAGGAATACTTTAAAGTGAATCATAACAAACAGCCTAAACTGCATGTTATAGGAAAAGATACTGATGGAATAACAGCAAAGTTCTTCTTAAGAAATAGTTATCTTGCCAAATTAGGATGCCAGAAGGATGTACTATGTAAATTAAATAACATAGCACTAAATGTAAATGAGTTCTTTACAGAATGTCAACCAATAAAAAATTTCATAAACATAAATCAGAATTTTGCTAATATATTTGCGGAGAAATACAAGCACATGAGTGAAGTAGTAATTGACAAAGGTGTAAGCAAGAAATACTTGGAGGAAAAGAGAACTATACAAATAAACAGAGATTTAAAACTGCTAGATGTATTAGAGGAATACTCACAAAAGGAATTTATTGCGTTGAATGAGCTGGAGGCGTTTAAGAATAGATTGAAGACTGAATTTGGAATGGGAGATAAGTCAAGAAGCAAAGGAATTTCACCATCTACAATAAATTATGAGATTAAGGAATTAGGATATTATATTGATAGCAGGGCAAAGAAAATAAATGGAAAGAGCCATAGAGTATGGATAGTTAATAAAGTAGGTTAGAATAATGGAATGCTAAAGATAGTGTTCTTTTTTTATCTATAATTTTAAATTAAGGTAACAAAATTGTAGTAAATTACTAGTGTTTTCTAAAGAAAGATTAATAAAAACATGTAAAATTGTTACCTTAAAGAAATAATAATGGAAAAGCTAAATAGTCCGTTAGGACTTTCATGAGCAATTCATTGTGAAATGCTATATTAGAGATTTATGTGTATAAGTATAGAGCCTTCAGCGTATGTAAATAGTTATGTTCATACCCTAACGTAATCTACTGCGTAGACCGCCCTATTAAGGGCTTTACTTATAACTTCATATCAAATGATATTCGTTAATGTTTATGTGGGCTTATAACTGCTACTTATAGGAATATTAGATATATTGATTATATATACATATAGGGTATTAATTAGTGGAATGATATAATAATTATAAAATAAATAATAATTAAGAAGGTGTTCTAAATTGAAGAAAGAGTATAATGGTCAGTGGTATTATGCTGAGAGTGAGGATGAAAAATTTAATGGAAGATTAATTATTGAAGATAATAGAATAATATTAAAAGTTTATGGAAGAATGTGTAGACATAATGAATTTGAGTTATATAGAACTATAAATGGAATAACTAATGATGGAAAAAAGGTAACATTGATAAAATGTATGTGTATTAGCTATCCATTTTTAGGTGGTAGTGAAATGATATACACTGCTGAAAAGCTGATTTTGGGAAATTGCTATAAAGATAGTGATGCTATTAATATAAAAACAATTACTTGTAACTATACAGATTTAGATAAATGGTTTTTTCAGAATAGTTTAAAAGTTGAGAGTAATGAAGATGGATTTGATATACGGTATAATGAACCAGAAATTGAAGAATTTGATATAGGAGATTTTAAAATAATCTTTAAAAGCAAAAAGAGTTGTAAAGGAAATTTATACAATAAAATAACTTTTGAAAATAACTTAAGTATTGAGTTTTCTTTTAAAGAACCAGTTAATATTGTAGATGCTATAGATACGATTAATCATTTTAGAAATTTATTAACTATATTTAGTAACAATAAAATATCATTTTATAATATAAGACTAGTAGATTATGAAAATATAAATATATCACTGATATTAAACAAAATGCACGTTGAGAAATTTACTGACAAAGAGCCATATGATATCTTTATAAGATATAGTGATATCAAAGAAAATTTTAAAGATATAGTTGAAAGATGGTATAAAAATAAGGAAAAAATACAACCAATAGTAGATTATTTAAGTTATCTTATTGAAGAAGATAAGTTTGTTGTTCCACTTACCTTTATGACTACCATACAAGCTATTGAAGCTTTTCATAGAAGAACAAGAAACAATGTAAAAATAAATGAAGATGAGCATGAAATAAAAGTTAGTAGGATTTTAAATAGTCTTAGCAATGAGGACGATATTGAGTGGTTGTCTGAAATATTAAAATATACAAATGAGCCAGCATTACCAAAACGTTTAAAAGAGATGTTTAAAGAAGTTAAGTTCTTAGTTGCAATTCCATCTAAGATACGAGATAAATTATGTTGGAAAATATGTAATACAAGAAATTATTATACTCATTTTAGTGAAGATAAGAAAAAGGATATAATGAGTATCGATGAAATGTTTAGCCTTACAAATTATTTGAAGTTAATTTTGAGAGTATTAATATTTAAAGATTTAGAAATAAGTGATGAGGATATTTCTAATAGATTAGAAGAGGTGGATGATGAGAAATATGTGATAAAGTTTTTTGAGAAAGAATTTAAAATATAGTGTTATATGAATGGGATGGAAAGTAGAATTAATGAAAAAATTACCTGAAATTAACTATTGCACGTCCACACTGGGTATCTTTATACGATATCGAAGGGCATTTTTTTATGAATTTAAGCCTTGTAAATAAAGGGCTATAGAGGTGTGATTTTAGTTGAATCTAGGTAAATACTTGTAAAGCTAGTAATAAAGCCGTTATTACGATGATGATACGATAGAGTACTTTGTTCAAAATTAGAGGAATATATATTATACTTAATTATAGATAATATGCAGTGAATGGGATGATATGAATGAGAATTGTTACATGGAATTGTAATGGTGGATTTAGAAATAAATTTGAATATATTAAGAAGTATAATGCTGATATTTATGTTATTCAAGAGTGTGAAAATCCTTTGACGAGTGATGATAATAGCTACAAGGAATTTGCACAAAACTATATGTGGGTAGGCTATAAAAATAAAGGGTTAGGTATTTTTGGAAATCAAAATATCAAACTTACAAATAACAATTGGGATACTTATGGTTTAGAGTGGTTTATATCATGCACAGTAAATGATAATTTTACATTACTTGGATTGTGGGGGAGTGGAAATTACATAGAAGATATATATGTATATTTAAAAATACATCAGAGGCAACTAGAGGGCTTAGAAAAAGTAGTTGTATGTGGAGATTTTAATAGTAATAGTATTTGGGATAAGAAGCATAAGAGGAGAACTCATTCAGCAGTTGTTGAAGATTTAGAAAAGTTAAACTTATACAGCTGTTACCATCTTAAGAATGATGAAGTACAAGGAAGTGAAACTAAACCAACATTTTATTTATACAGAAAGAGCAATAAAGGGTATCACATTGATTATTGCTTTTGCTCCAAGGAGCATTTAAAAGATTTACAGATAGGAGAATTTAGTAAATGGATTAAATTGAGTGACCATATGCCTTTAGTTGTAGATGTTGATATTTAAAGTATGTAAAGAAAAACACTTGGTACGTATTGTATACAAAACTAGGAAAATGATATCTTTGAAATGACTTGAATAGGTACTGAAAATCTATATTTTAATTTACAAAGTTTTAATTTAAAGTTTCTTATATGGGGTGATAAAAGATGGATTACAATGAATTAGTAAAAAAGAGAAAGCAATTTAATTTTGAAGATTTACCAGCTGTAAAGAATAATGGGAAAGAAATAACATTAAAAAATCCACAAAATATTGAAGGTGGACAGTATGATGAAGAGAATGAATTAAATCCATGGTCAAGATGGCAAGGTGATTTGAATGCAGAGATACTTGTAATAGGACAAGATTGGGGTGGAGAAGAGTGTTATAGAGAACAACAAGGAATAGATAGTGATGAAGATGTTACTAATGAAAATTTAATTGAGTTGTTTAAATCAATTGGGATTACAGTTCGGAAGCCAAGTGAACAATATTCAAAGAAAATAGAACAAAATTTATTTTTTACCAATTGCATTCTAGGGATTAAAGAAGGTAGCAAAACATGTGCTGTAGATAGATGGATTGAAATAAATGCAAAAGAATTTTTGAAACCTCTAATACAGGAAGTATTAAATCCTAAAATAATAATAACACTTGGATTACCAGCTTTTAAATCAGTAAATGAAATATTCAAAATAACTGAAGAGAAGAATTATAAATTGAATATGAAATCTGTGTTAACTAAAGAATATCCATATATACAGAATGATATAAAAATATTTTCATTTTATCATTGTGGAAGATTAGGTGTGAACAATAGAAGTTTAGAAAAACAGATTGATGATTGGAGTATTTTGAAAAAGTATGTATAAGTATCATAACTTAAAAGTATTGACACTGACAAAATCATAACGTAAAATCAATATATAGAGCGGTGTCTAAACTTAGTGTCAAAATTGAATTTTAAAGTGAGGTAATAAGTTATGATTTATGGGTATTGTAGAGTAAGCTCAAGAGGACAGTTAGATAATAATTCATTCGAGCAACAAGAAACAGAGATTTTAAATAAATATGAAAATGCAATAATAATTAAAGAACAGTTTACAGGTACTACAACTGATAGACCTAAATTTAATGAATTAATAGAATCATTACAGGAAAATGATATTTTAGTTGTAAGCAAATTAGATAGATTAGCTCGTAATACAGTTGAAGGAATAGAAATAGTTGAAAAACTATTTAATAAGGGGATATCAGTTCATGTTCTTAATGTTGGATTATTAGAAAATACAACAATGGGAAGGTTCTTTTTGACTACATTACTTGCAGTAGCTGAAATGGAAAGAAATACAATTATAGAGAGAACTCAAAATGGTAAAGCAATTGCAAAGACCAAAGAAGGATTTAAGGAAGGCAGACCAAAGACATATAACAAAAGTCAATTGGATAATGCACTATCAATGTTATCAATCAATGGTGGTGACAGGTCATATAATCAAGTATCTGAATTACTAGGGATTAGTAAGAGTACATTAATCAGAGAGAATAAAAAAAGAAAATTACAATAATTATTTCTGAAATGGAAAGAAATATGATAAGTGTTAGGGTGAAGTCTGGTGTAGTTAATGAAACAGCAAAAGGAAAGATAATTGGAAGACCAAGTTTAACAATTAAGGATATACCTGAGAAGGTCATTGATACACATAAGCTTGATGATGGAGCAATCAGTAAAACTGACTATGCAAAGATATGTGGAGTTAGTAGACCAACATTAGATAAGTACCTAAAGGTTATGAGGGAAGGATAAACAATTATGGGTTCTATATATTAGAAGGTAGGGGGTATCTTAACATTGATAGTTAATTACCAAGTGTTGGAAGTGGGCTTAGCAGTTAAATCTACAAACTCTGTACGGATAACCACCGAACAATGAAATGGTATTTATTGACTTAAGGATGTTTTCAGTTATAATTATTATGAAGGGTAGGAAGCAATTCCTAGGTAAAAAGGAAGAGTATGTCCAAGTACTCTTTCATTTGACGATACCCTCTAAAGGTGTGATAAGTAAGAACAGTAGTATGTAATGTGCTATTGTTTTTTCTTTATCTATGAAGAAATATTTTGTCAGTAAGTTATGGAGGTGTAAATATGATTCAAGAAATTAATTTATACGTAGACGATATAAGAAGATGTCCTGATGGTTTTGTGGTTGCTAGGAATTATGAGGAAGCTATTGAGCTGTTAAACAATAATACAATTAATATTTTATCATTAGACCATGACCTGGGAATCGATGAGCACGGAGTCGAGAAGAATGGTTATGATATCGTAAAGTACATATGTGAACATGGTATTAGTCCAAAGAAAATATATATTCATACCGATAATGTGGTCGGCAGAGATAATATGTATCATACATTGATTAGTGCAAGAAATAGAGGTTTTATTGAGCAAAGTACAGATATATATAGGCATGGATATGTGGAAAATAGGATATAGGGATATGTGAAGGAGCTGTTTGGGGCTTCTTTTGATATTGTAAAATTATTAGAGTTGCTAAAAAAGGATGAAAGATATTGAAATTTACTTTTTAAATATAGAAATGTTATAAGTGTAAGAGCGAAACATGGTTTTGTTAATACAAAGGCGAAGGGTAGGAAGAATAAGTTTATTAATTAAGGGGTACACCGCAGAAGATGATTGATACTTACAAACTCTTTGAAGAGGGTGCAATTAGTAAAAATGATTATACTGGATATGTGGAGTTAGCAGAACTACATTGAATAAGTACTTAAGGGTTAGGGTATAAGGATTGACTAATGCTTATAGTGGAGAGCTAGATATAAAAAACAAGTTTTAAATTATAAATATTAGTGATAAAAGTAACTTGTGCACCTCTGAATTTATGTTTATAGATGAGTTAATAAAAGGTGAAATAATACAAAGAAAATGGGATATTTAAAGGTTAACCTATATAAGACTATAGATATAATATATTAATTTTAATAGCACCTTATTAAAATGTAAGAAGGAAAAAGATTGATTATGTAGAATATATATTTAGAATAACACAAAGTGTATAAGGAGTGATAATATGGAAAAACCAAGAGTGTTTATAGGCTCTTCGGCTGAAGAACTTTCAGTGGCTGAAGCTATAGCGGAAAATTTAAAACATGATTGCTATTGTGATATTTGGTCACAAGGATTATTCAGACCATCAACTACTACGTTAGATTCATTATTGATGGATTTGGGTAAATTTGACTTTGCTATCTTTGTTTTTAGTGCTAATGATGTAACCAATATTAGGGGAGATGAATATAATTCAATAAGAGATAATGTTATATTTGAGACTGGGTTATTTATAGGAAAACTAGGAAGAGAAAAAGTTTTTTATATAGCTCCTAATGATGTGGAGATACATTTACCAAGTGATTTGATAGGTTTTACCCCGGAAAAATACGATAGAAATCATCCTAATCTTGTAGCAAGTGTTGGTTCTTCTTGCTTTTCAATAAAAAGGAGAATTGAAGAATTGATAGTAAGTAAATAATGTTAGATATAGTAAGAAAAAATTTAATTGTGGTATCAACTAAAAATGGACAAGAATTTGCAAGTATAATTCAAAAGGAATTTGAAGAAATATCATATACAGTATTAATTAATCAAATAGAAGGGAAATTGCTACAAAATGAACTGCAGAGATTAACAGAAGAGTTAAGTAATTTTGATTATGCAATTTTAGTAATACATTCAAATGATTTGCAAAGTATTAGTGATATATCGTTTCTGCTTGGATTATTGATTGGAAATCTAAGTTTAACTAGAATTGCGATATTATCACCTATTAATTCGAAGCTTGATAAATTTAGCTCTTATCTTAAGTATATCGAACCAGAATATTATGATGATACACATCCTAATGATACTAGTGCAATTTCGCAAGGATTACACAAAATTATTAATGTATGGGATAGTGTAGAAAAAAGAAAAAATGGACATGATTATGAAATACTTGAAAATAAGAAGGAACTTTTAAGAATAGCTTTGGGAAGTTGTGGAGAGAATAAAGAAAGATTTGATAGTTTCTTAGGATATTTTGATAAATGTTTTAATGCGGTGTATAAGTCTCATAAGTGTAGAGTTTTAGGAACTACATTATTTTTAGCTAGAAATAATTTTATAGAACAAATATCTCAATCTGGAATAATAAAAAGGAATCATAAATTTTCATTAGATGAAAAAGACAAGGGAGTTGTTGAATGCTACAACAATCCTGATAAGTTACTACTTACAGAAAAAAAGGGAAGGTATTTAGAAGATGAAGATGTTTATGAATATATATTTTATAAATGTATTCATAAAAAATTTGTTTTGACAGTACATATAAAATATAAAAGCAAAATAAGAAATGATGAGTATCAAGATTATCTGGAAACATTACGAGATAATAATAAAGGATATATAGGTATTCTTCAATTATTTTTAAAAGGAGGTAAGCAGTGTTGCGAGTATCAAAAAGATGTTTTGGAATAACTGATATTATTAAACCAATATGTAAGGGGAGACGTTGTAATATGGCTATAAGGAAGTGGCAAAACAGGGTTACTTCGGATGACTTAACTTTTTTAGAAAGCTCAAATAGAAAAACAAAGGCAATTATTGTTGCCTCAATTAAAGAAGATGAAGAAATATACGTAATATAGGTATTAAATGTAGCATATGTATAATCTTAATAAAGTATAATTGAATAATTAAGTGGGAAAGAAGAGGAATATGAACCTCTTCTTTTTTTTATGTCGATTTGATAAAGGAAAACATTTGAATGGTAATAGAAAAACTAACTTTATTTTCTGGACTACGGTAAACCATATTGACCTATACAACGCTATGATGATAAACTGTTAGCAGATTAGGTAAAACTATCATAATAACGACTATGATATATCTATAGATTTTAGATGTAAAATAGATAAGTAAATACAATGAGTAAGTTTAATGTAAGAAGTGCCTTCACTAAAGGTGGCGGAAACATGGGTACATCAGGGTGTGTAGGATTCATGTTCCAAGAAAAAGGTGAACTTGTTATAGAAAAAGCTGATAGAGACGAAGATGAAATGATGATGCTTGCATTAGATGCAGGAGCAGAAGATTTCAACGCTGATGAAGAAGAAGTATTTGTAGTGACTACAACACCAGAAGACTTCGGAACAGTGAGAGAAGCATTAGAAGCAGAAGGCGTAGAGTTTTTAGAAGCAGCAGTTAAAATGATACCAGATACATTTACTGAAATTGATGAAGCTGATGCTAAGAAGTTCCAAAAGATGTTAGACTTACTTGATGATGATGATGACGTTCAAGAAGTTTACCACAATGCTGAATTCCCAGAAGGTTGGGAAGAATAATCTGGTTAGATTAGATAAATCAAAAGATTACAGGTTTTTGTAAAAATTGGAAAGACTAATATTGATTATGATATACATTCAATTTTATGTATTTGGATTGATGTATGTTGATTTTAGAAACCATTTTCTATCTTTGATTAGATAGAAGGTGGTTTTTTGTTGTTGAAAGATATTATAATATGAATAATATTCCATTATACAATACAATATTAACATAAAAAACAAAGGATGGTGTTATAGATGGTTGCTGAAATTTTTGAATTGACGAAAGCTCTTGGAGGTTTAATCTTTAAAATTGTAAAACTTGGAGTTGTAATAGTAGGTATTATTACAATACTAAAACACTGATAAGAATATAGGAATTTCACATCTTCTATAATAAAAGTTTTTTATTATAGAATTCATGAAATTTAAGAATTTATTGTGTAATATTAGAAAAAAGGTAAAATATATGTTATTAACATGATAAATGTAAGAAAATATTATTGTTATATTAAGTTAAAAATGATATTATATATATGGAAATAGAAAAAAATGGTATATAATTACATTGTGTTAGATTATATATAAGTAAAAATAAAATAGATTATCATGTAGTTGGAAACGAAGAATAGTTCTCTCAATCTGGGCACCTTGGGAACTAGGAGTTAGTGGTGCAACCCGCCAGCAAATTAATTAGTATTAATTTGTTGGTTTTTTTTATAAAAAATAAGAGGAAAAAATAGATTATTATGAGATTTATGTAGATATAGGAGGATTTATAAACTTGGATTATATATTAGTAATAATATTAGGATTGGTTATAGGAAGTTTTTTAAATGTTTGTATTTATAGAATTCCAAGAGAAGAATCAATTTCGTATCCACCATCTCATTGTGGAAACTGCGGTCATAATCTACACCCTGTAGATTTAATTCCTATAATAAGTTATGTGTTTTTAAAAGGAAAATGCAGATATTGTAAGGAGAAAATTTCTATAAGGTATCCTATGATAGAGGGATTAAATTGTATTTTGTATTTAGTAATATATATGAAATATGGTTTTATGATATATACAGTTGAATTTTGTATTCTAATATCTTTATTGATTGTAATTAGTATGATTGATTACAATACACAAGAAGTTTACACATCAACAACTGTGTTTGGAGCAATAGTTGGAGTAATATTTATACTGATTAATAAGTTTGTATATGGAGAAAATGTTATGAATTTATTAATGGGCGGATTAACAGGAGCAGCAATAATAGGAGCAATAGTATATTTGACAAAGGGGATGGGTGAAGGAGATATAGAAATAGCAGGAGTATGTGGGCTATTTATAGGTGTCAAACAAATTATTTTAGCATTATTTTTAGCAATTATGCTAGGTGGAGCAGTTGGAATAATTGTGATTTTATTAAACTTAAAAAATATTAAAGATAAAATAGCGTTTGGGCCGTTTATAGCTATAGGAACATTAATAGCTATTTTGTATGGAAATGCATTGATAAGTTGGTATTTTAATTTACTAGTTTAAATAATAACTTTAAAGAATTTTCACTTATGATAAAAGTTAATTAGTAATAATAGAGGGGAAGGATAGCTTTATTATGGCGATTGAGAAGAGAAGATTAGGAAATATTCTTGTAAATGCTGGCAAAATAACAAGCTTCCAGTTACAAGAAGCATTAAAAGCTCAAAAATCCCTTGGGAAAAAGCTTGGTGAAATTCTTGTTGATAGCAAGATAATTACTGAAGATGAGATAATTGAGGCAATTGAACAACAGACTGGAATTAAAAAGATTGATTTGAACACGATAGAATTTAACAGAAAAGCTATAAGTTTAATTCCAGAAAATTTATGTAAAAAATATACGCTTATACCTTTCGGATTTGAAAATAATAGAATCAAAGTAACACTTGCAGATCCTTTGAACATATTTGCAATAGATGATGTTGCCATATCAACAGGATTTGAAATAGAATCGTTTATTTCTAGAAAAGCAGATATAAATAAATATATTGGAATATATTACAGTAGTCAGCAAGTTGATAATGCAGCAATTCAATTATCAAAAGAAAGTACAAAAGCTTTAAAAAAGGCAAAAGAAAATGTTGATGTAATAAGCGATGTAAATAGTGCTCCTGTTGTAAGAATGGTTGATTATATGTTTAAAAATTCAATTGAGCTTAAAGCATCAGATATTCATATAGAACCATTTGAGAATGAAATAAGAATACGATATAGAATAGATGGAAAGCTAAGAACTATCAATAAATTAGGAATTGAAAGTCTTGCTCCTTTAGTTACCAGAATAAAAATTATGGCAGGACTTAATATAGCTGAAAAGAGGATTCCACAGGATGGGAAGATAATGATAAGAGTCGATGATAAAGAAGTAGATCTTAGAATATCAGTTCTTCCTGTAGTGTTTGGAGAAAAGGTAGTTATAAGAATTCTTAATAAGGGAAGTGGAATAATAAGAAAAGAAGATCTTGGTATGGATGAAGAAAACATAAAAAAGGTGAACAGAATAATTTCAAATCCACATGGAATAATTCTTGTTACAGGACCTACTGGAAGTGGTAAGTCCACAACTTTATATTCAATATTAAGTGAATTGAATTCAAATGAATTAAATATAATCACGGTTGAAGATCCGGTTGAATTTACTATGAATGGAATAAACCAAGTAAATGTAAATGAAAAAGCAGGACTGACATTTGCAAGTGGCCTTAGAAGTATACTTAGACAGGATCCTGACATTGTTATGATTGGGGAAATTAGAGATGAAGAAACAGCAGAAATTGCAATAAGAGCAGCAATAACAGGGCATCTTGTATTGAGTACTCTTCACACAAACGATGCACCTTCATCAATAGCAAGGCTTATAGATATGGGAATAAAGCCTTATCTTGTATCAACATCAGTTGCAGGGATAATTGCACAAAGACTTGTTAGAAAGGTATGTAGTAACTGCAAAACATCATATGAAGCAAGCAATTATGAAAAAAGAGTTTTAGGACAAGATATAAATGATAAATTAATTTTATATAAAGGATGTGGTTGTGGATATTGTCAGGAAACAGGATACACAGGAAGAATTGGTATATATGAAATAATGGAGTTAACAAGAAAACATAGACAAGCTATAGATAGTGAAGTTACTTCAGATGTTTTAAGAGATATAGGTATTGAAAATGGAATGAATACTTTGGAAATAGAGTGCAAAAAACTTGTTTTGCAAGGCGTAACTACTATGGAAGAGTTTGAAGCAATAACAACTTCAGAAGTTTAGAAAAAATAATTCAGAATATTCAATCAATAATTAAAAGTCGAATTTTAACTATGATGCTTTGTATTAATTTTTTAAGTATGAATATTAAGTTGAAATAGAAATATCAATAAAAATGAGGAGGAGAGTATGGCGAAATTCAAATATAGAATAATGAATTCTGATGGTGAAAAAATCAATGGAAATTATGAAGCTAATTCAAAAGAAGAAGTTATTGATTATATTTCAGGAAATGGATATTATCCTCTTTTAGTAGAAGAAGTAGTTGAAAGTAAGAATATAGAGTTTGCTTTTAATGAAAAAGTAAAACTTAAGGATTTATCAATATTTTGTAGACAGTTTTATACAATGCTTGATGCAGGTGTACCGATTTTGACTTGTTTAAAAATATTATCCGATCAGATTCAAAATAAAAAACTTAAAGAAGCCATAGTTAAAGTCAATGAAGATGTTGAAACAGGTGAGGTTTTATCAGATGCAATGAGAAAGCATAAAGATGTATTTCCAGATTTGTTAGTGTCATTGACAGCATCTGGTGAAGCAAGTGGAAGTCTTGATTCTGTAATGCTGAGAATGGCTACCCATTATGAAAAAGAAAATAAAATAAACAATAAAGTGAAAAATGCAATGATTTATCCAATAGTTCTTGGATTTGTATCAGTTGTTGCAGTTACATTTATATTAGTATATGTAATGCCAACATTTATGCAGATATTTGAAGAAAGTGGAACACAGCTTCCATGGTCTACTAAGTTTTTACTCGGACTTAGTAGTGGTATACAGAATAATTGGATTGTAATGTTATTTGTTCTTATTATAGCAATTTTAGGACTTAGGATATTTTTAAGAAGTGAACAAGGTATTTTAGTTTCAAGTAAATTAAAATTAAAGCTTCCCATACTTAAAAAGTTAAATGAAATGATAATAGTATCAAGATTTACAAGAACATTATCAATATTGATGGCAAGTGGTTTATCGCTAATAAAGGCATTAGAAATAGTATCGGAAGTTGTAGGAAATAAGATTGTAGAAAATGCCATGATAAAGATAAAAGATAGTGTAATGCGTGGTGACAGTTTATATTCTTCAATGAAAGAAAGCAATATGTTTCCGGCTATGTTGTATTCAATGATAAAGGTTGGAGAAGAAACAGGTTCTCTAGATGATATTTTAAATAAAACAGCAGACTTTTATGATGAAGAACTAGAGACAACAATTCAAACTTCAGTTGCACTTTTAGAACCAATATTAATAGTAATTATGGGACTTATTATTGCATTTATAGTTATTTCAGTAATGCTACCTATGTTTGATACTTATACTCAAATTTAAAAGCAATGCGTAATGTGGGATACAGAGCGCATTGACATAAATAATATAAAAATTAGGAGGGGTTTATAATGAACCAATTAGTACTTAAAAAGAAAAATGAATTAATGAAAAAGAAGAAAGGTTTTACTTTAGTTGAACTTATTATTGTTATTGCAGTAATTGCGGTATTAGCTGCAGTTGCTATTCCTAAGTTTGGAAAAGTTAAAG
This sequence comes from Clostridium butyricum, assembly GCF_006742065.1. Taxonomy (NCBI): domain Bacteria; kingdom Bacillati; phylum Bacillota; class Clostridia; order Eubacteriales; family Clostridiaceae; genus Clostridium; species Clostridium butyricum. Next base: position 2,936,440 of record NZ_AP019716.1, on the reverse strand, counting down.
AAGATGCTAATCTTAGAGCAGACCAAGCTAATGCTAAGATAATAGCTACAGCAGTATCATCAGCTGTAGCGGATGGAAAAACTTTTTCAAATAAAACATTAGCAACAGCAGATATGGATATAGTTAAGGGATATATTGATGGAAATAAAGTACCTTCATCAAAAACAGATAAAGCAGAATTTATAGTAACTTATGATTCAACAGAAGGTGTTAAAATTACATTAGGTGGAACAACTAAAACACCAGTATATCCAGCAGAAAACTAGATTAGTATTGAATAGACATAGGAATTATGATCTATAAATAAAATATTAATGTTTATTCATAGCGTAATAAATATTGTTTGACAATAAAAAATATAAATAATATTTATTTTCAATCTAAAATAATATTTATTTTAAAGCAATAATATGGAAACATATTATTGCTATAAATAAAATTATTAAGAATATGGAGGAAATATGATTAAAAGAGAAAGTTTAGATGAGAACAAAAATTCTTTGAATATAAAAGAATTAATGAATATGGATATAAAAGATTTAAAGTTTAACTTACCACAAAATATAAATTTTAATAAAGTAATTCCAGAAAAAAAGAAAAAAGTAGTAGCTTTTGACTTAGGAAGCAGTACTATAAAAATAGTTCAAGGAACATACTATAAAAATGAATTAACAATAGATAAATACATTAAAATTCCATCTCCTAAAGATGCAGTTATTGATGGTGAAATAAAAAAAGATGATGAATTAGCTATTAGAATAAGTGAAATTTTAAAATCAAACAATATAAAAGCTAAACATGGAATATGTACTACAAATTCAACTTTAATCATTAACAGGGAAATATTAATACCTAAGGTTGAAGAAGAAGAAATGGATACTGTAGTAAGATATGAAATACAACAGTATTTACCTATAAATTTAGATGACTATGTTATTCAGGTAACAGTCTTAAATGAAGAAAAAGATATGAATGGATCAGATAAACTAAATGTACGAGTTATAGCATTTCCGGATAAAATAGCAAAGGGATATTATAACCTTTTGAAAAAATTAGAATTAGAACCCTATACTTTAGATGTAAATTATAATGCAGTAAATAAATTAGTGAATTATATAGAAAATGAATTAGAATACAACAGTAATGATGCAGTTGCTTTTATTGATATGGGGGCAAGCTTTATTACTGTTAATATATACAAAGATAAAAAGCTTGACTTTACAAGAATAATAAAAGCCGGTGGAAATGATATTAATGATTATTTATATAATCTATATCATAGAAATTTTGAAGAGTGCGAAAATTTTAAAATTAATGGAATTGATTTATTAAATTTAAATAGTCAGGAAAATGATTCAGCAAGGGAAATTGCAGATGAATGGATTGATAAAATAGAAAAGATAATCCAATTTTATAGAAATAAAAATATGAATACCAATTTAGAAAAAATAATAATTTTTGGTGGATGTTCAAAGTTAAAAGGTTTTGATAAATATATGAGTGAGAAAATTGGAATACAGACAAGAAGAATTAAAGAAGTATCCAAAATGACATTTAAATCTAATGATGATGGTGAACCTATTGATGATTTTATAAATGTTATTGGAAGTGTTATAAGACTTTAGAGGGGAGCTGATAAAAATGAAAGATTTGAATTTTTTTGCACCCTATCAGGGAAAGAAAAAAGAAAAGACTAGTACTAATATGTATATATATGGTGCAGCTGGATTAGTGGGATTTGCCATTTTAAGTACATTAATATTTAATAGTGCTAAGTTATTTCTTTTAAATAGGGAAATAAGCAACTTCACAGAAAAATTAGGAGATTCTGAAATACAAACTGAACTTAAAGAGGCAAATAGTATAAACAATCAGATTGAAGTGCTGACTCAATATGATACAGCCTTATCTGATGTGGCTAAAAGTATAAAAAACAGAAACAATGTTTCGGATGAATTATTAAATAAAATAAATTCAACAATACCAAGTGAAATTACATTTAAAAATTTAGTGGTTGCAAATAATACATTATCTATTCAGGGAACAGCATCAAATAGAACAAGTATTGCTGAATTAGAACATAACTTGAAACAGCTTACCATAATGGATGATACTTATGTGAACTCGATAAAAAACGCAGGTGCTGTAGAGGGGGAATACTCCTTTGATATAAAATGTGTGTTAAAGGATGTTGATTAATTATGAATATTAGCAATAGAGAAAAAATAATGCTATTTATATTAGGAATTATATTAATAGGAATTGGTTATTACAATTTTGTTTATACTCCTATGATTAATAAAGTAGAAGTTAAAAAACAGGAAAAAACACAAAAAGAAGAGGAATACAATCAGACCATGGCAACTATTAATGCATTAGAAGATAGAAAAGGTGATATTAAAATATTAAAATCAAAAATATCAGACTGTGCAGCTAAATTTTATCCTACAATAAGCCAGGAGCATATAATTTTAGAACTAGATAAGTTATTAAATGATAGTAGTCTTAAGGGTGGTATAACTTTTGAACCTATAGCATCATCAACTGTTGAAGAAGTTACAAAGGAACGAGTTGATATTAAAGAAAGTTCTCTTCAAAAGTTTGTAGACAATTATGATAGTGTAGATGGAAAAGAAAATAGTCAAGATAGTACAAAAAATAAAGATAGTAATATAGAAAAAAATTCAAATGTAGAAGAGAAAACTTCAGAAAATAATATAAATCAGAATAGTGAAGCAAATGTAGAAGAGAAAAAAGAAAATACAATTCAATATATAAAATGTGTAGTAAATTTTGATGGAACTTATAAATCACTTGATACTTTTTTAAATAAGATAGGTAACAATGAAAAGAAAATTGTTGTAAACTCAATTAATATAACTCAAAAATCATTAGATGGAGTAAGTGGTACACTTGGCCTTGAAATATATGCTGTACCAAGAATAGATGATGAACTTGAAAATTACTTGAAATGGATATTAAATAACACATATGGAAAAGAAATTCCATTTTCACCAGGAGCAGCGACAGGAGCAGTTAAAAGTGAAGCAGATACAAGTGATTTTGTTATCTCTGCGAATTCAATAAATTCTGATCTACCAACAGTTGTTATGGGGAAATCTAATGATGATGGCAGAATAACTTATGTATATGCAGACAAAAATTCAGCAGAAAGTATTCAAATTGAATTAAATCAGCATGGTGATAAATACTATTATAAATATAAAACTTCAAGAGGAACATACCCAAATGATTATAGTGGAGAAGGAGCACAGTTTGCGCCGGAATCATCCTCAAGTATCTCTCTGGATGTATTCAGTGAAAAGAGAGTAAATTCTGATGATAAATCTGGAGTTAATATTAAGGTTATAAATAATACAGACAAGCTTTTTAATATAAATATTAGTGGAGATGATACAACTAATCCAAGAGTGACGGTTGATGGAGACAGTAGTAAGATAAGCGTTAATAAAAAGTAGGTGTTATTATGAGAAAAATATCCCAAAAGCATAAAGGATTTACACTTCTTGAAGTAATAATAAGCATGGCTTTAATTGGAATTCTTTCTATTGGTGTTTACAATGCTTATTTAATGCTTATAAGGCACACAAAAGATGGGGAAATAAAACAGGAAACTGCTCTTATTGGTAAGAAGATTGTTGAAGAAGTAAAAAGTGGACAAAGAAGTTCTGATAATACAAAAATTTATTTTGATAAAGATGGAAATGTTATAACAAATGAATCAGAAGCACTTTATGTAGCTGAGATTACAAGAAATCATAAGAATACTGAAACTGGAGAAAATATTACCATTAACAATGGAGAGTATAAAAATAGAATATTTGTAGGAGAAAATAGATTATCATATACAGAAAGTGATGTTAAAACTGATTCGTTAATTAATGAAAGCAAAAAAATAATAGTGTATATAAATGATTCTGGAACAGCAGGAAATATAAAATTTTACAACGATACTTCAAGCGAAATTTCAATTAGAGATATGAATTATGTTGCATTAGATTTTAAATATTATGGAATTGCAGAGAGTATAGTGGTTGAAGTTGAAAATGCATCTAAAAAACAGTTAAATCTATATATTCTAAATAGCATTAAAAAATCAGATGGAGATTGGAATGTAGATATAGACAACAAACTCGGTGTTTTAACTGAATGTCGTAGAAGTGATAATGATGGAAAATCAGGTACGCTTTATGATGTGAAGGTTACAGTCTCAGGAAAAAACAGCAAAGGAATAAATGAAGATAAATTGTTTGAAACAGGTTTTGTTGAAAATGTAAACACACCATAGTATGAACGGAGATGATTGTATGAGAATTAAAAGAAAAAGAAAAGGTTCAAGTTTAATATTTGTGGTTATTATGTTTATGTTTGTTATTATTGTTTCAAGTGCTATGCTGTCCATGGTTAGTAGTAACTATGCTGGAAGAGTCACTGAAAGTAAGCGAGTAAAGAATTTGTATGGAGCGGAAAGTGGACTTGATATTGCTTATAATGTAATCGCCAAGACTATAGATAATGCTAATGAGTATAGTTATAATAAAACAGAAATTTTTAAAGATGAAGTTAAAAATATGAATTATACTGAATTTTTAAATGTTAAAGATGAGAATAGTGATGAAAAAATAAAAAATAAAGCACGTCTTTATGCATTATATGCAGATATAGATTACTTGCAATTAAATGAAGATAGCAACAAAAGTAAAATAGAAGAAGATAATAAAAAGATAGATCAACTAATTAACTATGTGTTTAGGATTTATTTTAAGGATTATATTAATGCAAATCTATATAGTAATATATGTCCGGAAGGGGAAAACTCAGGTAAAGGAAAATATGCTCTAGATGGAAGAAAAACTAGTAATGACGAAAATAATTTGCAAGAAGTAATCTACAATAATGCTAGAATAAGTTTTAAACTTGAAAGTCTTGATGAAAACAGTCAATTAAAATGGAGTGAAAAAGACTCAAAAGTAATTTCTGGAGATAATCTAGTAACAAAATATTATTTTGATTATGAAGATAAAATTCGTAAAGAAACCTATGATTTAAATTTTAATTATTATGAAAAAATTACTTTGCCTATTAATTTGATATCTAATTTTAAAGAACAGAGTAATGTAGGAGAAAATGAAAGAGAAATAGAATCTGTATATACTATGATAGTACCTAATTATGATGAAGTAGCTTTTAAAAAAAGTGTATCTACCAATGATATACCTGGACTTACAGTTGGCGGAACATTGAGTGTAAATGCAGCTGATTTAGATGTTTATGGAGATATATTGGTTGAAAGTAATGGAAGTGATGTATCAACATTTGAAAATAAATATAATTCAGGAATAGTTATTAATGGTGATATAATGTCAAATTCACTTAGTACTGTTAATTTTAATAACAATGTTTATTGTAGAAAAACATTTAATGTTCAAAATAATGTAATAGTAAATATGAATAAAGATTTATATGCTCAAAATATTTATGTAAATACAAGCAAACAAAATACTGGAACCTATATAGGGATAAATAATGATGATAACTCAAAAGTTGTATTGGATAATGATTTAGAAATGAATGCTAAAAATACAGTCGTTAATATGAAAAATTTTTATGGAGTAAATGATAAGACAATAGATAATGCTTCAGGAAAAGATGAAAAAGCAAAAAAATCAAGCAGCATAATAATTAATAACTGTGATGACAATAGAAACAGCTTTTTGACAATAGAAAATGAAGCTTATATTAATGGTGTGGCAAATATAAAGACAGAAAATGGATATCAAACAGGTGAATCTGTTGCTGTAAAAGGAAATTATGATGCTTATTCTATGCCGGTAGAGAATGATGATAAATTTAAAAATGATGCACCACTTAAAGTATTAGATACAGATGATATTAATAAAAAAATAGATCATTTCCATAAATATTGGATTTCTAATTTAGATAAAGGATTGGATTATGGAGGTGTTATTTTTAATAGCATAAAGGATAATAATAAAGTGAAGTCAATTGGGGATATCGTTTATGGAGAAAAAGTAGATGGTGTTTTAAAAGCACAAGTACAAAAGGCAAATTATATAAAAGGTGATGCGCAGGTTAATGGAAAAATAAATAATTTAAAGAAAAATTACGCAATCAATATGTATAATTTAAATATAGAAAATAAAAAAGATAAAAATTATGTTGAAGATATTAATGATAGTACATTTGAAAAAATACAGAATGTAATAGTAACAAAAGAAAATCATGATGATGTGGATACAGATGGATTTAAATATAAAAATGAAGATTATATAATATATTCTTCTGTAAATTCAAATAAATTTAAGGGAGTAATGGTTGTAAATGGTGATTTGACAATAAGTACAGATTATGAAATAGAAGGTGATTTGATTGTTTCCGGAAATCTAACTGTTAAAGATGGTGCTAAAGTTACGTTAAAATATAACAAAGATTATACAAAAAACATTCAAAATAAAAACTTGACTATTTTTAATCAAATCTTCCCTAATATGGGGTATGGATATAGTGAGGAATCAAGTGGTTCTGATGGTTTTACGACAGAATCTAATTCAACAATATTTATAAAAAATAATTTATGGAAAATTAATAAATAGGAATGAAGAGGAAGTGGAAATGAGAAAAAAAACAGGCTTTACTTTAATTGAAATGATCATTGTAATGGGGATGACAGTTTTAATAATGGGAATTGCATTATCTGTTTTTATGACGGGAAACAAGGTATTTTCTGAATCAGATATTAAAACCACTCTTCAAATGGAAGCTAAAGATATTCAAGAAAATATAAGTGAAATATGTATGAATTCAAGCAAGATAATATTATGTGAAATAGATAGTGATAATGTGACTGAAGAACCTTATAACGGAGAAATTATGTCAAATAAATTCATAAGCATTTCAGGTGACGAAACACGAGATAAGAAATGGCTTCAAGTATCAAAATTAAGTTTAGAATCGCTGACTAAAAATAGTGATGTTAATAGTTACAACAATATCACTAATTTAGAAAATGTTAATATATCATATGATGAGAATACAAAAATATTAAACATAGGCTCTAAAAAGACAGTTGTTGATGTTAAGCATTTCTATGTTCAACCATTAAATTTGAATGATAACAATAATAAAATTTCTAATTCGAAAGGATTGAAATTTAACATTATTTTAGAGAAAAATAAATCTGGAAAAACTATAGAATATACTATTGATTTTACTGTTACTTTTAGGAATATATGATAAATTCAAAATGGGGGGTGAAAGCATGTTTTCAAAAGTAAAGTTAAAATTTAGTTTATTTGCTCTCTCTATTTTTTGTATGTGTATTTTAAGTAATATATTTACAGATAATGAGAAGGTGTCAGCAATGTCTAGTATAGATGGTAGTAATATTAAAGTAAGTCTTTCTAGCAATACAGATGTTACAGTAAAAGAAGGTGAATCTACAAATATAAAATATAGTGTAAAACCACAAGAATATACAACAGGTATAGATGAAGCTGTATTTTTAGTGGATGTCTCTAACAATATGAAAGACAAAGATAATGGGACTAGAGGAAGAGGGCAATTTGCACAAAATGTACCTGTAAATATTAATGACCTTGTTAATAATAGCGAAAAAAATCTAGGGATAAGTATGAACATTAAGGGAACTGTAATAGGGTTTGCTGATGATGCATATTCATTGATTAATCAGAATTTAGACAAAGATATGAATAATGTACAAATGAGGCAAAGTAATAATATAGATGGTATAGCAAATAATATTATTGGAACAATAAATAATATGTCTTCAAAAGAAAGAAATATTAATAATGCATTGGAAAAAGCTGATTTGCTATTTCAAGATTCAAATAATAATACGGAAAAAAACCGGAATAAGGCTATTATTATAATATCAAGTGGAAAAATAAATAACATAAATTCATCAACAATGAACAAAATAAAGAATAGTGGATATAGAATTATAATTCTAGATGTAAGTAGCAGTGATGACAATTCAACAGATTCGGAAAGTGAAAGTAATTTGAAATCTGTAATTAGTAATTTATCAGGAGATGAAAATTATTTATTTAAAGAAATTCATCCTAGTGATAGTACAAGTTTATCAAAAGATGATAAAGAAAAAATTGCTATGAACAAGAATATATATTTTAAAATTATTCCTAAGTATACTGACTATGCTGATTCATCAGTTTGGAGACCTGCATTGCAATCAGCTATTTATGGAAGTGTTGGGAATAATGTATCAGATAATTCTTACAAAGTAGAAAATGCTAAATTAACATTTGATTTGGGTGGAAATTTTCAAATAGGTGATAGAGCATTAATTGAATATAATGGACAAAAGAAATATGTCAATATTAATACAGTAGGAAATAATAAAATTAATATAGATGTATCAGAATTTATAACGTATATAAAAGATGCTTATGGATTTAAACCTACATATGATAATATTGTTGTTTCATTTGATGTTACAGCAATAGGTGCAGGTGGAACCTTTGGAAAAGATTCTGATGGAAAAGACTTAAGTAAATTTTCATATAAAGAAAGCTTGGGAAATGCAGAGATAAATAGGGAATTTCCCTTAGAAACACCAATAGTAAGAATTGGAACAAACGATAAGCCTCAAATAAGTATAAAATTAGATAGACTAAAAGTTAATAATGTTGAAACTAAAAATTATTCAAATTTATGTTCTGGTGATGAAATTGAATTTACCTATAAAATAAGCGCAGAAGATTTACAGATAGAAGATATAAATGAAGAAGTTAAAAAAGATATAGTATTAATTCTTGATACTTCAGGAAGTATGAATTTTAACTTTTATAATGATAGTATTCCATATAATGAAAGAGATAAAAGGATATATTCGTTAAAACAATCTGCAAAACAATTTATTAATAAATTCAATAATAAGGATAATATTAGAATTGGAATTATTCCATATTCATATTATTCTGGATATGCAAATAATATAAAGCAACTTACAGAAATAAATGATAATAATAAAAAGAGTTATGAGAAGTATATAGATAACATAAAAGTAGAAGGTGCGACAAATCAAGGAGATGGTATAAGAGAAGCTGGGAAAATGCTTCTTAATACAGATGGAAATTCAAAAAAATATGTCATACTAATTACTGATGGTGAAGCTACAGCAATTACAATAGAAAAACCTAACATTATTATTAATGATAGTGCTTATTATTGGGCTAATAATGTGTTTTCTTTTAGAAATGGTGACTTGGTGTCAAGGCAATATTGGTATGGTGCACGATATATTGATGATTATTATAATGATATTGTTTATTTTAATAATGGAAGTAGCTTCTATGTTAATCCAATATATGATTTTAATAACGTTCAAAATACAAGATACGTAGATTTTGGGGATAATAGATTGAATGAGATAAAAATTAAAAAGGCAACTGATTATGCAACAAATATAGGACGAAAACTTAAACAAAGTATTCCTGAATTAAAAGTAATGACTATAGGATGTGCATTAAATGAAAGTACCGTAGATTTAGCAAAAGAAGTAAACAATAGTATGAATGGAGATTATTTTAGTGCAAATGATTCAAATTCTATGGAAAGTATATTTGATGAACTAGCAGATTCTATATTATCTGATTATGACATAAAAAATGTTAAACTAAATTTTAATATACCAGAACAATTTGAATTATCTAGTAATGATTCAAATATTATTGATGTTGGTTCTAGCTATGAGAAATCATTACCCAATATAATTTACCATTTAAATTATGATAAAACAAAGTATAGTGCAGATCCTGTATATTTTACTATTAAGTTAAAAGTTAAAAATAATAGTAATGCAGGGAATGTTAACTTCGGAAATGATAGTCAGGTTTCTTATGATAGTATACTTAACAATAGATTAAGTAAAGAATTACCAATAGATAAACTTAGAATAATTAACAAAAGATTTCCAGATATAAAAGTGGAACTACAATCTCCTAAAGATGTAAATTATGATGGTAATAATATTGATATTAAATATAAAATAAATGCAGATTCGTTTTCTTATGAGGATATATATGGAGAACTTAATGCTAAAGATATATATTGGGTTATAGATTCTGATGCTATGAAAAATTTTAATATAGGTAATAATATTTTTAACAAAATAATAAGTGATGACAAATTAAAGGCATTAAAGGCAAGATATTCATTCATAACATATGGGGATAGTAATGGAGATGCTGAAGGTATTAAATATTATAATGGAACACTAGATTTTAGGCGGACAGAGAATGAAGGTGTATATGGAGAATATATTACTAATTTAATAAATTATGCTAGCAGTCAAACATCTGTCATGGGTAAGTATAGTATAGTGCCTGCTCTTAATAAAGTAAGACAGATTAATGCTGAGGGAAGATCAGATTCTAATATTACTGAATTAATAGATCAAAATAGAAAAAACACAGTAGACAAGTATATAGTAATAGTTGGTAAGAATAGTATAGACGATAGTAATCAATTAGGTAATATTGCAAGACAATTAAAAGCAGAGGGATATAAAATTATAACTTTGAACTTAGGAGATATACCTATACGAGATAATTGGAAATATCAAGGTGGATATACAAATAGTCAGGAAGGACTTATTGATGCTAATAATAATCTAAAAGATGTTCATTGCAAATTAAGTGATATAATAATGCCAGGCAATGAAACTTTAGACGAGAAAAAAGACGATAATTATTTTTTGAAGATTAATTATGACAAATTCAATGAAACTAAAAAAAATGAGAGTCAAATGAATCAATTTTGGAATCAACAGGATAATTTTTCTACTAATTGGTTAAACAATCAAATATCGCCGGAAATAGCAAACAAATTTATTGGCTCAATAACTGATGAGTTTAAAATAAATAATATGAAATTTTCATTTGATTTGCAAAATAAATGTATATTAAATGGTAAGTCATATACTTTGAATGGCATAAATGATATTCCTAATAATGATAACAATGTGATTGAATTCCAAATACCTGGAATTTCATATAAATTTAATTCTAGTACAGGTGAATATGAAAATATATCGTTCAATAAAAGTAATGAACCAATTATGACCTTAAATATAAGACCTAATTATAATATAATAGAAGATTTTACATTTAGTAATAATGAAGCATTTTTTAGATATAATGATATTTTTTATTCAAAAGAAGAATCTATAAAGCTAGAAACTCCAAATATAAGATTTAATAAAAATAAGGAACGTCCAGATTTGTTTTAGGTGACTGTCACCTACCGAAATATGTCGAGAATAAAATCTGTATAAGTTGACAATAATTATAGAAAAAACTTATATAGGAGAAAGAATGTGAGTAGAACAAGTAGAAAATGGTGTCCGAATTCAACTATGCATATAACTATAAGAGGTAATAGAAAATACACTATTTTTAGAGAGGACTTAGACTATGTAAATTATATGAATATTCTTAGAGAGTCGCTAGATAAGTATTCAAATGAGTTTGAAATTATTAGCTATGTGTTAATGACAAATCATATACATTTACAGATTGAAACGAAGGAAAGGCATATTGGAATATTCATGCAGAGATTAAATGGATTGTACGCAAAATATTTTAATAATAAATATAATTATGTGGGACATCTTTTTCAAGAACGATATCTGTCTAAAATAATTGATAGTAGTTCCTATATGATTGAATTAAGTAAATACATTCACCTTAATCCAGTTAGAGCAAAAATTGTAGAAAATCCGGCAGATTATTTATGGAGTAGTTATAATGTTTATATGGATAAAAGAAAAGATAATATAATACATCGTGAAAAGATATTATCTTTTTTTGAAAATGACAATGCAAGTGAACATTATAAAAAATATGTGGAGAATTTAATAGAAAATTAAAAAAAGAGCTGTTACAAAAGGGTTAAACATACTAAATAAGTAGTTTAAATTCCTAATGCAACAGTTCCTTTTAATTAGACATTTTTCGGTAGGTGACAGTCACCATTAGTTAAAAGCATTGTATATAGCAGCAATACCTTTTTCGAAATTATCATTTTCTATTCCAACTAAAATATTCATTTCACTTGAACCTTGGTCAATCATTCGTATATTAACATCAGCTTGTGAAAGTGCAGCAAATATTTTTGCAGCAGTTCCTCTTTGTTTAGCCATACCACGTCCAACTGTTGCAATCATTGCCATTCCTGGATGTACTTCAATTGTATCAGGATTACAAGTTCTTTTAATTTCTTCAACAACATGCTGAGTTTTATTCTTTAATTGTGAATCAGAAATTACAAGACAAACAGTATCTATTCCTGATGGCATGTTCTCAAAAGAGATATTATTTTGTTCTAATACTGATAAAAGCTTTCTACAGAATCCTAATTCTGAGTTCATAGATGCTTTTGTTATTGAAATAACAGTAAAGTCTTTTTTACCAGCAATACCAGTTATTATAGTTGGATTATCTGAGCAGTCAGAATTTTGTACTATAAATGTTCCAGAATCCTGAGGCTTGTTTGTATTTTTAATATTTATAGGAATACCAGTTTTTCTTACAGGGAATATTGCATCTTCATGTAAAACTGAAGCTCCCATATAAGATAATTCTCTAAGTTCCGAATAAGTAATTCTACTTATTGGCTTTGGATTATCTATAATTCTTGGATCTGCCATTAAAAATCCTGAAACATCTGTCCAGTTTTCATAAAGATCTGCAGCTATACTTGCAGAAACTAAAGCACCAGTTACATCTGAACCACCTCTTGAAAATGTAACGATGTTACCATCTTTATCTGCACCATAGAAACCAGGAATTACAGCGTTTGAAACTTTTGAAAGTTTTTCTCTTAAAGCTTCGTCTGTTGCAATTGCATCTAATGAACCATCAGCATTAAATACAATTACATCCTTAGCATCAACGAACTCAAATCCTAAATAGTTAGCTAAAATTAATCCGTTCAAAAATTCTCCACGACTTGCTGCATAATCTTTAGATGCACCAGCTTCAAGATCTTTTTTGATAATTTCTAAGTATTCGTTAATATTAAAATCTAGATTCAAATCATTGATAATTCCTAAATATCTTTCTTTTATTAAATTAAAAACATCATCTAAAGATATTCCAACAGAAATGTGTGATTGGCAAAGATATAAAAGGTCAGTTACTTTTGAATCTTTAGAGTGTCTTTTTCCTGGTGCTGAAGGTACCACATATCTTCTTCCAGCATCAGCGTTTATTATTTCTTTTACCTTTTTGAATTGATTAGCGTCAGCCAGTGAGCTGCCACCAAATTTTGTTACGATTGTCTTCATATTTATAGCCCCCAATATTTATATGTATTTATAATTTTTACATAATAAATTGTAGCAATTTATCTAATAATGTTCAAGAAAATTATTAATAATAATTGATTATTAATAATTTCATAAAGAACATTTAGGTGATTTGATTAATTATAGTGAAGATAGATTGATTTTAAAGATTTTAATTAAAAATTAAAAATAATATATAATGAAGATTATATGAAATTCATTTCAAAAATAATTTGTTATATATAATGTAAAAATTTCAAATTATATTATTGAAAAGTATGTTGGTTATTGTTTATGTTATGGAATTATAGTATATGGATAATTATATTATATAAAAGGGTAATTATAACTTAAGAATATAGGAAAATTATTCATTGATAACATTTTCATGTAAAAAAGCTTACAAAAAGTATTGACTTGAAATAAATAGCAATATATAATGAAAACATAAATTAAATAAGTTTGACGACGAAGTCATAGAAGTATTAACTTTCTATGACTTCGTTTTTTATTATCCAAAATAATTTTCTGCAGAATTTATAGGAGATAGTAATTAATTTGTAATTATTATTAAATAATGGACAAGGGCTGTTTTTAACTACTTAATGTAATAAATTCTTAAAAATAGGAATTAAAGTATATTTGGCTTGTTGTACATTTAATAGAGGAGGATATTAATATGGATACAAATATGGCTATAGATACTCTTTGGGTATTACTTGGGGGGATTTTAGTATTTTGGATGCAAGCAGGTTTTGCAATGGTTGAAACGGGTTTTACTCGTTCAAAGAATGCTGGTAACATTATAATGAAAAACTTAATGGACTTTGCTTTAGGATCACTTATATATTGGATTATAGGTTTTGGTTTAATGTTTGGAAAAGATGCAGCAGGAATAATTGGTATTCCAGGATTTTTTACAGATGGAACTGCTGAAAATGCAGCTACTTCAGTTAATAATTATGCATTTTTATTTTTCCAGACAGTGTTCTGTGCAACAGCAGCAACAATAGTTTCTGGAGCTATGGCAGAAAGAACTAAATTTATTTCTTATTGTATATATAGTGCAATCATCAGTGCAGTTATATACCCAATTGCAGGTCACTGGATATGGGGTGGCGGCTGGTTAGCGCAGTTAGGATTCCATGATTTTGCAGGATCAACAGCAGTTCACTCTATTGGTGGATGGTGTGCATTAGTTGGAGCAACAATACTTGGACCTAGAATTGGTAAATATTCTAAAGATGGTAAATCAAATGCAATTCCAGGACACAGTTTAACACTTGGTGCACTTGGAGTATTCATCCTTTGGATGGGCTGGTTTGGGTTTAACCCAGGTTCAAGCCTTGGTATTACAGGTGAAGGTGCATTAGAATTAAGTTCTAGAGTATTTATTACAACAAACTTAGCAGCAGCAGCGGCAGCAACAGTAACAATGGTTCTTACATGGGTTAAATATGGAAAGCCAGATGTAAGTATGTCTTTAAATGGTGTTCTTGCAGGATTGGTTGCTATTACAGCAGGATGTGATGTTGTTTCACCTCTTGGAGCAGCAATTATAGGTGTTATTTCAGCATTTGCAATGGTATATGGAATTGAATTTGTTGATAAGGTATTAAAAGTTGATGATCCAGTCGGTGCAGTTGGTGTTCACTGTATTAACGGTGTTGTTGGAACAATTTTAACTGGTGTATTTGCTATGGATGGTGGATTATTCTATGGTGGAGGCTTCAAATTCCTTGGAGTTCAATGCTTAGGTGTTGCAGCAGTAGCAATTTGGTCTGTGGCTACAGCAACAATCTTATTTAAAGGAATTAAAGCAACAATTGGTTTAAGGGTAACAAGAGAAGAAGAAATTAGAGGTCTTGATATAGAAGAACATGGACTTGAAAGCAGTTATGCAGATTTCCAAAGTGTAGATATAAACATGTAATCAGTTAACAAGTAGCAGTTAACAAGTAACAGTTAACTTTTTAGTTTGAATATTTGAAAGAAATTTTTGAGAATATGAAGTAATAAGATATTATGCAAGAATATAAACCAATAACTGTTAACTGAAAACTGTTAACTGTCAACTGAAAAGAGGGGGGTTTTAAAAATGGCAGATAGTATAAGTAAAATAGAAATAATTACAAGAAAGAGCAATTTTGATGAATTAAAGACAGCACTTAATGAAATAGGTATTATGGGAATGACTGTAACTCAAGTATTAGGATGTGGAACTCAAAAAGGTGATATACAATATTATAGAGGTGTTCCAATGGAATTAAAGTTATTACCTAAAATTAAAATTGAAATCATTGTCTGTGAAGTACCAGTTCAAAAGGTTATTGATGTTGCAACTAAAATATTAAGAACTGGAGAAATTGGAGACGGTAAGATATTTGTTTATGATGTTAAAGATGTAGTTAAAATAAGAACAGGAGCAACAGGTAAGGAAGCTTTAATTAATGAATAATAGATAATAATGCTTTTATTAATACAAATAGATATTTGGTCAGAATTTAGAATTTAAGGATTCTGATTAAATATCTATTTTTTTATACTTAAATTTATGGTAATATAAAAACTAATAATTTCATATAAATAACATAAAAAGCATAGAAAATTAAGCACCAAATATTAATGCGTTGAATATAATGAATTGAAGAAGTTATTTTTAAAACGACTTTAATAAATTAAGTATTTTCAAATTATAATTATTTTTATTAAGAAAAATATATAAAAAATATATTTTTTTAAATAAAGTGTTGATTTACAACAAAAAATACTATATAATTTGAATATAAGATATGAATTGAGCAAGGGCGTTCAATAGATGGTTAAAACCTATCTATTGTGCGTCTTTTTTTAGTAAGAAAAAGGGGGAATTTTCAATGGCAAAATATACAAAGGAAGATATCTTAAAATTAGTAGAGGAAAATGGAGTTAGATTTATAAGACTTCAATTTACAGATATCTTCGGAGCATTAAAAAATGTAGCAATAACAGAAAAGCAATTAGAAAAAGCTTTAGACAATCAAATGATGTTTGACGGATCTTCTATTGATGGATTTGTTAGAATAGAAGAATCAGACATGTACTTAAGACCAAATTTAGATACTTTTGTAATATTCCCATGGAGACCACAACAAGGTAAAGTAGCAAGATTAATTTGTGATATTTACAGACCTGATGGAACACCATTTGAAGGAGATCCTAGATATGCATTAAGAAGAGCTATTGATGATGCAGCAGAATTAGGATTTGAAATGAATGTTGGACCAGAATGTGAATTTTTCTTATTCGAAACAGATGAAAATGGTCAGGCAACAACTATAACTCAAGATAAGGCTGGATACTTTGATTTAGCTCCAACAGATAAAGGCGAAAATGCAAGAAGAGATATGACTTTAGCATTAGAGGAAATGGAATTTGAAATTGAAGCATCTCACCATGAAGTTGCTGAAGGACAAAATGAAATTGACTTTAAATACGGACCAGCATTAGAAACAGCTGATAAAATTATGACATTCAAATTAGTTGTTAAAGCAATTGCTCAAAGACACGGTCTACATGCTTCTTTTATGCCAAAACCAATATTTGGGATAAATGGTTCTGGAATGCACGTAAATATGTCATTATTTAAAGATGGTAAAAATGCTTTTGCAGATCCAAGTGATAAAAATGGATTAAGTAAAGAAGCTTACCAATTTATAGCTGGATTATTAAAGAACATAAAAGGATTATCAGCTGTTACTAATCCATTAGTTAACTCTTATAAGAGATTAGTACCAGGATATGAAGCTCCAGTTTATTTAGCTTGGTCTTGCAGTAATAGAACAGCATTAATTAGAGTACCAGCTTCAAGGGGGGCAGGGACTAGAGTAGAACTTAGATGTCCAGATCCAAGTGCAAACCCATACTTAGTGTTAGCAGTGTTATTACAAGCAGGTTTAGATGGAATTAAGAATAATTTAGAAGTTGAACCAGAAACAGTTGCTAATATCTTTGCAATGAGTGATAAGGAAAGAGAAGATGCTGGAATAGATAATTTACCAAACAATTTATATGAAGCAGTTAATTTCATGAAAGAAAGTGAATTAGCTAAAGCTGCCTTAGGTGAACATATTTATGAAAATTACGTGGAAGCTAAAGAAGCTGAATGGGATGATTATAGAACTAAAGTACATGATTGGGAAATTGAGAACTATTTAAATAGATATTAATCTAGTAGCTCTGATTATCATTTAAGGTGGGGATTGCAATGATGCAAAAAGGAAAAATTATTATAGCAGTAGGTAATATTGAAACAGCAACAAAATTAAAAACCCTATTAACTCAAGAGGGATATGATATTATAGCCCTTTGCACATCAGGCAATGAATTAATTAGATTAGTTATGCAATATTCCCCTGACCTTGTCTTAGTTGGATATAAATTTAAGGATATGAGTCTACTAGATGCTTATGAAAATCTAGTGGACTATACCAGTTTTTTAGCTCTTGTTAATGAACCTTATAGGTCATATATAGAAGAAGACACAGATATATACTGTATGGGAACTAAGATTTCTAGTGTTCTTTTAACAAATGCAATAGATTTAATTTTCCAAAGTAAAAGGAGAATTAAGAAGTTAAAACAAAAAGTTGAAAAGCTGGAACATACGCTTGAAGACAGAAAGCTTATTGAAAAAGCGAAAGGACAATTGATGTCAACGTCTGGACTTACAGAAAATGAAGCTTTTAGATATATGCAAAAAATAAGCATGGATTCAGGGAGACGAATGAAGGATATTGCTAGTTTAATATTACAAGAACTTGAATAAAATCAAAGAAATATGGTAGACTAAATTCTAACATATTTCTTTAAAATAATAGATTTAAGTTTTGGTAATAAATAATACGAGTAAATGAATTGCAAATATTAATTTACTCGTTACTTACTACATATAAAATAGATTATTAAAAATTAAGTATTAAAAATTAAGTATTAAAATTTTACATGTTAAAAGTTATGGTAATGTTGCTTCCTCTTTTTAGTAGGGGCTAACAGTAGCATAAGATTAACAATATATTATAAATTCAGGGGGGAAATTAGATGGAAAATAATTATCCAAATGCACAAGGATTATATAATCCATTTTTTGAACATGATGCATGTGGTATTGGGACTATAGTTAACATTGATGGTGAAAAGTCTCATGAAATTCTATCAGATTGTTTAACAATATTAGAAAAATTAAAGCACAGAGGTGGAACTGGTGCTGATGAAAATACAGGAGATGGAGCAGGGGTATTATTTAATATACCTCATGAATTCTTCAAAGAAGAATTAGGCTCTAAAGGAGAAGGTCTAGGTGATGAGGGAGATTATGCAGTGGCAATGTTATTCTTACCTCAAGAAGAAAAGGCAAGAAAAGAAGCTGTAAGTCTTTTTGAAGATATATGTAAAGAAGAAAACCTTGGACTTATAGGATGGAGAGAAGTACCAACTAATCCATCAATACTTGGAAAGGCATCTTTAGAAGCTATGCCATATATTATGCAAGCTTTTGTAAAGAGACCTAATGGTACAAAAAGAGGAAGAGATTTTGAAAGAAAATTATATATTGTAAGAAGAAATATTGAAAAAAGAGCTGGATGGATAAGCAAATTTTTAAATGAAACTTTCTATATAGCATCTTTTTCATCAAAGACAATTGTGTATAAAGGTATGCTTTTATCAACACAACTTAGAGAATTCTATAGAGATCTTGATGATGAAAGATTAGAAACTTCACTTGCATTAGTTCACTCAAGATATAGTACTAATACATTCCCAAGCTGGGAAAGAGCTCATCCAAACAGATTTATGATTCATAATGGTGAAATAAATACATTAAGAGGAAATGTAAACAAGATTTACTCAAGAGAAACAAATGTTAAATCAAGAGTACTTGGTAAAGATTTAAATAGAGTACTTCCTATAATAAATAAGGAAGGATCAGACTCAGCAATTTTTGATAATAATCTTGAATTCTTATATATGAATGGTATGGATCTAACTAGAGCTGTTATGATGGCGATTCCAGAACCATGGTATAAGAGCAAGACTATGAGTAAAGAAAAAAGAGATTTTTATGAATATAATGCTACACTAATGGAACCATGGGATGGACCAGCATCTATTGTATTTACAGATGGTGAAAAAGTTGGTGCAGTTTTAGATAGAAATGGATTAAGACCTTCAAGATATTATATTACTAAGGATAGAAGACTTATTCTTTCTTCAGAAGTTGGTGCATTAGATATACCAGCTGAAATAGTTGAAAAGAAAGATAGATTAATGCCAGGAAGAATGCTTTTAGTTGATACTGCTAAAAAGGAAGTTATAAGTGATGAAGAATTAAAGAATGCTTATGCTAACGAAAATGCATATGGTGAATGGCTTGAAGAAAATCTTGTGACATTAGATAAGATGAAGGAAAGCAAAAAGCTTAAGATAGAATATGATAAGGAAACAAGAAGAAGACTTGAAAAAACTTTTGGATATACATACGAAGAAGTTAAGTCAACTATGCTTCCAATGGCTGAAACTGGAGCAGAACCATTAGCAGCTATGGGTGTTGATACTCCAATTGCAGTATTATCTAAGCAAGCACAACCTTTATTTAACTACTTTAAGCAATTATTTGCACAAGTAACAAATCCACCAATAGATGCAATAAGAGAAGAAATAGTAACAGCATCAAATGTTTATCTTGGACCAGAAGGAAATATTTTAGAAGATAAGCCTTCAAACTGTGAACTTATTAAACTTGATTCACCAATTATAAATAATGATGAATTAGCAAAAATTAAAGCATATAATAAAGGAAACTTAAAATCAAAAGTTATTGATATAGTATATGACAAAGGAACATCTTTAGAAGATGCATTAGATGAATTATTTGAAAAATCTCAAGATGCATATATAAAAGGATATACTATTTTAATATTATCAGACAGAAATGTTTCAGCAAATAAAATTCCAATTCCTGCATTACTTGCTGTTTCAGCACTTCATCAATATATGGTTCAAAAAGGAACAAGAACTTCAGTTGGATTAATTCTTGAAAGTGGAGAACCAAGAGAGGTACATCATTTTGCAACTTTACTTGGATTTGGTGCATCAGCTATTAATCCATATATGGCTTATGAAACAATAAGAGGATTAATGGAAGATGAATTATTAGAAGGAATTGACTACGATAAGGCTGTTTATAACTATAATAAAGCAGTACTTAAAGGAATAACTAAGATTCTTTCTAAAATGGGTATTTCGACTATTCAATCATACCAAGGCGCTCAGATATTTGAAGCTATAGGTATAAGAAAAGAAGTTATAGATAGATACTTCACTAATACTGTAAGCAGAATTGAAGGTATTGGATTAGATGAAATTCAAAAGGAAGCTGAAATCAGACATGAAAATGCATTTAAAGAAAAAACTTATTCGGCAGATTTTTCTTTAGATACACCTGGATATGAAAAATTAAGAAGTGGTAACAATGGTCAGGAAGAGCATTTATATAATCCATTAACTATTCATAAATTACAAGAGTCTACATGGACTAATAATTATGAATTATTTAAGGAATACACACAGTTAATAGATAATGAAGAGGCTGAAATAAATTTAAGAGGTTTATTAGAATTTAACTATAGTTCTAATGAAATTCCACTAGAAGAAGTTGAATCAGTTGATGAAATTGTTAAGAGATTTAAGACTGGAGCTATGTCTTATGGATCAATTTCAAAAGAAGCTCATGAAGCTTTAGCCATTGCAATGAATAGAATTGGTGGTAAATCTAACACTGGTGAAGGTGGAGAAGATAGAGAAAGATGGAACCTAGATGAAAATGGAGATAGCAGAAGATCTTCAATCAAACAGGTTGCATCAGGAAGATTTGGTGTTACTTCAGAATACTTAGTTAATGCTGATGAACTTCAAATCAAATTAGCACAAGGTGCAAAACCAGGTGAAGGTGGTCAGCTTCCAGGAGGAAAGGTTTATCCTTGGATTGCAAAAACAAGACATTCAACTACTGGTGTGGGACTTATATCACCACCACCACATCATGATATTTACTCTATAGAGGACTTAGCTCAATTAATCTATGATTTAAAGAATGCTAATACAGGTGCAAGAGTTTCTGTTAAATTAGTGTCTGAATGTGGAGTAGGTACTGTTGCAGCTGGTGTTGCAAAAGGTGGAGCTGAAGTAATATTAATTTCAGGTTATGATGGAGGAACTGGTGCATCACCTAGAAACTCAATCAAAAATGCAGGACTTCCTTGGGAATTAGGTCTTGCTGAAGCACATCAAACTTTACTTCTTAATGAATTAAGAGAAAGAGTAAGAGTAGAAGTTGATGGTAAGCTTATGAGTGGTAGAGATGTTGCAATTGCAGCACTTCTTGGAGCAGAAGAATTTGGATTCGCAACTGCACCATTAGTAACACTTGGATGTGTAATGATGAGAGTATGTAACTTAGATACATGTCCAGTTGGTGTAGCTACTCAAAATGAAGAGTTAAGAAAGAGATTTAAAGGAAAACCAGAATACGTAGTTAACTTTATGTATTTTATTGCACAGGAACTTAGAGAAATCATGGCTAAACTTGGATTTAGAAAAATTGATGAAATGATTGGTAGAGTAGATAGACTTAAGCAAAAAGAAAATATTCATGGCTGGAAGGCTAAAAATATTGATTTAAGTTCTGTACTTTATACTCCAGATAAATATAGAGGAAAAGTTGTTAAATTTAATCCAGAAAAGAAATATGATTTTAAATTACAGTCAGTAATTGATGAAAAAATATTCTTAGATAAGTTTAAAGATGCCATTGAAAATGGTCAAAAGACAAGTATGGAAGTTGATATAACTAATACAGACAGAACACTTGGAACTATACTTGGTTCAGAAGTAACAAGAGTAAATGGACATAAGGGATTACCAGAAGACACTATAACAATTAAGTGTAATGGTTCAGCTGGTCAAAGTTTTGCATCATTTGTACCAAATGGTTTAACATTTGAAGTAGAAGGAGATGCTAATGACTACTTTGGTAAGGGATTATCAGGTGGTAAATTAGTAGTATATCCACCAAAGAAATCATCATTTATTGCAGATCAAAATATATTAATTGGTAATGTTGCATTATATGGAGCTACATCAGGAAAAGTATTTATAAATGGTATTGCAGGAGAAAGATTCTGTGTAAGAAATTCTGGTGCAACTGCTGTTGTTGAAGGTGTTGGAGCCCATGGATGTGAATATATGACTGGAGGAAAAGTTGTTGTTTTAGGTAAAACAGGAATCAACTTTGCAGCTGGTATGAGTGGTGGAGTTGCTTATCTTTATAAAGAAGATGAAAACTTCAGAATCAATATAAATGAAGATATGGTTCTTTTAGAAGAATTAAACTTAGATGATGAAAAGATTCTTAAAGATTTAATTGAAGAACATGTAAATACTACAGGTTCACCAAAAGGTAACAAGATACTATTTAACTTTGAAACAGAAAAATCTAATTTTATTAAGATAATACCTAGTGATTATAAAAAGGTAATAGAAACTGTTGAAAAATACAAGAATCTTGGATGTGACGAAGATGAAGCGTTAATTAAAACATTCCAAGAAGTTAAAGGTAAGTAGGAGGCTTGTGAAATATGGGAAAACCAACTGGATTTTTAGAATATGAAAGAAAAGTAGGAAAAGATAGAGATATAAAAGAAAGATTAAATGACTATGATGAATTCCATACAAGACTCACTTTAGAAGAACAACAAATTCAAGGTGCAAGATGTATGGATTGTGGAGTTCCTTTCTGTCAATCAGGAGTTATTATTTCAGGAATGGTTACAGGTTGTCCGTTGCACAACCTGATTCCTGAATGGAATGATCTTGTTTATAGAGGAAAATGGAAATTAGCTTATGAAAGACTTCATAAAACAAGTCCATTCCCTGAATTTACAAGCAGAGTATGTCCATCGCCATGTCAATCAGCATGTACATGTGGTATAAATGGGCCTTCTGTAAGTATAAAGGAAAATGAAAGAGCAATAATAGATACTGCTTTTGAAACTGGAATTGTAAAGGCTAATCCTCCAGCAAAAAGAACTGGAAAAACTGTAGCAGTGATTGGATCAGGTCCTGCAGGACTTGCAGTTGCTGACAAGTTAAATAGATGTGGTCATAAAGTTACTGTTTTTGAAAGAAGCGACAGACCAGGTGGATTATTAATGTATGGTATACCAAACATGAAGCTTGATAAGGAAGTTGTTTTAAGAAGAATTCATCTTATGGCTGAAGAAGGAATTAAATTTGTATGTAATGCAAATGTTGGTGAGAATTACGATGCACAAAGAATTTGTGATGAATATGATGCTGTAGTACTTGCAACAGGAGCATCTCAGCCTAGAGATCTTGTGTGTGAAGGCAGAGAAGGGGTTAAGGGAATACATTTTGCAGTAGATTTCCTTAAAGCAAGTACAAAGAGCCTATTAGATTCTAATTTAAAAGATAAGAATTATATAAGTGCTGAAGGTAAGAATGTAATAGTAATTGGTGGTGGTGATACAGGTACAGACTGTGTTGCAACATCTTTAAGACATGGATGTGAATCATTAGTTCAATTTGAAATAATGGGAGAACCATCTAAAAACCGTAGTGCAAATAATCCATGGCCAGAATGGCCAAAGGTTCTTAAGGTTGATTATGGCCAAAAAGAATTTATAGAATTATTTGGTAGAGATCCGAGAGAATATTTAACAACCGTTACAAAAGTAAATGCTGACAAAGATGGAAATGTTGAAAGTGTTGATACTGTAAAAGTTGAATGGAAGAAAGATGAAAATGGAAGATTTGCTCCTATTCCAGTTGAAGGATCAGAAAAGAATTACAAAGCTGATTTAATATTATTAGCTATGGGATTCACAGGTTCTGAAGATTACCTAAAAAATGCATTTGCTGTTGAAAGTGATGCTAGAAGTAATGTTCAGACAAAAGAAGGTTCATATAAGACAAACGTTCCAAAAATATTTACTACTGGAGATGCAAGAAGCGGTCAATCATTAGTAGTAAGAGCAATAGCTGATGGAATAGAAGCAGGAGAAGCTGTTGATAAATTCTTAAGAAGTTAAATCTAATATATTAAAAAATATATAAAATAATCGGAAACACTAGAAATGTATGTACTACATTTTGAAGTTTCCGATTATTTTTAATTGTTATTGTGTAAGGATCTAATCGATATTATTTTTTAGTAACAGTGATATTATCAATATCGTAATATCCCCAATCATTTTGGAGTTTAATTTTATTATCTCCTGAATTTAAAGATATCTCATCAAGGTATCCATCGATAAATTTAGTTGATTGTTTTAATAGTTTATCTCCGTGGTCAGAGTTATTTACAATAAGTTTTGTATATTTGTCACCGTATTGTGATGCATACTGTACATTTAAGTAATAAGTCCCTGAAGAAGGAACGTTTACATTTAATTCGATATAATCACTATTATTATCAAAACCAGTAACATATCCACTTCCAGAGTATCCAGAACGTTCAGTTGATTTTTGAACACCATTTAAATATCCATCTTCAGCTTCAACAGTTATTTTATTTCCAGATGTTCCTTGATCACTTCCACCTGTTGAACCATTAAACACTGAACATATTTTTGAAGTATTTTTTATTCCGTTTTTATAATTTAATAATTTATTACCCCATTCAGTTAATGAGTTTCCAGACCAGTCATTTGCAATATCAAGATATATCCAGTCAGTACCATTTCCATACCAAGACCATCCTATATAACCTACTGATTTTTCTTGGCAGTAATTCATAATAGTTTCCTCATCAACATCGCCATTAGTATGTCTTATTCCGAATTCACCAATACATAATGCTAGATTTTGATTAATAACACTATCGATATTAGTTTTTACAGTATTTGCATCTCCACCAGCATATTCATACATATGAATTGAAAACATTGTATTTTTATCTGGATCAGAATTAAATACAGCTTTACCATAATCAGCTATTGATTTTGGATACTGACCCCATCCAGCAGAATCAACCATAATAGTATTATCAATACCTGCTGCTCTTAATTTAGGAATTGCTTTTTCATATCCTTCCGCCCATTTTTGACCATCCCAAGTGCCGTACCATTCATTTACAATATTTAATATTACAGTTGATTCTTTTCCTTTTAATGCATCTTTCATACTTATCCAATAATTTACGGCATTATCAAGCTTTGAATAATCATCAGAGCCTGTAGCATCATGGACTTCTAAAACTGCTACTAGATTATTTTTCTCACAAAGTGAAATGATATTTTTTACAGTATTAATATCATCATATCCCCATTGATCGCCATCACCTAAAGCGACTCTTACAGTATTTGCACCTGTCTTTGCTATAGCAGGAATTGCAGTAGATTCTTGACCTTTATACCAGGCGTGTGCATGATTTATTCCTCTCATTACAAATTCTTTACCATTTGCATCATACAATTTAGTACCACTTACCTGAAAACCATTACTTGAAGCGGCATACGCTGTAATTGGCATAGGCATCATAAAAGCAATAGTTTGTGCCATTACTATTGCTCCAGCTATTAGGGCTTTTTTAAAGGTTTTGAAAATTTTACACATTTATTAATCCCCCTTTTTTGATTTTTTTATATTTACTTTTGTGTATTGAAGAGATGATGTAAGCTAATAAACTTATCTTTAGCATTTATGATAAAACATAAATTTTATTGAGTTTTTATAATTTTTACTCCTCCTTTTGTAACTTATTGGTTAAAAATTATGTTAATATCATCATGATAAGGTTATCATAAATTTTTGGAGAAATTTTAATAAAAACTATTTTTAGTAATAAATGTTAATTTTTCTTAGATTTTGTTTATAAAACTTTTAATTTAATAATTATATATGAATCTACAGGAATAAAGTATAAAAATTATAATTTTATAATACATAACTTAGAATAAAATTTGTGTAAAGTAAAATTTTGAGATCTAATTAAATAGCGAAACATTTGTAATTATCAATATAATATAAAAAGAAATGTATAAAAATAGAAACATGTTTTACACATTGTAAATTTAGATATGTTAAGGTATAATATAAGAAAAAATAGTAGACATTGAGGATGAGTGTATGAATAGATATATATATATAATTGGAACAGTATGTGTTTTATTTGTAGTAGCAACTTTGTTTATTAAGCTTCTTCCATTTCTAATTGTTGCTGGAATTATAATTTATGCAGTGGTTAAGCTTAAAGGAAAAATTGAAGGCGAAAAAAGAGATGAAGATGTAAATAGAAATATATATAACAGTAATAGCAGTACAAATAGTAATGCACAAGATGTATATACTTCTTCAGATGATTACACTAACGGAGAAATTATAGATGTTGATTATGAAGATGTTGATAATAAGTAGATAGATAAATGGAAATAACAGAATTGGTTGAATTACTGATTCTGTTATTTTTATTATTATTTTATAAGATTAATGATAAAATATATAATAAAAATAATATAAGATTTAATCCATTGAGAAATAATAACATATTTAAATAAAAACATAGGGAGAAATGCTATATGAATTTTAGAAAATTAAAAATATTTTATGAAACAGCTACAGAACTTAATATGACAAAAGTTGCAAAAAAGCTTTATATAAGTCAGCCATCTATAAGCCAGGCTATTCATGAAATAGAGGAAGAACTTGATGTTAAATTGTTTGATAGAATAGGTAAAAAATTATTCCTAACTCAAGAAGGAGAAGTTTATTTAAGTTATGTTAGAAGAATCCTGAATTTATATGAAGAGGGATTAAAAACAGTAAGTGATATGAGCAAAAATGAAAAGGGAAAAATAAAAATAGGAGCAAGTACAACTATTGGCATATATATTTTACCAGATATAATTAAAGGATTTTTACAAGAACATAAAGGTATCGAGGTATCATTGAGTGTTGCTAATACAGAAAAAATAGAAAAGATGATACTTGAAAACGAAATTGACTTTGCTTACATAGAAGGTAGATGTTCTTATGAAGAAATAATTAAAGAAGAGATGTGGGAAGATGAACTTATATTCATATGCAGCCTGTCACACTCATGGAATAGAAAAGAGAATTTAGAAGATGGAGATATAGCAAAGGAAAAGTTAATAATGAGAGAAGGTGGAAGCGGAACAAGAGAAGTTGTAGAAAGTTTTTTTGAAAATAATAATATTGAATATAATGTATTTATGGAACTTGGAAATACAGAAGCTATTAAGAAAAGTGTTGAAGCGAATTTAGGTGTAAGTTGTCTTTCTAAAAGAAGTGTAATAGAAAAAATTGAAAATGGAAGTTTGAGTGGCTTTAGAATTAAAGATAAAAAAATAAAGAGAATGCTTAGTCTTATTTATCATAAAGATAAATTTTTAAGCAACAATATAAAAATGTTCATAGATTATTCAAGAAAATTCTAGTTGAAGTATAGAAGTTTATATAGTATTGATTTAAAAATTTACAATAAAAATTTTTAAGAACTTTATAAAGAGATAGGATTAATAAATATTTAATATAAATAAAAAACAATCATAACTAAATAGTTATAGATTATATAAATAACTAGTATTTCACTTATTAATATTTTGAGATTATAATTATTTTTGTATTAAGAGTAGAACTCAGCAAAAAGGAAAAAAATAATATAAAGCTGATGAAAATATTTACTATGAAAATACAAAAAGATTTAAGAGGTGATATACTATTATGAAAAAAATAAAAGATATAATACCTGGTTTCATTATTGCAGTATTTGTAGCTTTGATTGGGAAATTCTTAGGTACTCTTGTACCTAGTCTAGGGGCATCAAGTTTTTCAATTATTGCAGGTATTATACTAGGAAATACTATATTTAATAAATCAAAATACAATAAAGGATTCAATTTTTCGGAAAAAGATTTACTTTCATATTCAATTGTTCTTATGGGAGCTACAATTAATTTTATGCAAATTGCTACATTGGGATTTAATGGTGTATTATTTATTGCTATGCAAATGACATTAACAATATTAATTACATATTTCATAGGAAAGAAAATGGGTTTTTCTCAGAAGTATTCTTTATTAATGTGTTCAGGAAATGCTGTATGTGGTTCTTCAGCAGTTGCTGCAACAGCACCATGCATATATGCAAGTGATAAGGATAAAGCTATTTCAGTTACTATCGTTAATTTGACAGGGACAATATTAATGTTTGTCCTTCCTATGATTGCTGCACTTTTATATAAGAATTCATTAACAGAAACTTCTGCTATGATTGGAGGGATTCTTCAATCTGTAGGACAGGTAATTGCGTCAGCTAAATTTATTAATGAAGATGTAGTTACAATGGCAACAATATTTAAAATTATAAGAATAATATTTTTAGTGTTTGTTGTAATGGGATTTTCAAGAATAAATATAAAACATGAAGAACATATTCCTAAAGAAGAAATAATAGAAAGAGAAAAGAAGTCGCATGTAAGCATACCATGGTATATAATAGGATTCTTTATATTATGTATTGCAAATAGTTTTGGATTAATACCTGTAAGTATTCAGCATGGATTTAAAATAATAAGCAGCAATTTTGAAATAATAGCATTAGCTGCAATTGGTTTAAAAGTTAAATTCTCTGATTTAGTTAAAGAAGGACCTAGATCTTTAGCATATGGGCTTTTAGTAGGAACATGTCAGATAATAATAGCGGTAACATTAATAAAAATATTTTTATAGTTAAGACTAGGATATATAGTATTGCACAGTATTATATATCCTATTTTTGTGCTTTATATATTTAGCATAAAAATTGAAAAAAATACAATCATAATGTATAATTAACAGTGTTAATTACAGTTAAATAAGCAATTTAAGGGGGCAATTATAAAATGGAAAAAATAAAGATGTCAACTCCATTAGTAGAACTTGATGGAGATGAAATGACTAGAATAGTATGGGCAAGTATAAAAGAAGAATTATTAAATCCTTTTATTGATTTAAAAACAGAATATTATGATCTTGGTTTAGAATATAGAAATGAAACAAATGATCAGGTAACTGTAGATTCAGCTAATGCAATAAAGAAATATGGAGTAGGTGTAAAGTGTGCAACAATAACTCCTAATGCTTCAAGAGTTGAAGAATATAATTTGAAAGGAATGTGGAAAAGTCCTAATGGAACAATAAGGGCTATTTTAGATGGTACTGTATTTAGAGCACCAATTATAGTTGGACCAGTTAAACCATATGTTAGAAGCTGGAAGAAACCAATAACAATAGCTAGACATGCTTATGGTGATATATATAAAGCTTCAGAAATGAAGATAGAAGGAAAAGGAAAGTGTGAGCTTGTATTTACTTCTGAAAATGGAGAAGTTCAAAGAGAATTAGTACATAACTTTGATAGTAGTGGCGTTGTTATGGGAATGCACAATATAAATAAATCTATTGAAAGTTTTGCAAGAAGCTGTTTTAATTATGCTTTAGATTTAAAACAAGATTTATGGTTTGGTGCTAAAGATACCATTTCTAAAAAATATGACCATACATTTAAAGATGTATTTGAAGAAATCTTTGAAAATGAATATAAAGAAAAATTTGAAAAGTGTGGTATAGCATATAAATATACATTAATAGATGCAGCAGTAGCAAATGTTATTAAGTCAGAAGGTGGAATGCTTTGGGCTTGCAAGAACTATGATGGTGATGTTATGAGTGACATGATAGCAGCGGCCTTTGGTTCAATTGCAATGATGACATCAGTCTTAGTTTCACCAGATGGAAAATATGAATTTGAAGCTGCACATGGTACAGTTCAAGATCAATATTACTGTCATTTAAAAGGTGAGAAAACATCTACAAACTCAGTTGCAACAATATTTGCTTGGACTGGAGCTTTAAGAAAAAGAGGCGAATTAGATTGTAATGATGAATTAGTCAATTTTGCTAATAAATTAGAAAAAGCATGTTTAAAGACAATTGATAAAGGAATAATGACAGGTGATTTAGCTGTACTTGCAGTACATGATAATATTCAAAAAGCTGATACCTTTGAATTTATAAAAGAAATAAGAAAAACACTAGAAGAAATATTATAATATATAAGCTGTAATTATGATGCTTTCATCAGACATTACAGCTTATTTATTTGTTTGGTCATATTTATAATTCTATATTCCAATTAAATCATATGGTTTAAAGAGCTGCAAATAAGTTTTTGGTTAATTTAATTCCTAATGATAAACATTTAAATTAATAAAAATACTTGCAATTTATGAAAAATTTGTGTAAAATAGATGATGTCGAAAGACAAGAGAATATTACCGTGTAGTTCAATGGTAGAACGACAGATTCTGGTTCTGTATGTTGTGAGTTCGAGTCTTACCACGGTAGCCATTCTTTTTCTAATACTAACAGATTGTTGTTAGTATTTTTTTTGTCCTAAATTATTAACTAAGTTATATGGATAATTATATCAATGATTTTATTGATGTAAAATGAAAACAAAACATATTACTTTTATTAAAAATATAGTGTGTTTTTAATATGTCATTAATAGACTTTTATAGAGTGATAAGATATAATAAAAACACAATAAGAACATTCACATAACATTATATGTGTACGTTTAAATTCCTATAGAAGGAATTGGGGAGGGTTTTAATATGAAGATGACAGGAACAGTTAATTATGAGGTTGAAGATGTTTTCAATCATTTTATAAGAAATGCAAAAAGAGATTTTAGTGATTTTAATGAAGAAAATCCAGTTGGATGTAAAGTTGAAAAAGATATAACTACAGGAGGCCCAAAGCCAATAAAATGTACTGTTGAAATAACAGATTACGAAAAAAATAAAAAATATGAGATAACAACTTCTAACGAATACTCAACATGTATATCAACATATACGTTTTTAGGTCAACAAGATGGAACTACTAGATTGACCATTTCAGAAAAGCAGACAACACAGAAATTTATTCAACTCACAACTTTATATTTTCAAAGATTTTTAGCGAGACGTGCATTTAAAAATTCATTTAAAAATATCATTGATGTTTTGAATAATGAACTTCGAATACATTTTGAAAATCTTGAAAGATCAAAGAAAAAACACAGTTAGGATTTTATAAATAAATTTAAAAAGAAAGAACAATGTAGTTTTATTTTATTAAGGCTACATTGTTCTTTTTGTAAAAAGAAATATTATATGTTAATGGCTAAACTGTAATTTTGGCCTTTAATAAAATTCCTATTAAGCCCAGTTTCCATCTTTAAATATTGATATTTTTGTTCCATCTTCTTTTACACCAACTATATTTGTATCCTTAGTTCCTATCATAAAGTCTACATGAGTCAATGAAAAGTTCGCTTTTGCTTCTAAAAGCTGCTCTTTATTCATGTTTTCACCATTCTTAATACATGAAGGATAAGAAGAACCAAGTGCTAAATGACATGATGCATTTTCATCGTATAATGTGTTAAAGAATATAATATTGGAATTAGAAATTGGAGAGTCATAAGGTACTAATGCAACTTCACCAAGTCGACATGAATTTTCATCAGTTTTAATAATTTCTTTAAGGACATCAAGTCCTGTTTCAGCACTACAGTCTATAACTTTTCCATCTTTAAAAGTTATGGAAAAATTGTTTATAAGATTACCACAGTAGCTTAAAGGTTTTGAACTGTATACAGTACCATTGACACCATCTAGTTTAGGTGTTGTAAATACTTCTTCAGTAGGCATATTTGCAATAAATTCTACACCATTTTTAGTAGTATCTTTACCACCACACCATATATGATTTTTTACAAGTTCAACTTTTAAATCTGTGCCAAGAGAATTTGTGAAATGTATATACTTGAAAGCATGATTATTTAATTCAATAAGTTTTTTGTTTAGATTTTCTAGATGATTATTCCATGCTTTAACAGGGTCTTCTTCTTTTATTCTCATAACAGTAAAAATTGCATCCCATAATTGTTCGATAGCTTCTTTTGAATTAGAATTTTTAAAAACTTTATTAGCCCATCCTTCAGTAGGCACTGAAACTATACACCATGCATTTTCATTTGAGTTACATGCTTCATAGTATCGTTTTAAAGCTTCACGACGACTTTTTTGAACTGTAGCTATTTTAGAAGCATCAATATCTTTTAAAAGATCTGGATCAGAAGCTGATATGCTTAAAAATGAAGCACCTTGTTCAACATAATAGTTGTATTTATCTTTTTCAAATTCAGGTGTAAATGATAACACTTCTGCTGAAGTGTATTCATATTTTATTTTATTAAATTTCTCATCATTGTAATTAATTACTACATCAGAAGCACCAGCCTTATATGCTTCTTCTGCAATCATTCGTGCAAACTCGCTACATTCTATAGGGCTGTTTATAACAAGCATTTTATTTTTTTGTATGTTTATGCCTTTTAATGCTGCAAGTTTTGCATATTTTGATAGTAAATCTTTAAACATTTTATTCACCTCATTATTCTATTATTGATAATATTATTGCATTAATCAGAAATATTATCAATTGACTGATATAATTAAAGTATAATAATTAGTTTATAATAATCAAGGAATAATAAAAAAATAAAACTAATAATACTTTTTTCAGATAATGGATGATTAAATTTGATATAATAGAGTTTATAATGAATAAAGAGAATTAATATTTATATGATAGAGAAAACTATTATATATAATTGTTACGAAAAGGAAGATGGAAGAATGGATAAAGAATACTTATTACTTATAGATGGATCAAGTTTGCTTAGTACACAATATTATGGAAATTTACCACGTGAAATAATGTTTGCAAAGACAAATGAAGAAAGAGAAGCTTTTTACGGGAAGATAATGCAAACCTCTATGGGGATTTATACTAATGCAATATATGGATTTATGAGAACTTTTTTAAAAATATTAAGAGAGCAAAAGCCTACACATGTTGCTGTTACATGGGATTTGAGTAGAGATACATTCAGAAGAGAAATAGATAGTGATTATAAGGGAACAAGAGGGGAGACGCCATCTCCACTTAAAGAACAGTTCAAATTATGTCAGGAAATCTTAGCCAAAATGAATGTTATGCAATTTATGGACAGTAAATATGAAGCTGATGATTTTTGTGGAAGTATAGCATCTAAGCTTGAAAGTGAAATTCCAGTAAGAATACTTACTAAGGATACAGATTATTTACAGCTGGTTAGTGAAAATACAAAATTATGGCTCATGTTTACGACTCAGGAGAAAGCAGATGATTTATTTAAGAAATATGAAATAAAAAAGTCAACAGCTAATATTCCAGATAAAGCTTTTGAACTTACACCAGAACTTGTTAAAAGTGAGTATGGAATTAAACCTGAACAGGTTGCAGATTTAAAAAGTCTTGTTGGAGATAAATCTGACAATATAAAAGGTGTGGCTGGTGTTGGAGAAGCAAGTGCAGTTCCACTTATAAATGAATATGGAACTGTTGAAAATTTATATGAACATATAAGAAATCTTGACAAGAAACAAGAAAAAGAAATAAAGGATTATTGGAAGACTAAATTAGGAATAAAACGCTCACCATTAACATATTTGCTAAAGACAAGTGATACTGAAATTGTGGGAGAAAAATCAGCAATTATAAGCAAAAAGCTAGCAATAATAAAAAAAGATATTGATCTTGGAGAGTTAAATAGGGATTCTCTAAAATTAAATATAGATATAGAAAATGGAAATGCTGAATTTAAAAAGCTTGAATTTAAATCTCTAAATTTAAAAGATGCAATTTCTCATGAGAATGAAGACGAAAATAATGAGGAAAAACATGAATGTAATATAAAAATAAATAGTATAGATAATATAGAAGAATTTTCAGAACTTATGAATAAAGTGAAAGATAGAATTTATATAAGTTATACTTTAAATGATAGTTCTATTTATTCAAAACTTGATCTTAAGCACATAATAATTATTAGTGAAGAAGACATAAGTAATGTTATAGATTTTGAAAAAATTTCTAGAGAAGATAATATAAAATCAATAGAGCTTTTGAAAAATATTATGGAAAATGATAAAGTAAAAAAGGTAATACATGATGGAAAAAATCTTGTTACTTTTCTAAATAAGAATAACATAACAGTGAAAGAATTTGATTTTGATACAGCTATAGCAGCATATTTATTAGATTCAGCTCAAAGTAAGTATAATTTAACAGAGTTAATCGAAAAATATTTAAATAAAGAAATTGATGGCATTGAGTCAGAAAATGAAGGTATTCTTGGATCATATATACCTAAATTATATATGATCTTAAAATCAAATATAGAAAAAGAAAAGATGGATAAACTTTATTATGAGGTTGAGCACCCATTAATATTTGTATTATCATCTATGGAAAGTATAGGTTTTAATATTAACCAAAGTATGCTTGATGAACTTAAAATAAAATTTGATAGTGAAATTCAAAGAACTCAAAAAGAAATATATGAACTTGCTGACGAAGAATTTAATGTTAGCTCACCTAAGCAACTTGGTAAAATTTTATTTGAAAAGCTTGATCTTCCAATCATAAAAAAGACTAAGACAGGATATTCAACTAATCAAGAAGTATTAGAAAAACTTTTGGATAAACATGAAATAATACCAAAGATAATGTATTACAGACAGATAACCAAAATAAGTTCAACATATGTTGAAGGTTTAAAAAATGTTATTGATGAAGATGGAAGAATACATTCTAATTTTAATCAGACTGTAACTACAACAGGAAGGTTATCAAGTACAGATCCTAATCTTCAGAACATACCAATAAGGCATGAGCTTGGAAGAGAGATAAGAAAGGTGTTTATACCATTACAAGAAGGTGACACTCTAGTTTCATGTGATTATTCTCAAATAGAATTAAGGGTTTTAGCCCATATTGCAGGTGATGAAAACATGATTGATGCATTTAAGCATCATAGTGATATACATACAAAGACAGCATCGGAAGTATTCAAAGTACCTGTTGAAGATGTAACATCTCTTATGAGAAGTAGAGCTAAAGCTGTTAATTTTGGAATAGTATATGGGATTAGTGCATTTAGTTTATCACAGGATTTAAAGATTCCAAAAGCAGAGGCACAAGAGTATATGAATATATATTTTGAAAGATATCCTAAAATAAAGAGTTACTTAGAAAACATAGTAAGTGAAGCTGAAGAAAAAGGATATGTTTTAACTATATTAAACAGAAGAAGATTCATACCAGAAATAAATGCATCAAATAAGATTGTTAAAGCATTAGGTGAAAGACTAGCGATGAATGCGCCAATCCAAGGAAGTGCAGCAGATATAATAAAAATAGCAATGATTAATGTTTATAATAAATTGAAAGAAAGTAAGATGCAGAGTAAATTAATACTTCAAGTTCACGATGAACTTATTTTGAATGTAAAGGAAAATGAATTTGAAGAAGTTAAAAAAATAGTAGTAGATGAAATGGAAAATGCAATTAAGCTAAGTGTTGGACTTGATGTTGATATAAACTCAGGAAAGACATGGTATGAAGCTAAATAGTAACAAATGTATAATTGATGATTAACAATTTACAATTAAGGAAAAATAGCAAAGCTATAAAAATCATATTAAAAAAATATGATTTCATTCCTTAATTGTTAATTGTCCATTAAGGAGTAAAAAAGGTGGTATAGAAATGATTAAAATTGGACTTACAGGGGGCATTGGTACTGGTAAAAGTACAGTATCAAAAATACTTTCAGCTGAAGGATTTAGGATTATAGATGCTGATTTAGTATCAAGGGATGTTCTTGAGAAGAATCCTAGAATACTTGATATTATACGAACACAGTTTGGTTCGGGTTTTTTCGACTGGAGAGGCGAATTCAGAAGAAAAGAATTTGGAAATCATATATTTAGATTTCCAAAGCAGAGAATTAAATATGAGGGAATAATAATTCCTTATATAAAAGAAGAAATAGAAACTGAATTTGAAAGATATGAGAAAAAAGGTGAAAAGATAGTGATTCTTGATGCACCTACTCTAATAGAAAATAACTTGCATTTAGAGATGGATTATGTAATACTCGTTGTAGCAGACAATTCGGTTCAGATACAGAGGATAATAAGCAGAGATAAGCTTACAAAGTCGGATGCAGTAAGCAGAATTAATTCCCAAATGCCTGTTGAGCAGAAAAAAGAGTTTGCAAATATATTAATAGATAATAATGGCGATTTAATAGATACACAGAAACAGGTATATGATTTAATCGATTTTATAAAATTAATAAGCTAGATAAGGAGAAAATAATGAAATTCCTAAGATATGTTTTTTGTTTACTAATAATTTTATTAGCTGTCGTAGTTGGATCTAGGTATGTTGTGAAAGAAAAGTTTTTCCCTTATAAATATCAGGAATATGTTGATATGTACAGTAAAGAATATAATTTAGATCCTCTATTTGTATTATCGGTAATGAAAACAGAGAGTAAATTTGATGATAATGCTCATTCACATAAAAATGCAGTAGGACTTATGCAGATAACAGTAGAGACTGGTGAATGGGCAGCTAATGAAATGGGATATACAACTTTTTCAAAAGATGATTTATATGATGAACAGTATAACATTAGAATGGGATGCTGGTATCTGAGATGGCTTGGTGACATGTTTGATAATGACAGAGATCTTATGGTTGCAGCATATAATGCAGGTCCAACTAATGTACAAAACTGGCTTAAAGATAAGAATTATTCAAGTAATGGGAAAAATATTGAATACATACCTTTTGGAGAAACAAAAAAGTATGTGGATAAGGTAAATACGTATTATAGCGTTTATGAATATCTTTATAGTGAAGATGAAAGTATTTTTGATGTAAACAAAATATTAGATTTAATAAAAAGTATTTGGAATGTTCATTTTTTTGTATAAAATGTATAATATAATTGTGAAAGGATTAATCAAATTGTATTAATTCTTTTACAATATTGAGAAAAAGTACTTGAAATAATTCTAAATATGGATTATTATTAACTTAACAAAAAAATATGCAGATGTGGTGGAATCGGCAGACACGCAGGTTTAAGGAGCCTGTGCTTTATAGGCGTACGGGTTCAAGTCCCGTCATCTGCACCAATTTAGGGGTTTATCTCCCGATTAACTTGAATAAAGTACACAGGTTTTTTTGTAGAAATACAAATTGATTTGTGTATTTTTTTATTGTTTGGGAGTGATTTTTTTGAAAAGAAAAAAGATTGAAATTAATACAAATGATATGACACTTGATAGAGGGTATGATGAATTTATAATGCATTGCAGAGCAAGAAATTTAAGAGAAGGTACTATAAAAAGTTATGATGGTAGAATTAAAACTATATATAAGTTTATAGATCCTAAGACTCCTATAGAAGATATTACTCAAGAGACAGTCAATAATTTTGTTATAGGATGTAAAACTAAGCTTGAAATAAGGGATATAACTATTAATAGTTATTTAAGATCACTAAAAACTATTCTTTATTATTTTATGAAAATGGGATATATGGAGCAATTCCACATAGCTTTAATAAAATATGATGAACCTATAGTTGAAACTTATACAGATTCAGAAGTAAAAATGTTGCTAAAAAGACCCGATAAAAGCAAATGTACTTTTGTTGAATTTAGAGATTGGACCATATGCAACACGCTTTATGCTACAGGTATGAGATGCAGCAATATATTAAATCTTAAGATTAATGATATTGACTTTGAAAACAATCTGATTTATTTGAGGACTACAAAAACTAGAAAACCTTTGATATTGCCAGTAACAAGAACACTGCAAGGAATATTAAAGGAATACATATCAATAAGACATGGTGAAAATGAGGATTATTTATTTTGTACTGCTTATGGAGATAGAATGACAAGAGATGCTATAAGTGGAACTATGAGAAAATATAATAATTCTAGAGGTGTAATTACTACTGGTATACATAGATGGAGACATACATTTGCTAAACAATGGATACTTAATCATGGTGATATATTAAAGCTACAAAAAATACTTAATCACAATAATTTAGATATGGTTAGAAATTATGTTAAGATATTTACTAATGATCTACAAAAAGATATGGAACAATTTAATCCTTTAGAGTTTATTAGAAAAAAATCAATAAAAATGAAAAAGTAAAATAAAGAAGTAATCAAACATATTAAGTTATGTAAGATTACTTCTTTATTATTTTATAATTATTTGCAAGTTCGATTACTTTAAGTAAAAAATCTTTAGTATCTGTATCAAGTATATTAATATTGTACTTTTCTTCAGTTCTTTCCAATAGGTAGTCTAAACTTACATTAAATCTATCAGCTATCTTGACTAGAACATTTAAACTAGGTTCTACACCATCATTTTCATATCCATTTACACTTGATCTAGATACATTTATATATTCTGCAAGCTGGTCCTGTGTAATTCCTTGTTCTTTTCTAAGTAATTTAATTCTTTCCCCCAACAATGTAATACGCTCCTTATATTCTTTTAATTATAATTATACAGGAGCTATTATTATATAATGGCTATTAAACAACCATTTTAGCTTGTAAAAGACGATATTATAGTCATTATAATTGTTGCTATATACATACTAGTTATTTTATATGAAATTTTACTTTTTGAAATATTCACAATCAATATCTGCAAAAAATATAAACAATTCTATAGGACAACATTTAAGTTCTTTACTCATTTTTTTTATTACATCCATAGATGGATGATAATTATTAACTTTTCTTTCCAATCTACTTACATAACTTTTGTTTTTCCTTATTCTTCTTGCTAATTCCGATTGACTTAGACCTATTTCTCTTCTTTTGCTTCTTATCATTGATCTCCTCCATTGTCTTATATAGTCGGAAAGTTGTGTTATACTCAACGATTTAGAGTGTATAATAAGTGTACAGCAAGGAACATAATGTTTACAATGTATAAAAATTACCAACTCATACAAACAATATTGCAAACACATGTTCTCATATGGTATAATTTATTTGAAATTAAGGGAGATGATAGCAGGTGAATGAAGCACAGCAATATCTAAACGAAATACTAAATAAATATAAAAAATAAAGGCAAAACCAATACGGTTAAGCCTTTTTATTTTGCAATTTTACTCTAATTTCTTTTTTTAACATTGTATCGATGATATCCTTTGTTTCAGAATCCATATTACCATCTTTATCTATAGAACCATTATCTATGAAAAAATTTAACAATTCATTTAATGCATATAAATTATCGTAATTATCAACTCCGTGAAGCCACCAATTTATACTTCTACCACTAAGTTTACTAAGAGCATTTAAAAATTCTGTATTAGGTTGACGTTTGCCATTAACAACCATACTTACATATCCTTTGCTTAATGACTTATCTTTATTAATTATATCTATTTGTTTTACATTATTATCTTTCATATAGGCTGTAAGCCTTTCTAAAAATTCCAATAAAAACACCTCCAATTAGTATTATAAATTAACTATTGTTAAAAATCAACAATTAAAGTATAAAAAAGTTAACTATTGAGAACTGAACAATTAAAAAGTTATCATTTGTTAACTAAAAACTGAGAAAAATAAAGAAAAAAATAGTAAAATGAAGAAATATTCAGATAATTTAGTTTAAAAGGCTTAAATAAAAGTTCACATATGTTAACTTTGGTGAGATAATGATATTACAGACAAGGGAGGTGAACAATATGCCACTTAATATTGACAAATTAAATGAGCTATTAGTAGAAAAAGAATTAAATTATTCGGATTTAGCTGAAAAAGCTAATATTTCAAAAACTCAAATTTCTCGTATCGTGAATAAGAATAATCCCGAAGTAAGATTAAAAACTATTAGTGCTCTAAGTAAGGCATTAGGAGTATCATACAAAGAACTTTATATATCAAAGTAAAGAAGGTGAAGTCATGAATGAATCACAAAAATATTTAAAAGAAATTATTGAAAAATTCAATAAAGAAAAGAAAGAAGGGAAGTAATGAACAATAAATTTGTACAAGCTTCAATGATAACAGACAGAAGTAAACAAGAACCTAAAAGATTAAGTAGCAGAGAAGTTTATCAAATGATGGATTTAAAACAACATTCAGATTTATTAAGAAAAATTGATGGAATTAACAAAGATTTTACTCAAAGCAAAATTGCGTTCAGTAAATATTGGATAGAAGGAACTTATAAAGATGTTAGTGGTAAAACCAATAGAGAATTTCAAATATCAAAGAAAGGTTGTGAGTTCCTAGCACATAAGACCACAGGAACTAAAGGAAACCTATTTACAGATAAATATATGGATAGATTTGAGGGAATGGAAAATGTAATACAGAATAGTTTACCTATAGGATTAGAAACAATGCAAGGTATGGCTTTCTTATCAGAAAACATGGCAGCAATAGGACAGCATGTACAAGTATTAACACAATTTACTATGGGACTTAAAGAATATGTTCAGGATAGTATAAAAGCTAAAGATAAACAGATTGATGATTTAGCAGAACTTGTTGGAATAAGGTCAAAGAATAAATGTGATTTGATACAGATTGCTAAGAATATATTAGTTAGAAAATATAACTTAAGTAGGATAAATTCAAGCATGGAAGTTTATAAAAGAGCAAAGGCAAAAATATTTAAAGAATTTAACGTTACTAAGTGGGAAGACATACCAGCAACTAAATATAATGCTGTACAAGCATTTATAGAAGAGTGTCTTTAATAAGTTAACATAACAATTTATTGGTTAAGCTGTAGGAAATACGCACAACCCACTACAGGCTAAGAGGGAGTAATAGCGAGATAGTTTATTAATAGGAGGAATTAATTATGGCTTTTAAATGGCTAACATGGTTAAAGGGACAAGTTACAAAAGAACAATTTAAAACAATTTTAGATGCAACAGATCAAGACATTAAATTCAATAGGCTTGCATTTGGTAAAAGAACTAATCAGATGGAGTATGTAAATATTTGTAGTAGAACAGCACAGACTGTTATAAGAGCAGGTATTTAAAATGATTATTTCTAAAATAGTTGAGATTTCAGACAATAGAGAAAAGGCTAAAAAAATTGTCTATTGGTTACAAAAGAATAGAGAAGAAGGGAAAGACTTAAGAAGTTTTGGAGAAATACTCCAGGAAGAACTAGATAAAGTAAAAGCTACAAAGGACACCGGCAAGTAATCCTAAGTAGCATAAATAATTGTACAAGTTAATTATAACTCATAGGAGGGATTTGTAAATGAATAAAGAGTTAAATATTCTACAGGCTATTGAAATGCCAGTAGGTACAATATTCAAAGGTATAAATACTTTTAATAAGGAACGTGAAGTAGTTATAAAGGAAAATAAGGGTCGTAAAAAACTATTTGTTATAAATAAAAATGTAGAACCAAAGGAAATCGAGTTAAATGACTTTACTGCAAAGTTTAAATTCATACCAATTCAAAAGCCAGTTTCATTTATGGAAGCAGTAGAAGCATCAAAAGAAGGTAAAAGATTAAGAGTAGTTCATGATGCGTATTGTGAAGCTAAAGGATTTAAGGAAATAGGAAAAGTTTTTGAAATGATAATAAGTGCAAATAAAAACTTTGGTGATGAAATAGTAAATAAAGCTATTATTGAAAATATTTCAAATGGTAAATGGTATATAGAGGAGGAATAAAAACATGGAAAATACATTATTAAATCAAAATTTACAAGAAGAAAGAGCTCAAGGATTTAAGGTTGAAAATTTAGAAAGTGCTACATGGTGCTTTAGAAAGTTAAGAGCTATTTCAGATAAAGAAAGAGAAATTCAAGAAGTTGCAGCAAAAGAAATTGAAAGAGTTGAAGCATGGAAAGAGGATCAATTAAAACAGTATAAAGATGATTCTGAATTCTTTGAAGGTTGCATAAGTGCTTATTTTATAGAAGAAAGAGCAAAAGATAAGAAGTTTAAATTATCTACACCTTATGGGAAAGTATCAGCAAGAAAGTCTAATAAATGGATTTATGAGGATGAAGAAGCTTTAAAGACTTATGTAAAAGAAAATAATATTGAAGCAATTAGAGTTAAAGAAGAACTAGATAAGACAAATCTTAAGAAGATTTTTAAAAATGGAGTCAATCAAGAAACAGGTGAGGTTTTACCTTATGTAAAAATTGAAGAAAGCGAAACTATTACTGTTAAAGCTGAGTAGGTGATCTTATGGAATGGGAATTAGGAAGATGTGACGATAAATATTTTCTATTTCTTATAAAAGATAAAGAAGTTTTAAATATTGATATTAGCAGAAAAGAAGCTAAAAGCATTGAAGAAAAATTTAATATTGAAGCAATAGAATATCCATTTTAGGAGGAATTTAAATGAGTAA
The DNA here is from genome assembly GCF_006742065.1 of Clostridium butyricum. Taxonomy (NCBI): domain Bacteria; kingdom Bacillati; phylum Bacillota; class Clostridia; order Eubacteriales; family Clostridiaceae; genus Clostridium; species Clostridium butyricum. The sequence goes on along the minus strand of NZ_AP019716.1, from coordinate 2,893,602 downwards.
AATAATTGGAATCATGGGCGAAAGTGGAGCCGGAAAGACAACAAGCCTTAGAACACTAGACCCAAAGACAACTTATGTAATTGATGCAGATAAGAAAGGACTTAGTTGGAAGGGGTGGAAGCAGCAGTACAACATAGAAAATAAGAACTATATTGCAATGGATGAACCACTTGCCATTAGAAGCTTATGTAAAAATATCAATGATAAGGCTAATCATATTAAAACTTTAGTGATAGACACATTGAATGGTGCCATGGTAGCAGATGAAATGAGAAGAAGTAAAGACAAAGGCTTTGATAAATGGCAGGACTTAGCACAGTGTATGTGGGGCGTAATAGATGATTGTCTTAAGTATAGAGAGGACTTAACAGTAATTTTTATATGTCACTCTCAAACAGATATGAATGATGCAGGTTATATGTGGACAAGGATTAAAACAAGTGGTAAGAAGTTGGATAAGATTTGCTTAGAAAGTAAGTTTAATACAGTTCTACTGGCAAAAGTAGTTGATGGAAAACACATATTTGAAACACAGAGTAATTTTAGTACAGCTAAATCACCTTTAGGAGCATTTGAAACTGAAACTATTGAGAATAACATGGCTGATGTTTTAAAGGCTTTGGAGGAGTTTTAAAATGGAAACAGTTTTAATAAGCGTAATGGTATTTGCTGGATTATTAATAATATTATACGCAGCTATGAATATATAAATAATTTAATAATTGAAAGTGAGGATAAATAAATGGCAGATATACAAATAACAAAGGAAAGAGCAGAAAGCTTAATTGCTACAATTTTAGAAAAGAGAGAGGAAAATAAGAACACTAAGGCTTATATTACTGGAGCAAAAGAAGAACTTGAACAATTCATGTTGCAAAATGATTTAACTGAATACACTTGTAAGGCTGGTACAGTTAAAATTGCAGATTCAATTAGAGAAGGATTAGTTAAGGAAGAAGTTGAAGCAGCAGTCACAAAAGTAAATGCAAAAGAAATTGATCACATTGAAATGAAAGACCTTTATAAGGAAATAGAAGTTCATTCAATTAGTATTAAAGCAGCTAAGGGGGATAAATAATTATGATTAAACCAAACGATTTTGAGACAGTACAAGGATTTACAGGATTTGAACCATTAGAAGCAGGTGGACATATTTGTAGAATTATGAATGTTGAAGAAACTAAAACAAAAAATGGTGGTAAGGATATGATAGTTATTTATTTAGATACAGATAAGTCAGATAAACAACCAAACTACTATTCAGAAGCTTATAGAAATGATAATAGAAATCCTAAGAAGTGGAATAACAATGCAATATGTAGACAACTTGTATTAGATGCAGATGGATTTACAAATAGAGGGTTTAAAAGTTTTATTGATTGTGTAGAAGGCAGCAATCAAGGTTTTAAAGTTGTATGGGGTGAAAAGTTCTGCGAATGTTTAAAAGGAAAGTTAGTTGGAGGAGTATTCGGAAGAGAAGAGTACTTGAATGATAATACTGGTGAAACTAAGTTTGCTACTAAATTTCAAAATTTTAGAACAGTAGACATGATTAAAAAAGGTGTTGAAGTTCCAAAAGATAAGTTATTAAATCCTAGTGGAAATAATTCATATGCTGGAGATATTACACCTGTAGATTATGGTGATTGTCCATTCTAATGTAAAGGAGTTAAGCAAACATGAGTTGTTCAGTTAAATTAATTAACTTAAAACAAGTTATAAAAAGTAAGGGAATAGATTTCAAACAAATAGCTTTTGCTGCAGGCGTTGCACATAATGTTGCTTCAAGATATATAAATGGTCAAAAATGCAGAATAGAAAAAGCAAGAAAGATTTCAGAATTTGTAGGTGTAGATTTAAATACACTTACAGGTAATACTATTTCAGCACAAAAGATTAACTATACAACTCCTTGCCATAATCAAATTTGCCCTTTATGTAAGAACTGCATATGCCACAATGATGTGGTTCTTACAGGCAAAGCAGATTGTGTAAGTAAGAATAAAGTTGCAAAAAAGCCATTCAAAGGTAGAAGTACTAATGACAAAATACTAATGGCAGATAGGAGATAGCAATGAGATATCGTTATACAGATAAGGAAATGAAGAAGATATTAGACAATATGGTAGTTATAGTTGATTCTCGTGAGCAGAACAACCAACATATAATTGAATTTTTCAATAAAAAGAATATACCATATAAGACTATTAAAAATGATTTTGGTGATTATACAGCTATGTTGCCAGCTGGAACACTTACAGGGTTTACAAGTGATATTTACTTTGACAGAGATATAGCAATAGAACGTAAAAACTCTATTGATGAAATAGCAGGTAATCTTAAGGAAGATGCAGCAAGAATAAAAAAAGAACTGGCACACATGAATAAGTATGATATTAAATATTTCTTTTTTGTAGAAGATAAGAATTTTCATGAGAATTTAAGAAATGGAAATTTTAGAAGTCAATATGATCCGTTCACATTGATGCAGAGAATTAAAAAAGGAATTGAAGCTGAATACAATACCGTAATTGTTCCAATAGATAAGAAGTTTATAGGTTCGGAAATTTATTACACTCTACAGGGATTTGTATATAACTTATTTAAGCATAAAGGCTTTATTTTAGAGGAAGAAGGGGAAGAAATTGATTAATAAAGAAACTGAAAAGCTGATTTGCAAGAAAGCAGTTGATAATTATGGAGAACACTCACAAATGATTAAATGTGTTGAGGAATGTAGCGAACTTCAAAGAGCAATAAGTAGAACAATACTTGACCAACCTATAGGGAATGTAAAACCAAAGGATAACTTCAATGAAGAGTTGGCAGATGTAGAAATAATGTTACAGCAGATGAAAAGTACAAGTTACTTTGATAAGAATTTATTTGAGTTTTTTAAGGAAGAAAAATTAAAAAGACTTGAAGGAGTTGTTTGGTGATGAAAGATTATCTTAATAACCAGGAGGTTAAAGAAGCATTAATACTAACTTATTGCAAAATATTAGTACAGCATTTTGTAGATGGTAAGGTAATGACTAAACAAGAAAAAACCAACCTTAAGAAGGGTGGCACATTTATTAAAAATTCACTTAAAAGTATGATACAAAGATTAGGAGAAAGTAGTGCTAAAAAATATGTTAGATTATATGAAAATTCAAGGATAACAGTAATGACCAATAGTGAACTTGAAGTATTAGCTAAGAGAAAAGATGCAGAATTAAATGCAGCTTATGAAGATTCTAAAGAATACTTTGACCTAGTTGAGTTAACAATGGATTGTAATTGCAAAGATTGTTGTAAGGACTGGAAGCAATGTAATTTATGTAATCACTTTGATAACAATGAGATAATTCCTTTTTATGATGGTTATGAAAGTGAAGTTGTAAAAGATTTAGGAAATTGTAAATATGCCTATAGGGGTGATGATGTTGAGAAGAAACATTAATGAGATTATAGATGCAGCAGTTGTTAATACATTAAGCAGATTAAGAAATGAAGAGCCAAAGCAGAAAGTAGTTAAAAGAACAGGAAATAAAAAAGCATTACATCAAAAGGGTTCAAATAAGGTAAAGCTATGGACAAGCAAATAGAACTTAAGAGATTGATAGCAGACTTTAATGTAGTTGTAAATAGGCTTAATAAAGCTGATAAGTATTTCAACAATGAATCTGATAGAAAGTGTACTGATGAAGATTTTGAGAAATTTGAGCCAACTTATACAAGTTTATTAAAGCAAGCTAGTGAATTTGCAAATAGAATAGAAAATTTCATAGGCAGACCACTTACAACATATGAAAGCCTACATGGAATTAATATATAAATTAACCTATAGGAGGAGGTACAATTTTGGAAGAAATATGGAGAGACATAAAAGGATACGAAAGTATATATAAAATAAGCAATTTAGGAAAAGTTTTAAGCATAAAAAGACATGGTACTAAAGGAGGAATTTTAAAGCCAGCTAATAATGGAAATGGATATTTAATAGTTGGTTTATGCAAAAATAAAAATGAAAAAACTTTTAAAATCCATAGATTAGTAGCAGAAACTTTTATACCGAATCCTAAAGGTTATAAATGTGTAAATCACATAAAAGAGTTTGAAAAAACAAATAATTGTGTTTCTAATTTAGAGTGGTGTACTAATAAATACAATACTAATTATGGAACATGCAGAGAAAGAAGTGAAAACAATCATAAAAAAGAAGTTTTTCAATATGACAAAAATCTTAATCTTATAAAAAAATGGAATTGCATAAAAGATTGTGAAATAGAAAATTTTGATACAAGCTCAATAACAAAATGTTGTAAAAATAAAAGAAAAACTCATAAAGGTTTTATATGGAAGTATCACGAAATAGGAGGTGTAAAAAATGAAAGAATTAAATGATATTGATTTAAAACAATTAATAGAAGATGAAACTGGATATAAATTTAATCGTGAAGGATATGTAAATTGCTGCTTTCACAATGAAAAAACACCTTCTATGAGTGTTAAATTTTTTCCTAATGCTAATAAGCAAAGATATAAGTGTTGGGGGTGCGAGTGCCAAGGAGATGCAATAGACTTTATTGTTAACTATAAGAATATGGATTACAACGAAGCTAGAAAGTATTTAGACCTAGAGGTTGAAAAAAACCCTACAGAGGACTTTGAAGAAACAATAAGACAATTTGTACGTAATCAAGTTGCAAGAGGAAATAAGCAAGGTTATAAGCCTTTAGGAATATTTACATTTGTTGATGAAAACAATAAGCCTATTTATTCAAAGGTGAAATTTTTAAAGCCTGATGGTAAAAAAGAAACTCCATATTACCACATAGAAGAAGGTCAAGTTATAAGAAATAGAAGTCATGAAGAAGTACCTTATAACTACTATAACCTACTACAAGGAATTGCTAATAATAAGATAGTGGTTATTGTTGAAGGTGAGAAAGATGTTAATACATTAAGACAGATGTTACCTAAAAACCAATATGTAGTTACTTCATTAAAGGATTTTAAAGCTTATGATAAGATCAAGTCTGAATTTATGAAAGTATATGTCATTGGAGATACTGGAAAAGCTGGACTTAAATATGTTGATAACATTAAATATAATTTCTTAAATACCTGTAAGAGTTTTAAAATTATTAATCTTAAAGGAATACAGGCTTTAGGTGATAACAAAGATGTAACAGACTGGTTAGAAGCTGGGTACACCAAAGAAGATTTACTTAATTGCTTTGATAGAAGTCTTGACTTAAAGGATAAGAACCAATTACAGCAAGATAAAAACGGAATATATTATCTTAAATATATTAAGAGCAAAGAAGATTATGACAGAGAATATCTTACTAATTTTAATGTATTAGAAGCCAGCAAGGTAAATAAAATTGATGCAGAAGTACAAGGAATAAGAGTAAAATTACAAAGCTGCATTGATGGAAAAATAGTTGAAAAAATTGGTGGTAGTAAAATATTTGATGATATAAGAGCCTTTAGAAACTTCCTAGGCATGGACTTCTCTTTTACAGGCAAGAACACCAATGAAGTGGTTAAGCTAAAGGATTGGATAAATAAGTACTTTGCACTAGATAACAAAGAAATATACCAAGGTGCTAAATTCCTACCTGTAGATGATAAATTTGAACTTATTACAGCGACAGGAACACTTAAAGCTGATTCTAAAGATTATTCGATTATTGCAGACCAAACAAAAATAGACATGATGGATATTCCAGAGATAACTACAGAAGAATTGCAAGAATTAATGCAGAATTTATTTGGATTTTGTGAGTATAGTAAAGCAATTTCAATTATCGGAAGTGTAATAAGCTTCTTGGAGGTAGGACAGAATATTGCAGCTAATGAAAAATTACATCATTTGCTTATTGTTGGAGAATCCGGATCAGGAAAAAGTACAATTCTTGAAAGAGTAGTTGCTCCACTTCTTAATTACCCTGTAGAAGAAAAGAAAGCTATTTCTACAACTACATTTGCTACTCAAAAGATACTTTCTACAGGAAATTACCCAGTTCTATTTGATGAATTCAAACCATCTATGATGGACCAAAGGAAAATACAAAAGTTAAGCGATATGCTTAGAAATGCTTATGATAGGACAACTATTAATAGAGGAGATAAAAGCTTTGAAATTAAAGATTTTAAGCTTACTAGACCTATTGTAATTGCGGGTGAAGAAAGTTATCCAAATAGTGAAAAAGCACTTGTAACAAGGTCTTGTATAGTCTACATAAGCAAACATGAGAGAAGTGAAGAAAATACAGAATCTATGGTTTGGTTGATGGAACACGAAGAACTACTTAAAAAGTTAGGTAAAAGTTTAATACTACAGGCTTTAAAACTCCCATTAGAAGAATATAAGAGCCTTAGATATGAATTAAGACAAGTATTTAAGAATCTGAAAGATAGACCACAGAATACAGCTATTAATATTGCTACAGGAATTGAATTACTTAATAAGGTACTTATTAAAGCTGATTTGAAACCTATAGGAAATTACTATAGCAGCATTGAAGCAAATATACGTGATGAAGTTCTTGATAATGGAGAAGATGCTTATAGCGAAGTTGAAAAGATGCTTATTATGTACAACAACATGATACAAAATAATAACCATTTTGTAGATGATGATGCAGTTCAATTTGCTAAAGATGGTAAAGACTTTGGAAAACTTTTCATAAGAACACAACTTATGATAGATGCAATATTTAAATATTGTAATGAAGTTAAGGAAATTGATACTAAAACATTGTTAACTAGTAGAGATTTTAAAAAACAAGCAAAGAAAGCTGGTTACATTAAAGGTGTAAATACTAAGCAATTAAGAATTGGAGCATATCAAACATACTCAGGTAAAAATGCTTGGTTTGATGAATATGACAAGGACTTGCTTAAGAAATTAAGAATTGACAGTATTGTTGACTGTGATGACTGGGAAGATGCTGTTAGTTTTGCAGAAGGTCAATTTTAGAGGGGCTTAGGCTCCTTTAAATTTAAATCTTGGAGGAAGATATTATGAATAAAATAAATAAGGACATTATTGTAACTGAAAAGAAATATATAGAAGAATTAAGAAAACTTCCTAAAAATAGCGATACTGAATTTGTTTGTGAGAAATGTGGTGCTTTATTAAAAATAAGAGAAGGGCGAAAAAAATTTTTAGGTTGTGGAAATTTTCCAAAATGCAAAAATACGCATTCTTTAATAGTTCAATTTAAACCTAGTTCAATTCATTCTATAAGGGCAAATGAAATAATATCTGAGGTTGGGGGTTGGAAATGTACTAGAAGTAGCACCTGGGTAGTCGGAGGATACAACGAAGACATGAGAAAGACCGATTGCGGTTCTAACAACAACACAATACTGCCTATATTATGTTCTGATGATATATTTTAATTTTTAATATCATAAAAGATTAAATAGTTCAGAATATGCAGAAAGGGTGAAGTAAATGGATAATTATTTTAACGATGGATATTGGAAATGTAACAGATGTGATACAGTATTTAAATCTTATTCATTAGGTGATACAAAGGACGTAAGTTTTTGTTCGTATTGTGGAAATTCAGAAATAATACCTTGTGATGAAGATGGAAATGAAGATTAATACTGCACAATACTTATAAATCACGAAAAAGAAGGTGATATATTGATAATCAAAAATGAAAAATGCATTGGTTCTAATAGGGAATGTAACTGTGTAAGTACCTGTAGATATCTATTAGATAGATTTGGTGTATTTGAATGTGAAAATAATGAGTTTAAGAGATTAACAATTGAAGCAGGATATGAACATGAACTACAAGAAAGATCCAAGCTTGAAACTTGGTCTGAGAGAAAAGATTATTTAGTAAAGGAGACAAAGTAATGGAATTTATAAGTGTAGAAGAATTTTTGGAACAAGATGAAAAAGTACAAAAAGCATTTTTGGATTGGTGGAGACCATCAAAAGGTGATTTAGTAAGTCATATTGATAATGCAAATGACAATAACTTAAATATAACAATTATTGTAGATTATTTTTCATATGGTGAAAACTGGAAAAAATATCCCATAAAAGGATATAACATAGAAACTAATGTAACAATGGATATTTCGAAAAATTTTATTCCATTACTAACGGAAGGACAATTGAGAAGATATATTGAGGATAAAACAAACTGCCATATTGAAATAATTGTAGGCATTAGTGGATATGTTTTTGTATTACGCTCCAAAGAAACATTAAAAGAAGAGAAAAGAATATCGGTTTTAAAACGTGATTTATTACAAGCCTATTGGAAAGTAGCAATTCAGATTGCAGAACAGTTGTAGTTAAAATTGATTTTAAAGGCTCATACAGAGGATTAAATTATTAATGATAAATTACATTACATAATGTTTAATCGTTCTGTATGAAGCTAATAAAAAGGAAATAGGAGGTATTAAATGAGTATTGATATGTTAGAAGTAAAAAAGGACAGGCTAAAAGAAGTTAAGAAACAAATAGTTAAGTACAGTAAGAAGAAAAACTGGTCAATGGTTTATCCTTTAATGAAAGAGCAGAGAGAACTTAAGGAACAAATTAAAGAGATTCTTGCCAATAGATTTAAAGTAAGCAAATCCTAACTTGCCTATAGGAAATCAATAAATCCATTCTGAAAGTCATTCGACATAATTTATTAAAACTATTTTAATTTAATCATAATGCAAATATTAAACAAAATATGTTATAAAATCATTGCATTAACTAGACAAGTCATACCAACGCTTTACAGATTCGACAAAAAACGAATGTTTGCAAAATGTTTGCATTGATTATCGGCGTGGTTGAGCCATTCGACACTACTATATATATACTAATAACATATTATTATAAATATATATTATATATATACATGAAAGAAATATACTATATATTTTATATAATATAGGGCATAGGTTCGCAAAAATATGTTATTTTGGTACAATATACTTTAAAGCTAGTTATATCAACGGTTTACAGTGTCCTAAAAACTTTGAAAAATATGTTATAAAATATGTTATTTTTGTTGCATGGGAATTGTTATCAATTAAAAACACTAAAATATATAAAAAATAAGACAAACTATGGAGGAATTATATGAGCAAAAAATTAAATTGTGATGATAAACTTTATAGAGCAGTTGAATCTACTCTTTATAATTATAAAAATGTAAAGGCACAAATAAAAAATATTGAACTTGATATAGAAGAAAAACTTAATAGTTATTCAACATTGAATGCAGTTCAATATGATAGAGATAGTTTGAGTAAGACTTATAAATTTAATTCGGAAGTAGAAAATAAAGTTATAGAACTAGATATTAATGATCCAGAACTTAAAAATAATATTATGATGCTTAAAGTTAAAAAAAGAAGTAAGGAAATACAAATAGAACGTATTGATAATATATTAAGTGTTCTACAGGAAGAAGAATATAAGCTAATTGAATTAAGATATTTTAAAGGTATGCAATTTAAAGATATAGCAGATGTATTACTTAAATCAGATTTATACTTACAGCAACTTAGAAGAAAGATAATAATAGAAAAGATTATTCCTTTATTTAATAATTAAAATATTAACTAAGTAAAAACATAGATAAAACGCTGAAATTACTTAGTTTTAGCATATTTTATAACTATGTTGTAAAGGCTTATAATAGTATTGTTGAAAGAGTTAATTAAGAGCTCCTAAACATAATTCTTGCCCCTTTTAAATTACCACCTAATATATTTGAAGCAGCTAAGTATTAATTTATTTAGCTGCTTTTTGTTATAAGTGTATTTAAAGGCGATTAGAGAGTATTTTTTCATTAATGAATAATTTATCATTAAATGGATTAAGTCTTGTCTATGGGACAAATAAGAATAAAATAATGGCATATATGTGTTGACATTAAATAAAACATTCTGCCATACTGACAATTAATTATTTAAGTAAAGAAGGTGATAAACTTGATTGATAAACAGAAAAGTGAAGCTATTAATTATTTAGTTGAAGGCCTTAAAACTAGGGAAGAAATAGCAAAAATAATAGGTGTTGGTGAAAGAACATTATATAGATGGTTAAAGGATACTGAATTTAAGGCTGAGTGTCAGAAACGTGCAGAGCTTTTTGAAAATGATTTATTAAGAGAATCACAAAGTCTTCTTAAGCATAAGCTTGGCAGTGCTATAGATAATATCGTTGAGATAGCTAACAACCCTAAGATAAAGGAAGAGACACGCTTAAAGGCTAATCAGTACTTGGTTGATAGAGTGCTTGGTAATACTACAACTAAGATAGAGCAGAACAATAAAGGAGATAATAAAGACAAGCAACCAGTAGATATAGATAAGGTGCTTGAAAACATTAAAGAACAGACCAAAGATAATTAATATTTATGCATTAAATAATACTAATTTAAGTGTTATAAATATACAATTTGTTTTGCGAAATTATAAAATCAACTTAAAGCTAGTCAATAAGCCAAAGTTGTATTTAAACCATTTACACTAAATTTATGTTTAGCGAAATAACTTTGTATAATTTAATAAATGTATTAATATTTTATGCATATAATATACATTGTTGATTAGATAGGCGGGTAGGTTCTATTTTAGAAAATTGGCAAGCCCTAGCGATGGACCATATAAAAATTTTTTATATTTTTTAAAACAAGGCACTTACTAAATAGTAGGTGTTTTTATTATGCCAGTAGAAAGGAAGTGAGGTAATTGATTTATTATGACATTTTAGAGTTTAGCAGTGATGTTGAATATGAAGTTTATATATTAAATAAGTATTTAACTAAGCATTATGATAGTAAATCAGCTAAGGAACTTCTTAGAAGCTATAATGATAATTTAGATGGACTTGCTAAGAGTCTTGGTCATAAAGATATTGGATTCTATTGTGAGTACTTTTTAAGAGAAATATTTGTTCCAAGTGATGATAATACTGCCAGGGAATTATGCAGCAGCCATTATGAATTATGGGATATGGCTGATAGGATGCTTATACAGGATGAATTTGACAAAACCAATATAGTTTGTCCTAGAGGATTTGCGAAGACTACAATATATGATTTTGCGGTTATTAGCTGGTGTATATGTTACAAGGAATCTATATTTACTATTCTTATCGGTAAGAAAGATAAAGATGCAACTCAATTCATGGATGATATATTGCAGTTATTTGAAAAAAATAAGCGCATTATTGATAACTTCGGTCAGCTTATTGATAGAAAAAAGAATACAGTTAATGCAAATGAGATTGAATTTTCTAATGGATGCGATCTGCAGGCTGTAGGTTCTGGTACTTCTATTAGAGGTCGTAAATATGGAAATGTCAGACCAACTTTAGTAATTGGTGATGATGCTCAGGATGATAATGATGTTCTTACTGCTGAAGCTAGACAGAAAAAATATGATACTTGGTGTAAACAAGTTGAAAATGTTGGTGATACTGCAGTTTATAGAAAAGGAAAGAAGATTAAAAAGGCTACAAAGATAGTCTCTATAGGAACAGTATTACATTTAGAGTGCTTAATTAGTAGGTTGAGTAAAAATCCTGATTATAAGACTATATTAAAGCGTGCAATTATATTAAAAGATGGTCAAACAGTAGATGATATCTTTGAATCTGATTTATGGCAACAGTGTCATGACATATATTTTGATGAAAAATTCAATGAAAATCAAAGATATGAAAATGCTAAAAAGTTTTATTTAAACCATTATGATGAAATGCAGTTTCCTGTTTTATGGCCAGAAAAATGGGATTGTTTTGAAGACTTGGCTGTTGATTATTGGAAGAATAGAAAAACATTTATGTCTGAAAAAATGAATGATGGCAGTTCTATAGGTGAAAAATGGTTTAAATCAATAAGGACTCAAATAAGTGAAGAAATTGAAAATCATAGGTTTATTAAGACTATGCTTACTGTGGATCCTGCATCTACTACAAAAAAGAAATCAGATAGTACTAATATTATGGTAGGAAGTAAGGCTGTCAATGATTTTACTTATGTAAGAGATGTAGTTCACAAAAAAATGGGATTCAAGCAATATTGTGAAAAAGTTGTTGAGTTGCTTAGAAAGTATTTAGATATAACACATATAAATATTGAAAAAAATACATTTCAAGGAGCAGATGTTTTAAAAATTCAAGAACTAATTAAAGAAGATCCTATTCTGAGACCTAAAAAATATATTTGGATTAATGAAATGCAGAAAAAAAATAAAGATGAAAAAATAAGTACTATTACTGATTCTGTAAATAATGGTGCTATTATTATGGTTTCTGATAAAGAAGATAGTAAAAAAGCTATTGATGAAATATTGGAGTTCCAAGGACAAAAATATAGTCCACATGATGATGCCCCTGATAATCTTTCAGAATTAGAAAATAAACTTAAAGAAATAAAACCAAAGGCTAGTTTTAGTATTATCTACAGATAGAAAAGAGGTGAGAGTATGGATTTAAAAGAAATTGAATTTTTACAAAAGTGTTATGCAGATTATCTTGTGAAACTAGGCCACTATGATGATATTAATAGATATTATTATGGAAATACAGATAGTTTAGCAGCTTTTGTTCCTAGAGAAGGTAGAAGCAATCTTAAAGTAAATACAAATTTTATACAGAAACTAGTTGATGAAGAAGCACAATATAGTTTTGGAAATGATATTACTTATACAAGTGTTGAAGGCAATGATCAAGTTGTAAAAGATATTAATTACCATCTAAAGAATAATAAATCTGATCATGATATTAATTTAGGAATTGAATTGATTAAATATGGGATGGTTTTTGAAATTAATTATCTTGAAGAATATGAAGCTGAGAAATTTAAATTTAAAAATAAAATTGTAAGTCCACTTGAAGGATATATGTATTTAGAAAATGATATTCCAAAGTATTTTTTACATATGTTTCATAAGCAGCTTGAACCAGAAAAGACTTATATTGATGTTTATACTGATAAAGCTATATATCATTTTGATGAAACTTGGAAGGAAGTAAGTTCTAAGACTGAACATTATTTTGGAATAGTTCCAGTAGGTATAGGAATAATAGGTGGCAAGGCATATAGCATTGATAGAGGTTATGAAGAGGGTGACAAGACTGTTTATAACACTATCAAGAATATACAGGATGCACTTGAGACAAATTTATCTGACATTGTAAGTGAAATATCAGATTTTAGAAATGCTATTATGAAAATATATGGTGTTGAAGCTGAAAACGAAAAAGATAAAGATGGAAATGATATTATTGATGAATCTACAGGAAAGCCTAAGAAAAAAGAGCCTGTAGTAAGAAATAATTGTATATTATTGTTTGGAGATAAGACAAGTCAAGATGCAGAATGGTTAATAAAAAATGTAAATGATACATTTATTAAAAATACTCGTGATGATCTATTAAATTTAATTTATACACTTACAAGCCATATAGACAATAATGAAAAGATGCAAAGTAATTTATCAGGAATGGCTTTAAGAAGCAAGCTCCAGTGTCTTGAAGCCAAGTGTAAAATGAATGAAAAAGCTATGATTAATATTATATGCATAAGGATTTCGTGTTTATTTAAATTTTTATTTTTAACACAAAGTAAGTCTTATGATGTTAATACTATAAAGATTCAATTTACACCTAATATTCCTGTAGATGAAACTGGAATAGCTGATATGATAAGTAAATTATCTGCATCTAGTGTAGTTAGTAAGGAAACTATGAGAAGTTGGTTGCCTAGAATTGAAAATCCAGTTGCGGAAGGTGAAAAAATAAAAAAAGAATTAGAAGACGAACTTCCAGGTAGCAATTTATCTAATATTCAACATACAACTGATCCTATAGGTGGTGATGGTGATGAGTTATAGTGAAAAAGAAGTAAAAGAGTTTGTTGAAAATCTGTTTAAAAATAGCAGCAGTGAACTAAAAGACTTATATAAACACCAATATTCTATTGAAAGTGGTATTAAAGATGAGATACAAAACATAATGTATATTTATACTATAGAAAATGATGTTATGAATATGAGTAGAGCTGAACAACAAAAGGAAATTAAAAAGCTTGATAAAATGATTGATGATTTCTATAAAGCTGATGCTGAAATGCAAATAGAAATATTATACAAGTTATTGGAAGGAACAACTACTGAAGTTTTTAGATTTTATAGTTATAATGCTGATAAAAAGGAGATTACTGATATAGTTAAACAGACTTATAAGGGCAGACACTTTTCAGAAAATGTATGGAATGATGAAACTGAAACTGCTAAGTATATGAAAAAGCAGTTATTTGATTTTATTAAAGGCAAAGTTAATGTTAATCAGATTACTAAAGGTGTAGAAAAGTTATTTGGTAATACACATTATGAATCTAGAAGATTAGCGGAAACAGAAGTCGCTAGATGCCAAAGTGCTGCTTTTGATAGATTTGCTAGTGAAGTAGGAGTTGAAAAAGTTAAATATCGTGCAACATTATGTAATACATGTGACAAATGCAAGGCAGATGATGGTAAGGTTTTTGATTTTAATAAGAAAATCGAGTTGCCTCGACATTGTTTTTGCCAGTGCTATTATGATGTCGTTGAATAAGAAAGGGTATGGTGATCTAATTATTTCGTACAAGTCTAACGTTATAGGCTTATTTTTATTTTAGGAGGAATTTAAAGATGAAATTTGAAGAAGTATTACCACAAATTAAAGAAGGAAAGAAAGCATTTAGAACTGGTTGGAATGGTAAAGGAATGTTTGTTGTAAGACAAAAAGGATATCCTCAAGGTATTCCATGTAATAAGCAAACTGCTGAAGTATGGGGATTGAATGAAGGAGATTTATTTAAGTGTGAACCATATTTACAAATTAAGAATGCTAATGGAAGTCATAGTATGTGGGTTCCAAGTACAGGAGATATATTTGCTGAGGACTGGGAGGTAATTAGATAATGAAGTATAGAAAGAAACCAGTTGAAATTGAAGCTTTCCAATATGATGGAGATTTTTTAAATAGAGAAGGAAATTTTTATATTCCCACATGGGGAATTAAAGCTTATAGAGAAGGGATATTATTTTTTGATGGTCCAACTCTTAAAGTAAAAACTCTTGAGGGGGATATGGTTGCAAGTGTGAATGATTTTATAATTCAAGGGGTTAATGGAGAAATTTATCCATGTAAGCCAGATATATTTGAGAAAACATATGAATTAGCTGAATAAGTCTTAGAAATAAGGCTTTTTATTTTGCCTATAGGAGGAAAAGCAATGCCAAGGTTAAGAAGAAAAATAGATACAATTAAAGTTAAAGATGGTAATATTGCAGATATTATAATAAATGCTTTAGCCGAAAGAGGATTTGATATTGATGTAACTAATGATGATAGTAATTTTAGAAATAATATTACTATAGATATTTATAGAACTGAAGAAAGAGAACAATCTGATATTGAAAGACCTAAATATTATTAATTAACTGACTTTAAGCAATAGTCATTAAACAGGCTTATTTTTTATGTGAAAATTTATACTTACAGGGACATAGGACTTGTAGGGATTGGAGGAATATATAGAATGAAAAAAGTAGATTTATTAAAAATAATTGAAACAATAGCAGATGATGGGGACATTAATGAAACAATTCTAGGACATGAAGAATTTAAATCATTAAAGGACTTATCTAAGCTAAGTGTAGAAGACATTACTGGAATATTAGGTAGTGAAGTTGGAAAGGCTTATATGACTTCACATGACGATTCAATTAGGTCAAAAGCAGTTGAAACATTTAAAACTGGCAAAATGCAAGATGAAATTAAAAAAGCAATTGAAGAAGCTAAAAACGGAAAGAAAAGTCCTGAAGCTGAAGCACTTGAAAAACTTCAAAAGGAGTTTGAAGCGAGTCAAGCTGAACTTACAAAAGAAAGAACTATGAACAAACTTTCAGCTACTCTAAAGGAAAAGAAATTACCTATAGAACTTGCAAATTTTGCTTATGGTGATGGACAGGAAGAAACAATTAATAAAAATATTGAAACTTTACAAAATGTATTAAATAGTGCAGTTGATAGTGGTGTTAAGGCTAAATTAGGTATAAGTGCTTATACTCCACCAGCAGATGCACAAACAAATGCTGCTAATGCAGAAATAGCCCAAGCCATGGGTGTACAATAATTAATTTATAAGGAGATGATATTTTATGGCAGTAAATACAATTGCAACAGCTACTTTATTTCAAAAGAATTTAGATAAGGCAGCAGCACAACAAGCACTTACAGGATGGATGGAAGGTAATGCAGGACAAGTAATATATACTGGTGGTTCAGAAGTTAAAATTCCTAAATTAGATATGGATGGTCTAGCTGACTATGATAGAAATAATGGGTTTACAGATGGCGGAATTCAATTTGAATATGAAACAAGAAAAATGAAACATGACAGAGGTAGATCATTTAGCTTTGATGAACTTTATGTTGATGAAACATCTTTTGTTGTTACAGCTGCAACAACAATGGGAGAATTCCAAAGGTTAAAAGTTGTACCAGAAATTGATGCAACTAGAATTGCAGAAATTGCAACTATTGCTATGGGCGTGGAAAATGATACTCAAGTTGAATATGGATATACACCAGCTAAAACTACTATAGTAGATAAAATAAAAGCTGGTATCCAAAAAATTAGAGAAGCTCAATTTACTGGTAATTTAATTTGTTATGTTACTTATGATGTTCAGGCTTTAGTATCTCAATATTATGGTGAAAAATTAGCAGCTGCTACATTTGCAGTTAATGGAGTTGATACAAGAGTTCCAGCGATTGATGGAGTGCCTTTAGTTCCAGTAGTTTCATCATGCATGTACACAAAATTAAAATTCAATGATGGTAAAACTTCAGGACAAGAAAAAGGTGGTTATGAAAAAGCTACTGATGGATTAGATATTAACTTTGAAATTGTAGCTACGGAAGCACCTATTGCAGTCCAAAAAACTGATAATATGAGAATATTTAGTCCTGAAATTAACCAAAAAGCTAGAGCATGGGCTATGGATTATAGAAAATTCCATGATATATGGGTACTTGATAATAAGAAAAAAGGATTATTTGTAAGTATTAAAGATTCTAAGCCAGCAGTATCAGAAGGCTAGAAGTGAGGTGATCTAGATGGCTTTTACTGAAAGTGAATTAAATGAGATGGCAGTACTAGCCATCTTTAATTATTATGATGAAAAGTATTCTAAGGAATATATTAGTGAAAACTTCACATTAGCATTAAAAGTATTAATTGAGAATGTTAGAGCAAGTGTTACAAAACCTATAGGCATTAAGAGTGTATCTCAAAATGGTACTAGCGTTACTTATAATGAAGGTACTGGATTTAATGCATATTTGACTACAGAAGTATTATCATTACTCCCTAAGAAAAGTAATTTTAAAGTATGGTAGGTGAACAGGATGGTATTATTTCCAAACAGTGATATAACAATATATCACTTAGATTCTAAAACACAAAAATATTCTCGAATTAATCTTGAAAATGTTAATTGGAGTGGTAAAAGAAACTCTACTGTAAGTGATAAAGGTGTTAATATTGCATATACAGTAATGATAAGTGCCGAAATAGGCGATTATAAGGTTTATACAGGTGATAAGGTTGTTAAAGGTAATATTACACTAGACATAACTAGATTAAGCGATTTAAATGCTTATGAGGTTGTTACTGTTATTGGTACACAAGAGAGTGATTTATTCCACTCTATTAATATTGAATGCAAGTAGGTGATTTTATAGGTGTAAAAATTAAGTTAGATTCTACAAATAAAATACTTGCTAAGAGAAGACTTAATGGTAAAGGTTCTGAAGCACAGATATTTTTTACTAAACAGTGTGCAAAGTGGATGAATAATTATGTTCCTTTCAAAACTGGTAGATTAAAAGACGTAAGTGTTACTATTGGGGCTGATTACGTTAAATATAGTACTCCATATGCAAAGAAACAATATTATAAAAATACTGGTGGAGGTATTAAAAATAGAAGTGGCTTGCGTGGTAAGTTATGGGATAAAAGAATGTGGCCTGATAAAAAGGGTGTAATTATTAAAAGTATGGCTGATTTTGTTGGAGGTAGGAGTAAATGATAATTGAATCAATAAAAAATTATATATCAGGTTTTGAGTGTATGAGCACTTTTGAAAATGCTATAAATGCTAATTATTTGGCTGGTGAAGCTGATAATTTTAGTATTGAAGAGATGCCTTGCGAACCTGTAATTAAAAATTATCTTGATGGTTCTACTAAAAGACAATTTCAGTTTGCTTTTTGTAGCAGAGAACCTTATGGAGTTGAAGTAATACAAAATATTGATAATTCAGGATTTTATGAGGACTTCAGTAATGAGATTGAGGATAAAAATAGTAAAGGTATTTTACCTATAGGTGATAGTAATGTTGAATCTATAAGTATAAAAGTTACAAGTAGTGCTTATGTAGTATCTACTGAAGAAGATACAGCAATGTATCAGATAAATTTAGTATTTAAATATTTAAAGAAAAGAGGATGATAATTAATGAGTATTCGACAAAGAAGAATTGAAGCTGATTATTTAAAAGTTGCTGGTAAATTTGAATTAATGAATGTTGGCTTTGATGCTATTGATGAAAAACCAAATGCACAAACAAGAGAAAAAAGATATGTGGGTGATTCTAGCAGTACACAAAGCATAACTTCATATAAATGGCAAAGTGATTTCAGTGGTGATCAAATTGAAAATCAAAAGGTAATTGAATATTTAACTTCTATTGGTAAAGAGTTAAAAACTGGTTCTGATGCTGAAACAGAATATATAAAAGTTGATATGGATAAGAAAGGTACTGCAGAACATAGTTATTATGCTAGAAAATTTAATGTGGCAGTTAGCATTAGCGATTTTCCTAACAATGATGGTGAGCTTGGTTTGAGTGGTTCATTTTTAGGCTTAGGAGATCCAATTATAGGGACGGTAACTATAAATCCAGCAACAAAGGAAATAACATTTGAAGAAGGATTTAATGAAAAAATGTTAGAAGTTTCATATACTGCTACTGGTACAGTAAGTGAAATTTCTATTGATGGTGTAACTTATGACAACGTAAATCATAAATTTAAAAATATTCCAGCTAATACTGAAAAATTTACTTTTAAAGATGATGGAACTTCTAAAACAGCAACTCTTGGTAGCTCTTGGAGTATAGCTTAATAGTTTGATATTGAAAGGTGGTAATTTAATTGAAGATTAATAATGTAGAAATAGAAGATTTAGACTTAATGGATGCTGATGTAGCAGAGAAATTTGAAAAAGCTACTAATGATTTGCAGGAAAAAGAAAAATCACAAGATTTCACTGGTAAAGGTCTTGCGGAAATTATAAGAATTCAATGTACATTAATTTTTGATTTCTTTAATGATGTATGGGGAGAAGGTACTGATAAAAAGATATTTGGAAATAAGACAAACTATAGAATTTGTGAAAAGGCTTTTAAAGATGTAGTTGAGTATGCTATGAAGCAGAAAAATGAAGTATTAAAAGTAGCTAAGGTTAAAAAGAAATAATGAATATCTTAACTAATAAGTTACCCGTAGAAGTGAATATTGATGGAGTTCTGTATAAGATTAATTCTGACTACAGAACTTCTATTATTTTTAGTAAGTTAATTGAAGATAACGAGGTTACTGAGGACTTGATTTTAGAAATTCTTAATCTTTATTATCCAGTAATTCCACAAAACATTGAGCAGGCTATTGATAAAATAAGCTGGTTTTATGAATGTGGAAAATCTAAAGATGATAATTCTAATAACTCTACAGGTAGCTATAAAAAAGTATTTGATTATGATGAAGATTCACAGTATATTTATAGTGCATTTTTAAGCCAGTATAGAATAGATTTACAAGAAGTTGAATATTTACACTGGTGGAAATTTAAAGCCTTATTTGAAGCCTTAGACGATAATAACGAGATAATAAAAATAAT
This sequence comes from Clostridium butyricum, assembly GCF_006742065.1. Classification (NCBI taxonomy): domain Bacteria; kingdom Bacillati; phylum Bacillota; class Clostridia; order Eubacteriales; family Clostridiaceae; genus Clostridium; species Clostridium butyricum. Next base: position 2,873,608 of record NZ_AP019716.1, on the reverse strand, counting down.
GAAGTATAGAAGCATAGACTTAAGCAAAATTCAAGATAAAGAACAACGTAACTTTTATAAGAAAATGCAAGAAAATTATAAGCTTAAAGAGAAAGTGAATGAAGCAGATTTACAGGCATTAGATGAAATGAGAAAACTTCTAGTACAATAATTTGTATAAATAGTGTATAATTTACCAATAAAAGAAATTATTTTGAGGTGGTAAATTATGCAATGTCCAAAGTGTGGAAGTAATAATGTAAATGTACAGGCGGTTTCAATTGTTAAAAATAAAAAACATGGTTGTTTATACTGGTTGATTATAGGTTGGTGGCTAGAGATTTTTATGTGGATTTTTTTGACATTGCCATGGTTGATTATTAAGATTTTTAAACCTAATAAAATTAATACAAAAGTAAAAAGTTATGCCGTTTGCCAAGAATGTGGTTATAAATGGAAGGCATAATTTAAATACATAATTTTAGTAAGCACTTTTTAAAGGGTGCTTATTTTTTTGCATTTTTTTATAGAAAGGAGGGTTAATATGGCTGATGGAAGCATTATTATTGATACTAAAATAGATGGTAGTGGTGCCGAAAAAGGAATAGGATCTCTTGGGAAATTGGGAAACATGGCGGGAAATGCTTTAGGAGTTGCTACAAAAGCAGCAGCAGGTATGGCAGTGGGAATTACTGCTGCTACAGGTGCAGTTGTTGCTTTAACTAAAGCTAGTGTTGAACAGTATGCACAATATGAACAACTTACAGGTGGAGTTGAAACGTTATTTAATAAAACAGAATTAAGCCTTGAAGATTTTGCAGCTAAACAAGGAAAAACAACTCAGGAAGCTTTCGCAGAATGGGGAGAATTAACAGCAGGTTCAAGAATAGTATTTAATAATGCGGAACAAGCTTATAAAACTGCTGGTTTAAGTGCCAATGCCTATATGGAAACTATAACGGGATTTAGTGCTTCACTTTTACAAGGACTTGGTGGAGACACTAAAAAAGCTGCTGATATAGGTAATATGGCAGTTGTTGATATGTCTGATAATGCTAATAAAATGGGTACAGCTATGGAAAGTATTCAGAATGCATATCAAGGATTTGCAAAGCAAAATTATACAATGCTAGACAACTTGAAGCTTGGCTATGGTGGTACTAAAAGTGAAATGGAAAGGCTTTTAACAGATGCTGAAAAGATAAGTGGAGTTCATTATGATATTAGTAATTTTAGTGATATTATTTCTGCAATACATACTATTCAAGAGCAGATGGGAATAACAGGTACTACAGCAAAAGAAGCTATGTCTACCATTGAAGGTAGTTTAAACATGACTAAAGCAGCATGGACTAATATGCTTGCTGGTATGGCAGATGATAATGCAGATTTTGATACACTAGTAAATAACTTAGTTGAAAGTTTAAGTGCATTAGGTGAAAATCTTATGCCTCGTATAGGCATAGCATTAAATGGAGTAGGACAATTAATTGATGCATTGTTGCCTATAGTTATTGATAAAATACCTGAAATAATACAAAATTCTTTGCCTAGTATATTAGATTCTGCTACAGGAATTGTATCTGCTTTAGGAAGTGCTGTTCTTGAATCATTACCTACACTTACTGGATTAGCTGTAGAAGTAGTTACAACTTTAATTGGAGGATTACAAGAGAATATACCGTCTATTGCTATTTGTGCTACAGAAGTAGTTGCAACATTGCTAGATGGAATATTACAAATGTTACCTATGCTTTTAGATGCTGGCTTAAAAGCTATAGGTTATTTAGTAGAAGGCATAGGACAACAATTACCAGAACTTATACCACTAGCGGCAGAGTGTATAATTCAATTAGTTCAAGGGCTGGTTGATAATGCACCACTTATATTAAATGCGGGTTTTGATTTATTAGATAATTTAGCAACAGGAATAGTAAATTCAATACCAATAATTATAGATGCCCTTCCACAAATCATAGATGGTATTTTAAATTATTTTTCAAGTTATTCTAACAACTTTTTAACTATTGGTTTTGATATTATTATTCAGTTAGTAAATGGAATTGTAGATGCTATTCCAAACTTAATTGCAATGTTACCACAGATAATAGATAGCATGATTAACTTTTTTGTTTCTAATATGCCACAAATAGCACAAAATGGTGTACAGGTTATAATAAGCTTGATACAAGGTTTAACAGAAGCTTTACCAACTTTAATAAGCTATTTACCACAAATAATAATGGCTATTGCAACTGGTATAATAAATAATTTACCTCAAATTTTAGCGGCAGGCGTCCAAATTAATGTTGCATTGGTAAATGGAATGCTATCGGCTATTGGTCAATTGATAGGGGCAGTTCCAAGTATAATAGGCGCTTTAGTTAGTGCGTTTGGTAGTATGCTAGGACAATTTGTTTCTATAGGTGGAAATATAATTGCTGGTATTGGCAGTGGTATCTTGAATGGGGTAACTGGTTTGGTTGGCACTGCAATTGAAGCCTGTAAAAGCTTAACAGATAAAGTTAAAGACTTCTTTGGAATACATTCACCTTCTCACTTAATGAGAGATGAAGTTGGAGTAATGCTTATAAAAGGTATTGAAGTTGGTATGGAACAGGAATCTGATAATTTAATAAATACTGCTACTAATATATGTACACAACTTACAAACCAATTTGGAAATATATTAAATGAAGAATCTGCTGAAGATATGGTAAATAGATTTAAGTCTGTAACAGGAGTATTGGGTAGTCTTACGAATGAATTAAATAATGCTCAATCAAGAGTTGACTGGGCAAAAGGTCTTACTTTAGATGATAATAAGTGGTACTATGATGCAAAAACAAGACTTGAAGATGTTAAATATCAATTAGAGGAACTAAGTGATCAGATTAGTGATACAGAAGATAAAAATACAAAGAAAAATTTACAAGAACAGCAGAAAGCTTTACAGAAGAAACAAAAGTTAATTCAGAAGGAATACGATTATTACAAAGAAGCAGCACAGAATGAAATTAACGAAAGAAAAGAAGCTACTAAGAAAGAGTTGGAAATAGCAAAAGAAAAATATTCAAGACTAGAGGATTTATCTAAAGCGTTAACTACAGCTATAAAAGAACAGTTAAATCAACAAAAAGATGCTGCTATAAGCTCTATTGAATCTGAAATGGATAAAGCTGAAAAAGCATATAATAAAGCTTGTGATCTTATTGATAAACAGACCGATAGGAAAAAAACTTCAATTCAAAAGAAAATTGATGCATTGGATGAAGAAAAAGAAGCTGAAAGCAGATTACAAGAAATTCAAGAATCTAATAATAATATTGCTATTCTACAGGCAAAATTAAATAACACAGCATCTGAAGCTGATAAAAAAGCTTTAGAATTAAAAATAAAAAATTCTAAAGCAGCATTAGAACAGAAGAAAAAGGAATGGGATAGAGAAGATGAAAAAGCTGCTTTAAAGGAACAACAGGATGAATTAGAAGAAAAAGCTAAAAAGAAAAAGGATAATCTTAAGGCAGATTATGAAGCAATTAAAGAAAATTATGAAAATCAAAAGAAAGCAGCAGAAGATTATTATAATAAGTTGTTAGAAACAGATAGTATTAATGCTCAGGCTCGATATATGATTTTAACCAGAAGTAATGATGAACTTGTACAGTTATTGCAATCCTATAATCCTTTATGGCAAGATGCAGGACAGTCTCTTGCAGATAGTCTTATAAATGGTCTTAATAGTAAAAAGCAAGATATGGCAAGTGCAGTTGCAGAAATGACTTCTTTTAGAAATGGAATAAGTATTGATGGATATGAAACTGGTACAGCTTATAATAGGATTGCAGGAGCCTATACAGTTGATGAAAAAGGTTTTGAATTATCTACAAATAATAACCCAGTTGCTTATGTTTCTAAAGGTGCTGGTATTCTTAATCATATGCAAAGCTTAGCAGCAATTAAAGAAGAAGTTAAAGCGCAGGTTGGAACATTAGGTAATAAACTGAAGAGTGCTGTTATGGCAGAACAATACAAAATGGGACAACTTGCAATGGCAACTACTAATAATAGTTATGGTGGCAATGTTGATAATAGCACTAGTTATGGAGGACATCTTCTTAATGTTGAACATATGGAAATTAGAAATGAAAGTGATATAGAAAGTTTAGCACACGAACTTGAATCTTATAAACAGAAAAAGAAAAGATAGGAGGAAAAGGAATGAATAATACTTTAATATGGAACAATGTAAGAGCAGAAGATATGGGAATTAAGGTTATTTCTTTACCACCTATAGGATTAAGTGTAGAAAATCTAGAAGAAAAAGATCGTGTAGGTGCTGATGGTACTCTTACATACAAATATGGATATACAAGCGATGAAAAAGAAGTTGAAGCTGATTATATAGGAAATAATCCAATGAAAGTTGCTAACTGGCTTAAAGGAAGTGGAAAAGTTATTTTCGGTAATCTTCCAGATAGATATTACAAGGCTAGAATTAATAATATTATACCTTTAGAAGAAGTAATAAAAAATGGTTTATATAATTTTACTATTAAGTTCAAGTGCCAACCTTTTGGTTATTTACTTGAGGGGGAATATCCTATAGAGATAACTAAAAGCGGTACGGTATTATGCAATCTAAAAGCCACTTATAAAAGCTTGCCTATAATTACTGTCTATGGCACTGGGAGGGGCGTTTTAACAGTAAATTCGATAAACTATACATTTACGAATATAAATGGTTCTATAAGCCTAGATAGTGAGATACAAGAGGTATTAAATAAGCAAGGTGAATATTTTGAGAGTGATGATTTTCCAGAATTAAAAGTTGGAGAAAATACAATAACTTTTAGCGGTGGAATAACAAAGGTAGTTATTATACCTAGATGGAGGTGTTTATAGTTGAAAGGTTTAATTAGATTATTTGATAGTAACGAAACAAATTTTAAACACAATAAAAATGTACTTAGTGAATTTACAAGTGCTTATATTACTGAGGATATTGACGGAACTTTAGAGTTTGACGGTGAATATCCTCTTTTTGATAAGAAGAGTTTAAGCAAAGAATTAAATATAGGTAAGATTATAAAAAGTCCCATTTATGATAGTCGACCAGATCAGCTTTTTAAAATAAGGAAACCTAATACTAGTACATCTAATAAAACAGTAAGTGTTTATGCACAAGCTATAGGCTATACAGACTTAGGAAGTAATATTATTCTAGGTTGCCATATTCCAGCTGGTAAGACTCGTAAAGAAGCTATAGGAATGTTACTTAATGCAAGACAACAGAAAGTAAGAGATTATCATGTTGGAAATTTAGATACATCTACAAACACTAATATTAATTTAGGACTTGAAGAAGAAACAGGTAATGTAATTAACTACTTAGATATAGATTATAAAGCACCTTTAAAAGGCTTACTTGATGATTCTGAAAATAGTATTTATAAAGCTTATAAGGGCGAAATAATATGGAACAACTTTGAGATTAACATGGTAGATAAAAGAGGAAATGATAATAAATTTACTATTAGAAGTGGTAAGAATCTACAAGATTTTGAAAAAGAAATTTCGGATATGAATGATGACTTTGCTACAGCTCTTATAATGTGTTCGAGTGATGGTTTATATCTTCCTAATAATGAAATAATTTATTCTAGCTTGGCTGATAAATATGATAGATATCATTACAAAGTTATTAAATGTGATGATGTATCGCTTGAGGACCTTATAACAGAAAATTCTACTGATGCTGATGTTGAAAAAGCTAAGCAGATAGTATATGAACAGTTAAGAGAAAGAGCTGAAAATTATTTTAAAGAAGGTATGGCAGAATTACTTGGAAGTTATACTATAAATTTTATTGAACTTGCTAAAAGTGAAGAATACAAGAATTATGTAGAACTAACTAATTGTTCTATAGGTAATGAAGTAACAACGATTTATCCTGAATTAAATCTAAAAGTTACCACTAGAGTTACTAAAATTAAATACAATATTCTAAAGGATGAAATTGAAGAAATTACAGTTGGGAATATTAAAAAGGATATTACCGATTCTATAAACAATACTGAAAATACTGCTAATAGTGCAAAGCAAGAAGCAACAGACACAAAGTTTTCATTAAAGAAAAATACTAAACAAATCAATGCTAATATTGATATTCTAGATAAAAAGATACAATTAAAAATCAGCTCTGATGATATGTGGTCACTTATAGAAATGTATCCTGGGAAAATTTTATTAGCAGTAAATGATGAAAAAAATAAAACAGATGTAATAATAGATACAAGCGGACTGAGTGTTCATAATGGAAAATTTAAAATTTACAATGAATCTGATGAACTATGTTTTTGGGTTTCTAAAAACGGACAACTTTTTACAAGTAGAAGTTTAGATATACAGAATAGTTCAGGTGACGATTTAATGAGCTTAAATGATAGTAGATTATATTTTTATACGTCTAAGGGAATACGTGGAATAGAAGCAAATACAAAAGGAATTGATGTAAAAGGTAATCTATATATAAATGGGGAGAGTTTAGAATCAATAATTCAGGAAGTAATAAATAATAAGTAGGAGGTGAGTGTAATTGGGATTGACTGATTTTAAGGCTTTAAACATAGATGTTAAACAGGATACTTATATCTACCCTGTTAAATTAAAGCAGAATGATACACCAACTCTTAATTTTAGTATCTGGGATGATAATATAGCAGCTGATTTGACAGGATATAGATGTATATTGAAAGCAAATAAAAACAATGGAAAAGGCTATGAGATAAGAGATGCCATTATTAGTGGTAATAATGTAAGAGTAGAGTGTACAAGTAGTTTATCGCAGTTTGCAGGAGAAGTATTATCTGAGTTATGTTTTATAGATTCCACTAATAATAAGCAGAAGACAAGCTTTAATATAATTATAGAGGTACAGAAACAAGTTCTTTCCATTAATGATAGTGGCGATATTCCAGAATGTATTATTACATCCCTTGAACATTTAGATGAAAGCCTTAGCAAGGTAGAAAGTGCCATACAAAAAGCTGAAGACGAAAACCTAAAATTAAATAATACAATAACTACAGCTAATAATACTGATTCAAATTTGAATAATTCTATAAAGACAGGAAATGAGATTAAACTTGAATTAGATGAATCTATTGCAAATGGTAAAAAAACAATAGAAGATTTGAAAAATGAAAATAAAAAATATACAGATCATATAAATGATTTAGATATTCATGTTACTCTTGAAGATAAACAAAAATGGAATAGAATTGATGAAGTTATTAATCTTATTGATATATTAACTAGCAATGTTGCTGTTACTGATGATGATAATGAAAATGTCATTGATGATAATGGTAACGTAATAACTATGTAAGGAGATGATTAAATGGCAAAACTACCTGATTTTATAACCGCAGAAAATGAATTAGATGGACAAGAGCATGTTTATATTGCTCAAGGTGGTAAAACACGAAAAACATTATTGCAAAAAATCAAAGAATTTGTAATAGGAACAAATACAATGGGAACAACTGCGACAGATGTTACTGGAGCTATAGCAGAACATACTTCGCACTTGAATGAAATAGCGAACAATAAGCTTGATAAAACTGCTTATATAAGTAAGAGTACAAGTTTAACGTTATTAAATAATTGGGTAATAGAAACAGGTACTGCTGAAGTATGTATAGAAGGTAAACTTGTTAGTATTAGGGCAAATATAAAGGGAGGTACTACAACAGACAGTACAATTATAACAGTTTTACCAGAGGAATATCGACCAAAAGAAATTTGTATGTTGCCTTTTATTAGTTGTGATGCAACATATAATTATATAAGCGGTTATTTAATGGTTTATAAGAACGGGCAAGTTGTAATTGGCTATTCTGCAAAGAATACTAGAGTAATAATTAATGCTACTTTTAACTTATAGGAGGTTGTATATGATTAGTGAAGAATTAAAAAAATTATTAGAAAGTGCTAATATAAAATTTGAAGATTGTTATATATCTGAAAGTAATATGATATTTACTCCATTATATGATGAACAATTTAATATAATAAAATCAGCATTAGAAGTTTATAATGAAGCTAATAATATTACATAATAGACAGAAAATTTTATAAAAAAATAAATTTATGTAAAACAATAGCAGAATAGACATAATTATTATATAATAAAATGGGATGGAGGGATATTTTGGAAAGGAAATATTATGCGGATTTATTAAGAGTTATAGCAATAATACAGGTGATAAGTATACATGTATCAAGCGGATTTTTTGGAAATGTAGATTTAATTGATACATATCCATGGCGAGTTGCTACAATTGTAGATTCGATTTCAAGAACTGGGGTTCCAATTTTTATAATGATTAGTGGAATGTTATTATTGGATAAAAATAAAAACTATGATATAAAAGTGTTTTTTAAAAAAAGGGTATCAAAAATTATTATTCCATTTATTTTTTGGGGTATTTTCTATTTCGTAAAATATGGAAATAAAATGAACTTTGAAGGGATAAAGAAATTCATTTTAGCATTAGTAACCAATAATATATTTTATCATTTGCCATTTATGTATATTATAATTGGTCTTTATTTAATAACACCTATACTTAATGTATTTGTAAAAAATGCAACACAAAAGCAACTATGGTACTTTGAAATATTATGTTGGATTGTAGGTGGAGTAATACCATTCATAAATGAAGTATTTAAAATCAACATTGGGATTCAGATTCCTATGGTAGGTAATATGGTGGGATTATTTGTTTTAGGATATTTACTAGATAATATCAAATTTAATAAAAAAACAAGATACGCTATTTATTTACTAGGTGCAATTAGTATTTTATTAACAATAGTTGGGACATACTATTTTTCGATAAAAACTGGGACAGCTAATCAAATATTATATAACAATGGAGGAGTAAATATAATAATAATAGCAAGTTCAATATTTATATTATGTAGACAAATATATTATAAATATAAAATTAATGATAAGTTTAATATAATAATTGCTAATATTAGCAAACTATCATTTGGTATATATTTAATTCATGTTCATATAGTATTATCTTTGGAACAGAGCAAAATACCATTATTATTACCTCAATATATGCCTTGCACTTTTTATGGATTACTAATGAGGGTTATTACGGTATTTATAATTACATATATAATAGTATATGTAATATCTAAAATAAAATATTTAAATAAAATTGTTTAAAATAAAAGAACAGGCTATTTTTGAGAATAGTCTGTTTTCTACACAATAGGAATTAAATGCGAAATAAAAATTAAATACTATACAAGCAAAGTAAGAGATCTGTAAAGGTCTTTTTTCTTTGCTTATTTTTATATTAAAATATCCAAGCGTTTGGAAATATGAAAAGGAAGGTGACACATGAATGAGCAGGAGACTATACAAGAAATTAAAGAAAGGTTAGTGAGAATTGAAATACTGTTAGAAAAAAATACAGAAAACTGGGATGAAAAAATTAAAGTAGCAAATTACAGAATTGCAGACTTAGAGGATACAATTAAGTGGATTTCTAGAACTGCAATAGGTGGAGTAATAACAGGATTAATAGGCATAATGTTTGCCTTAATAAAATAATAGAAATGAGGAATGTAAAATGGAAATGAATTTAATGGAGTATGTGCCAAGTCACTTAGCAATTTTAATTGCATGTATTTATGTTGTAGGAGTATTTCTTAAGAATTTAAATAGTGTACCAGATAAGTATATTACTATAATTCTTATGCTTTTTGGAATTACATTTGCTGTGTTACTAAGTATAATAAATGCTCAATATAAAGTAGCTTTAGATGTAATTGTTAATGGCATATTACAGGGGATATGCTGTTGGGGTATATCTGTAGGAATTAACCAGACAGCTAAGCAGCTAACTAAAGAAGAATAATCATGGCAGCCTTATGGCTGTCTTTTATATTTTGAAAATTAATTAATGAAAGAGGATGTTATTAATGAAGTTAATATTTAGTGATGGCCATACTCCAAGTGGAACTGCTGGGTGTGGAGCTGTTGATATAATAGATGAAAGCATATGCACAAGGGAGGTTGGTCCTTTATGTGTTAAATATGCATCTCAGGAAGGACATAATGCATGCGAATTAGTTGTTAATCATGAAAATTCATATAATTGTGAAGATTGTTATACAAGAGTAGATCAAGCAAATAATATAGGTTCTGATTTGTTTACAGAAATACATTTTAATTCTGGAAGTGGAAATCCTAGTGGAGTTGAAGTTTTAGTAAACAGTATGAATAGTAGTGCTGTTAAATATGCTGAAAGAGTATGTGAAAAAATATCTTCTGCTTTTAATATACCAAATAGAGGAGTTAAGGTTCAAAGATTAATTGTCTTAAGTAGAACTAATATGCCGGCTATGTTAGTTGAATGCCACTTTGTACAAGAACATGATGGGATTCTATATGATGCTGATAAACTTGCAAGATGTATAGTTGGAGGAATATTAAATAAAGACATATTATCAAATTGGAATTTAGGTTGGAATGGTGTGCTAGGTTCATGGTGGTACTGTACTAGCGTAGAAGACAAAACATATTATAAATCAGAGTGGAAGTTAATAGATAACAAATGGTATCTATTTGATTCAGAAGGATGGTGCAGGGTTGGATGGGTTAAGTATATAACTAATTCTAACAATAAAGTTGTATGGTATTATTTAGATTCTGATAATTGTGATATGGCTATTGGATGGCATAAGATAGATGGAGACTGGTTCTTCTTTGATAATAATGGTGAAATGGCTACAGGCTGGATTGTTGACAATGGAAAAGACTATTATTTATACAGCACAGGTCAGATGGCTCACGACTGCGAAATGTATGGATATAAATTTGATTCAGAAGGTATTGCTACTAAAATAGAATAATTAGATAATATGTAAGGCTAGATTGCACAATATAGCTTTAACACCAGTAAAGACAGCATGTAAGATTAATTTCTTATGTGCTGTCTTATTTTTTAATTTATTTGACATTTGTTAGAAAAATTATACAATTAAATTATAAATTATTTAGGGGTGACAGTATGGGATTTTTTGATTTAAAAGTAAAGTGTTCAATTTGTGATAAAGAAGCTGGATTAAATAGATATCAAATTGCTAATAAGGGCTGGATATGTAAAGACTGCTTTAAAAAAGCTGGATTTAACTTAGCGACTCCAATAAAGAAAATGACAGTAGAAGATATAATCAATGTTTTGGATAAAAATGATGAAAATAAAAGAAATTTTGAACAATTCAATGCAACTAAAATAATAGGTAATTTTGAAATAGATGATAATAGTAAGAAATGGATTATAAATAATAAAGGATTATTTTCTAAAAATGTAGTTCCAAAAATATTTAATTATTCTGATATAGTAGATTTTGAATTATTAGAAGATGGTGAATCTATAGCAAAAGGTGGATTAGGCAGAGCTGTTGTTGGTGGTGTTTTATTTGGTGGAATTGGAGCTGTTGTTGGTGGAATAACTGGCAAAAAGAAAAGTAAACCTGTATGTAATAGCTTAAAGATAAAAATAACTTTAAACGATATAAATAATTCAAGTGTTTATGTGAATTTTATAACTACATCAGTAAAGAAAAATAGCTTTATATACAAAACTGAATTTGACTTAGCACAAAAATGTTTATCAACTTTACAAGTTATTACTAATGATGCAACAGAAAATATTAAAGAAAGTTCTACAGGATCAGATGCAGATGAAATACGTAAGTTTAAAAAATTGCTAGATGAAGGAATTATAACGAAAGAAGAATTTGAAGCTAAGAAAAAACAATTATTAGGATTATAGACTAGGAATTAATTTTCCTAGTCTTTTTTTGCCTATAGAACTAATATTTATTATTGATTAAGTTGTTATAACATAAAATCACATGTTCCATAACATATTTTGCAAGCATTTTTATTGCAGTGTAAAGCTAGTGATTTCAATGCCTGTAGAGGTTCGTAACACCTATAACATATTTTTGCGCAACTATATGCGATATTATAATAAAATATACCCTATATTTATTCATGTATATATATATAATATATTTTATGTTATTTATATTATATATATAGTGGCAAGCCTTGAAAACACTAGGATAAGGTATGCAAACATTTTGCAAATGTTTATTTTTGGTAAAAACTCTAAAGCGTTGAAATTACTGACCTAAAGGCTGTAACAAAAATTGCAACAATAATTATTATTAGTTGTGATTTTTTTTATTATAGAGAAGATATTAAGTTATTTTCTCTTATTTTTTTAGACTTTTATGCGAATAAAGTTCTACTTATTGGAATAAATATATAGAAATAAATTAGAAAGAAGGTGGAAGAAATGAGTAAGAAAATTACAATAAGTTTCAAAGAAACGACAAAAGATATGCAGTTGTATTTATTCTTAAATAATTTAGAAGATAAGAGCAATGAGATAAAAGAAGCACTAAGGAAAATTTATGCTAAAGAATTATGTAAATGAAGATTGATAACAATTAATAGTATCCTACAGGTATCCTAATAGTGTCCTATTGTCCTGTAGGAGCATTTTAAAATGACATTTTGATAGATTTATTGATAGTGGGGGAGAGGTGCTTATATGAGTGTATATTATGTAAAGAATGGTACTAAAGTTAAGAGAACAGAAACTAAAGAGGACAGGCAGAGGAAACCTGAAAAAGATTTGCGAGTTGAAAAAGTAATTGTACATGTAACCAAAAGTGAAAAAGAATTAATTGTTGCACTGGCTAAAGAAAACGGAATGGATACTAGTACATTTATAAGATGTTTGTGTATGATGAAATATCGTCAACTTACTGGGGAGATGGTTAAGTGATTAAATGGACCATATTAGATGGCTGGACTTTTCTAGGACTTAAAGGTGGCTTTTGGATTCTTGTAGTTCCATTAGTAGGTTTAATTATATTTGCAGAATGGTGTAAAAAAGATAAATCTAAAGGTAAACTAAATGATATTGATGATTTTATAGATGATAAAAAAATTGAAGAGCTTCCTATATATACATTTGAATTTAAGGTTAATAATGAAGAAAAGTGGAAGATAGGACAAGTACTTAAAAGAATGAACTATGAAAACATAGATGATCTAGTAAAAAATATCATATATGAATATTTAAAATGATATATATTGACTTTTATTAGCTTAAGTTTATAATATTATACATAAATCAATCTGTGTGGTTTAAAATAAAAGAACCTGAGTGTTTACTTATATTATAGGGTTTTTGGTGCAGAATATGCAGGAGAGGTTTAAGGAGCCTGTGCTTTATAGGCGTACGGGTTCAAGTCCCGTCATCTGCACCAAAAATAATAGGTAAAGAAATAACACATAAGTTTTGTACAATGTATGAAATTTGTGTGTTATTTTTGTTTAACTTATAAAATGTTGGATTTATTTTTTAAAAAGATAAAAATGTAATTATTCAATCTAAACTACTGGAAAATATAATTAATTTGACAAATATTATGTTAATTTATATGAAAAAGGTGGAATAATAGGAAAAAAGATAATATAATTATACGTGAATAAACAATTAAGATAAACATTTAGGAGGAAATATGCCAGAGACGATATTATTGGCATTTTTATATGCAAAACTAAAAGGAAACAAAGTGAGTGTTTTATTTTATTCTTGGACAATATATCCTTTAGTTATATTTGAAATAATAACGTTTATAGGACAGGTTATGTCATTTTATGGAAGCTATACTGTTATAGAATTTATTAATAAATTGACTTCAATATACTTAATATTTTATTTATTGCTTGTATTTAAATATGAACTATATATTACTTCAATAATAGGATCAATTTTTATTGTATTAGGTGGAGCATTAAATAATATAGTAATAAAAGCAAATGGTGGTTTTATGCCTGTTTATCAATCAATATCATACTTGACGGGCAGATTTATTAGTGACGAAAGTCCAATAAAAGATAATATACATATTTTAGGAACTTCGGAAGCAAATTTAAAGTTTTTAACTGATTTTATAGATTTAGGATATACAATTCTTAGTATAGGAGATGTGTTGATGAGAATTTTTGTATTTTTAATAATATATGGTGCAATAAAAAAAATTAATAATCAAAGGAGAAAAGAAAGTTGTTGAAATTAACAGTTTTTGAATTTTTAATTAGAGTAATTCCAGAATCATTTATACTAATGTTTGCATTATTTACATTATGTAATATTGAAATTAATAAAAATCGATATATTATATCAAGTGTTTTATTGGGGATTTTTGAGTATTCAATAAGATTTTTACCAATAAACTATGGTGTTAATACAATAATTGCAATATTTGTTATGATTATAATTATGTATAAAATAAATAAGTCAGATACAGTATTAGCTATAAAGTCTTCATTAATAGTAACAATTGCATTATTTATTTGTGAATGGGTGAATGTATTTATGATAAATATTTTATTTAAAGATAAACTAGAAGAAATAATGAGTAATGTAGTTTTAAAAACAATTGTTGGAATTCCATCATTATTATGCTTTGCAATAGTTACTATGGTTTATCATTTAAAAAAAGGGGAATTTAAACGTGGTAAAAATTGAAAAAATATGTGAAAATATTTCAGATTATATTAGTAGAGAACTGAATTTTAATGAAGACAAAAAATCAATAATAAACTATGGTATATTTGCTTTTATACATATGATGATTTGTATATTGTTAGTTATTATTGTTGGATTTATATTTAATGTTATGGTAGAAGCTCTTATAATTTCATTTACTACAAGTATTTTAAGAAAAAGTTCAGGAGGAGTACATGCAAACTCACCAGAAAAATGTGCAGTTATAGGAACAATAAGTTCAGTTGGATTAGCATTGATAGTAAAAAACTGTAATTTAAACTATATTATGAATATATTCATAGGTAGTATCATTTTTATGTTTTCATATTATATTATATATAAATTAGCACCTGTAGATAGTGTATCAAAACCTATTAAAAATATAAAGAAAATACGTAAATTAAAAAGAGCATCGATTATTACAACTAGCATATATTTAGGAATTTCAATAGTGGATATAGTACTATATTTCTTAGTTGAAGAACATGTATTTTTAACTTATTCAATGTGTATTTATATGGGATTATTGTGGCAGGTATTCTCATTAACACAAAATGGGCACAGAATATTGGGAAAATTAAATACTATATAGAGATATTTTTATTATTGAAAGGGGGTGAAATAAATGAAGACTAAAATTTTAATGGGGATAGCTACAGTAGCAACTGTTATGGCTTCAATAGTATCTACTTCAGCCTGCTTTTGGGCACATTATCAACCAGAAGAACCAAAATCTTTAAGAGAAGAATAATAATTAGAGAGACCATTTTATGGTCTCATTATAGTTTTATATTTATAAATTATATTGAAATAATATTAAATAACTTAAGAAAAATAGATTAGAGTCTTTATGAGGAATTATAAAAATGAAAAATGTAGAAAATTATAAAAGTAAGCAGATAAATGATATAGTATCAATAGTAAAAGTATCATCACTTTTATTTGTAGGTATAATTCTATGTCGACAATTTAATACAAATATTACTTCAGTATTGCTGGAATTAAAAAAATGTAATAAATATTTGTTTTTCTGTGTACCAATGATAATAATAATTTTAATTTATTGTATATGGATATTTTCAAATAAAAAAGATATTTATTTTAAAAATAAAAATAATATTTTAGATAACCTCGAGATTGCTTTCTTTATATTTATATTTTCTATAATAACTTTGATTTGCGGAATAAATCAAAGTCAATATAAAGTGTTATATTTATTTATAATAATAACAACCACAATTCAATTTGGAATGAATAATGGAGTAATAGTATCAATACTTTCATCATTTATTATATTGATTATGGATATTCTCTTTATGCCTAATTCGGAAATGAGTGCTTATTTTCAAGATGACTTGATTTTATCAGGAATATTTTTTTTGACTGCATTACCATTAGGTTTTTATGTAAAGATAGAAAAGCAGCATATTGAAAAATTAGAAAATATGATAAATATTGATGGTCTTACGGAACTATATAATCATAGATATTTTTGTGATTCGTTATCAGAGAAAATTAAAATCGGAGAAAAGGAGAACAGTCCTGTATCAATGATTTTTATAGATATAGATTATTTTAAAAATTATAATGATATGTATGGTCATCAAAAGGGTGATTATGTATTAAAAAGAATAGGTGAAATAATTAAATCAAGTATAGGAAATGAACATATTCCAGCAAGATATGGAGGAGAAGAATTTGCAATAATATTGCCAGATACAACAGAGGATATGGCAGTAAAGATCGCTGAATCTTTAAGGAAAAAGATAGAGAATACATATTTTGAGGGTGAAGAAAATCAGCCTAATGGAAAGCTTACAGTCTCAATGGGGGTTTCTGTTTATCCAGATAAAGCTGGAAGTGATATTGAATTGATAAAAAGTGCAGATGATGCACTATATAGGGCAAAGTTTTTTTACAAAAATAGAGTTGAAGCTTATATATCAATATTGGATGAAATAAAGTCAAATATTGATGAAGAAGATATTGAACTTGTAACATCAATAAAAACTTTAATAAGTGTTATAAATGCAAAGGACAGATATACTTATGGACATGTAGAGAGAGTTGTAGTTTATGGAAGAATGTTGGCAGAGAGTTTAGGGCTAAATGAGAGAGATAAGAATATACTCATTTATGGAGCCTATATGCACGATATTGGAAAAATTAATATTAGCAAGGATGTTTTAATAAAGAAAATGAAACTTACAGATGATGAATGGGAAGTTTTAAAGCAACATCCAGCTAATGGAGTAGAAATAATAAAATCAGTCAAATCATTAAATATGATAATTCCACTCATAATAAGTCACCATGAAAAATATGATGGAACAGGATATCCTAATAATCTTAAAGGTGATGAAATTCCGTATTTAGCAAGAGTTCTTACCGTTATAGATAGTTTCGATGCAATGACATCAAATAGACCATATAATAAGAGAAAAACTTATAAAGAAGCTATAGAAGAATTACAAAGATGCAGTGGAACACATTTTGATCCTGAAATTGTAAAATTATTTATAAAAGCTTTAAAAACTAATTATAATATTAATTAGTTTTAATAAAAAGAAATATTATTATGTTATAAAATCAAGAAACTATAAAACGATGAATTTTCATGTTGTATATAAATGAAATAAAATTAAAAAAACAATTGGATGTACTTAGATATTAAAGGCTTAGTGCATCCTTATTTGTATAGAAAATTATATTAGATGCTATATATTTTCTTTTATAATTTTCTTTGTTAAGTTATAATCAATACTTAAGAGGAACAAGTATTAATTTACATTATAGATTATTTTGTATAGATATTTAATACCAAGTATTTAATTACATAAGGAGATAAAAATGTATTTAATGATTGATAATTATGATTCGTTTGTCTACAATCTGAAAGCATATATTGACGAATTGAACGAAGAAGTTATGGTTATTAGAAATGATAAACTTACAATTAAAGAAATTGCTAAGATGAAAAATTTAAGGGGAATAATAATATCGCCAGGACCAAAAAGTCCTAAAGATTGTGGAATATGTACTGAAGTTGTAAGAAAATTCTCTGGTAAAATTCCTATATTAGGAGTATGTCTTGGACATCAGATAATTGGGTATGAATTTGGAGCAACTGTTGAAAAGGGAGAAAAGCCAATGCATGGAAAAGTATCAAAGATTTTTCATAATAAATCTAATCTTTTCAAAAATCTTGAAAGTCCATATGTTGTAACAAGATATCATTCTCTTGTTATAAAAGAAGAAACTATTCCAGAAGAGCTTACTGTTGATGCAAGAAGTGAAGATGATGCTGTAATGGCAATATCACACAAAGAATACCCAGTTTATGGTGTTCAATTTCATCCAGAAGCTGTACTTACTCAGTATGGGCATGAAATTTTAAAAAATTTTATAGATTTAAGTGAAGAATGGTGGAATAATCATGAATAGATTGATAGTTGAATTAAAAGAATATAGAAAAGCATGTGACATATTTGATTTTTTTTACAATGAAAAGGATGCAGTATTTTTAGATTCTTCATTAGAAAATAATATGGGGAATTATTCAATTATAGGATTGAATTCATATTTAAATATTACTGTAAAAGATAATATATTGTATGTGGATGGAGAAAAAAATAATTTATCTTTTGAAGAGTATTTAAATCAATATATTAGAGAAAATAGCAGTGAAAATGAAAGTTGTCTTCCAATAGTTTCTGGTGCTATAGGATATTTGTCATATGACTATGGAAGAAGAAATGAAGATATAACTACAAGACATGATGAAAATATTGATACACCTGAAGTTATTTTTAATTTTTATGATAATTTTATTATTGAGGATATTAATAATAAAAAAACTTATATAATTGCAAATGGAATGATTAAAGATTCACACGTATCCATAAAAGAAATAGAAAATAAAATAAATTCAAGTTTTAATGAAAATAATGAAAGAAATAATATAGATTATAATATAGAAGTTACCTCGAATTTTGAAAAAGAGGAATATAAAAATGCAATAGATAAAATGATAAATTACATATATGAAGGTGATGTTTATATAGGAAATATGACACAGCAACTTAAAGTTTATAGTAAAAAACCACCATATAGTGTTTTTAAAAGTCTAAGAATTAGTAATCCATCACCATTTGGAGGATACATGAATTATGGTGACTTTCAAATAGTAAGTGCATCACCAGAACGTTTTTTAAGAATGAGAGATTCTATAATAAACACAAGACCTATAAAAGGAACAAGGCCAAGAGGCGGTACTATAGAAGAAGATTTTAGATTAAGAAAAGAACTTGAAAGTTCAGAAAAAGACAAAAGTGAACTGCTTATGATTGTTGATCTTGAGAGAAATGATTTAAATAAGGTTTGTAAAAAAGGATCTGTAATTGTGGATGAATTATTTACTGTTGAGAAATACGCTACGGTTTTTCATCTTGTATCAGATATAAGTGGAAAGCTTAAGGAAAATTTAAATATAGTTGATCTTATAAAGGCTACATTTCCTGGAGGATCAATAACAGGTGCTCCTAAAATAAGGGCAATGGAAATAATTGATGAATTGGAAAATGGAAGACGTGGAATATATACTGGATCTTTAGGATATATTTCTCTTGATGGGAATTGTGATTTAAATATAATTATACGAACAGCACTTCATAAGAATAATATGTATTATCTAGGAGTAGGTGGAGGTATTACTTGTGAATCGGATCTTGAATTTGAATATGAGGAGACTTTGCAAAAAGCAAAAGCATTATTAGAAGCAATGAAATAGAGGTAGATAAAATGGACATTATATTCGATGAAGGATATTCATTTGGATTAGGAATATTTGAAACAATATCAGTTGTAGACAATCATCTTGTTCTATTGGATTATCACTTAGATAGACTTAGTGAAGGTTCAAATTTTTTGGGAATAAATTTAAATGTTACAAAAGAAAAAATACAGGATTATATAACAAATAATCCAATGGAAAATGGTGTGCTAAAAATAATAGCTTCAGAAAAAAATACAATATTTCAATGCAGAGAAAATAATTATACTGATGATAAGTATAAAAAAGGGTTTACAATAAAAATAAGTTCTGTTGTGAGAAATGAAAGTTCTCCGTTTACTTATATAAAATCTTTGAATTATGGTGATAATATCATAGAAAAAAGAAAGGCAGCAAAAAAAGGTTATGATGAACCCGTCTTTTTAAACATGAAAGGTCAGTTGACTGAAGGAGCAACAACTAATATATTTTTTGTTAATAACAATCAAATTGTTACACCTAAATTATCCTGTGGGCTTCTTAATGGAACAATAAGAAAATATATTCTTGATAAGTATGATGTTGTAGAAAAATATATTTATCCATACGAAGTAAGTACTTTCGATGAGATGTTTGTAACAAATTCGCTTATGGGTATAATGCCGGTTTATAAATTTGAAGAGCATATTTTTAAATCGAGAAAAAAATCTGATTATATTTTAAGTGAATATTTAAAAACAAAGACTTGCTTATAATCTTAAGCAGGTCTTAAAATTAAGAATAATGTAATGATTATTCTTAACTAGGTGCTATAATAGTATGGATAAGTACATATGATGAATTTTTTTGATATAAATACTAATTATGAATTTGAGGTGATTTAAAATTGAAAAAACATTTAAAAAAGCTAGTATTATTATCTACGTTAACTATGATGATTTCACAAGGTGCAATTGGAGTATATGCAGTTGATTATTCTAATGGTTGGCATTTAAATAATGGGAAGTGGAGTTATTTTGATAATGGAACTTTAAGGACAAGTTGGTTTAAGGATAAAAATGGAGAATGGTATTATTTTGATAGTAATGGAATAATGCAGTCAGGATGGATTCTTTATAATAATAACTGGTATTATTTATACAGTAATGGAGTAATGGCTCACAGCTGTTATATAGGAGATTATTATTTGAATGATGATGGAGCATGGACAAATAATGTGTTGTCAGATGATAAATTTAACAGCAATGATGTTAAATCGCTAATTGAAAAACTTGGATATAGTTCTGTAGAACGTGTAGTTGACTATGAAAATTCAAATGATAAGTATTCATCTCTTTACAGATATACATGGTGTGATGGCAAAGGTGATAATTCAGAGTATGCAGCTGTAAATATATTTGATAGTGGTTCTATTAGTATTTTATTAAGAAAAAACGGAACTATATTTAATGAGAATTTGAAAAAAATTTTTGAATGTGTATTTCCTGAAAATGGACAAAGGTTATTTAATGAAATTGATGGAATAAAAGAAAACAAATCTTTAATTTTAGGAAATAAAAATGTAGAGATAAAAATTTTTGATGATTCCATTGGGATAATGATAGGATAGTTAAAAAAATAGAAGAAATAAGAATAATTAAAGTTCGTGATTTATAAAAATATAAGCATAATTAAATTTTGGCTTATATTTTTATTTTGGTTAATTTTTTATAAGGTACTTACTTAAAATATTATATTTAGCTAAAAATAATATTTTAATTTTTTTGCAAATATTTTATTTAATATATGAATTATGTACAATAAAAATATAATAAAATAATTAAATATAAGTATTTTAAGAAGAAATTATATTTAATTATTTTATTAATTTATAAAAATGACTTATGGTCATTTTTTGTGATATAATCTATATAAAATATTAATAACTATTCAGAGGGATGTAGCATGAAGAACATAATAAAAATAATTAAGAAAGATTTTAAGAATATAATTACAAATTGGATTGCATTAGGGATAGTTTTAGGTTTGATTGCAATTCCATCCTTATATTCTCTTGTTAATATATTTGCATCGTGGGATCCTTATTCAAGTACATCTGGAATAAAGGTTGCAGTAGTAAATGAAGATAAAGGTACCACATTCAGAGATAAGGATATTAATTTGGGCAATGAACTAGTCGATAAATTAAAGGATAATGATAAAATTGGATGGGAATTTGTAGATAAGGAAACGGCTGATAATGGACTTCTTATGGAAGAATATTATGCATCAATAATAATCCCAGAAGATTTTTCACAAAAGACTACAACTCTTGTTGAAAAAAATGTTGAAAAACCTAAGCTAATTTATACGGCTAATGAAAAGAAAAATCCTATTGCACCTAAATTTACAGATTCTGCTGTCAAAACTGTAAAGAGTCAGTTAGATGAAAATATTACAAAGACTATAACTGGTATTATATTTAGAATGTGCGATGAAGTAGGTATAGATATTGAAGATAATAGAACTGAACTTAGAAGAATAATGGATGCAACTTATGAGTTAGATGAAAACATGCCAAAGCTTGGAAAGTTATTGGATAGCACGGTAAATGGAACTATAAGTGCAACAGAGCTTATGACTGAGATTCAAAAGATTCTTCCATTTGTAGAGGATGTTTCCGATGCAGGTGAAAGCTTTATTGATGATAATTTGAATGAGCTAGATGATATTCAAAGTGAACTTGATGAACTGTCTCCTGATATTAAGGAAAAGCTTGTAAGTGCAGAAGAAAAATTAGATTCATTAAATGTTACCTTAGGAAATCTTGATGATAATATATTACCTGAAACAGCAAAAAAAACATTATTAACTGTATCAGATACAGTTGATGCAATGCAGATAACAACTCAAGGTGTAAGAGATCAGTTGAAAAAGTTATCTAGAGTGCTTAATAAAATATCTAAAGTAGATATTCCTAAAATTGAAATAGGTAATGATGTAGAGATATATGATAACCTTAAGGATTTATTAAATCAGTATAACAAACAAGTTGAAGCACTTGAAAGTATTCAGAAGAATTTAAAAGAAATGAGTAAAATAGTAACAATGATAAATAATAGATTGGATACTATTGATGAGAAATTAGCAACTATTAATGAAAGAGTTAAAGATAAAATTAACGATCTTGATAATGGAGAAAAATTAGATATTCAGTTTTTAACTGATATAAAAGCACTTGTAAATGATGTTCATGGTCTTGTTGCAGACATAATTGACGATTATAGCACTGATATTGTAAAAGATATAAATAGCGAAATAGATCTTATACGAAATATTGGAGATAATGGTTTGACGTTAATAGGTCAAAGTAAAGCTATTTTACCAGAGATAGATAATTTACTTAATACATTTATGGATATATCTAATAGAACACATGATCAGCTTGTAGATCTTCAAAATGATTTTCCAGATCTTCAGGATAAGGTACATAAGCTAGCGGCAAAAATAAAGGAATTTGATGATAAAGAAGATATAGATGAAGTATTGGAATTAATAACAAATGATTGGCAAACACAAAGTGACTTTATGGCAAATCCAGTTGAAATTGAGGATAACAGGTTATTTCCATGGCCTAATTATGGTTCGACAGCAACACCTTTTTATACAGTATTATGTTTATGGATTGGTGGATATATGCTTTCTATGCTTTTAGGAACTGAAGTACATGCACATGAAGGTGAAGAAGAATATAAGCATCATGAAGTATATTTTGGAAGAATGGCATTGTTTGTAGTTATAGGAATTTTTCAAGCTATTGTAGCAAGTTTAGGAGCGCTGTATATCTTAAAAGTTTATGCTGTTCATCCTGCAATGCTTGTATTTTACAGTGTGTTTATAAGTGTAGTATTTATGACGATTATATATACAGCTGTAAGCCTATTTGGACATGGTGGAATAGTGATTGGAATTGTATTACTTGTTATTCAGGTTGCTGCAAGTAGTGCAAACTTTCCAATTGAAGTTAATCCAAGAATGTTTCAAATTATATCGCCATTTTTACCATTTACCTATGCTATAAATGGTATGAGACAGGTAATGGCAGGTGTTGTTTATTCTATATTATTTAAGGATATTGCTATTTTATCAATATATATGTTGGCTTCTATTATAATGGGAGTTACATGTAAAAAGGCAAGCAATAGACTTATTAAACCATTTGTAGATAAATTGAAAGAAAGTAAGTTAGTCATATAATATTGAGGGATAAAGAAGATGAAGAATATATTTAGAATTTATGCAAGAGACATAAAAAGAATATGTACCAATTGGGCAGCTATGATTATGGCAATAGTTATAATACTAATTCCGTCTTTATATTCCTTGACAAATATAAAAGCATCTTGGGATCCTTATGCTAACACAAGTGGAATAAAAATTGCAGTAGTAAATAAGGATTCAGGAACTATTTATAAGGATCAGGATTTAAATCTAGGGGAAGAACTTATTGAAAAGCTAGAAGATAATGATAAGATGGATTGGACGTTTGTAAGTGAAGAGGAAGCATCAGAAGGACTTGTAAAGGAGCAATATTACGCATCTATAGTAATACCAGAAGATTTCTCTAAATGTGTAACAACACTTATGGAGAAAGAAGTTGTCAAGCCCAAACTGATATACACTGTAAATGAAAAGATAAATGCAATAGCACCAAAATTGACAGATGCAGGAGCTAAAAGTGTTAAAAATCAGCTAGATGAAAATATAGTCAAAACTGTTTCAGGAGTTATGTTTAGGCTTATAAATGAAACTGGAGTTGAGATAGATGGAAAAAGGGCTGACATAAGAGATATAATAAACAAAATATATGAACTTGATGAAGAACTTCCAGAACTTGAAAGCATTTTAAATGATACAATTGGAGGAGTTTCTGATGTGAATTCACTTTTGCTTAAAACTAATGATATGCTGCCAACGGTGTCAAATTTATTAGATTCAACAAATGATTTTATAAATAATAGTGATTATATTGTAGATAAGATGCAAAGTGATATAAATGAAATTTCACCAAGAATAAAGGATGATCTTTTGCTATCTCAACAGCTTGTTGATAATGCATCTGTAACATTAGATAATTTAGATGAAAATATACTTCCAGAGACTGCAAAAAAATCACTTATAACCATATCTGAAACTGCTACATCTTCAAAAGTAACAGTTAGTGAAATAAAGGGAATGCTTAAAAGTACAAAATCGTTTTTAAAGAAAATAATAGATTATGAACTTCCACATATTAATATAGATGATTCTCTATTAGAAGATGATGGAGTAGCAAAAATACAAAAACAATTAAAGGATCAGTATGATATTTTTGATGATGTTAAGGATAATCTTAAAACAATAAATAAAAGTATCACAATTTTAATGGATAAACTTGATGATGTAGAAGAAAAACTTGATATACTAATTTCAAGAACAGATGAAAAGATTCAGGACCTTGAGGATGGGAAAGGTCTTGATTTACAGACACTAACTGATTTAAGAAGTTGTTTAAAAGATGTTAATACATTAATTAGTGATGTTATTGACAGTTATGATTCAGAAATTATGAATGGAATAAATGATGGATTTGATTCGATAAAATATATACTAAGTATTACAGTGGATATTTTGAAGGATGGGCAAGATGTACTTCCTAATTTAGAGGAAATTTTAAGTGCTTCACAAGATACTATTAATTTTTCGGGTGATAAATTAGCTGACCTTAAAGATAAATTTCCAGAAGTAAAGGATAAAGTACATGAAGTAGCCGATAAACTTAGAGAAATGGATGAAGATGATGCTTTTAATGAAATAATAGATATGATTACAAATAATTGGGATGATCAAAGTAACTTTATGGCGAGTCCAGTTGAAATAGAAGACAATAGATTGTTTTCTTGGCCCAATTATGGATCATCAAGTGCTCCCTTTTACATTGTACTATGTATATGGGTTGGAGCATTAATAGCAAGTGCATTATTATCATTTAAAGCAGAAAATTTAGATGATGGTGTTGAATTAAAGCCATATGAAGTTTATTTGGGAAAACTCTTGACGTTTATAACACTAACAACAATAGCAACTATATTAGCATGTTGTGGAGCATTGTTATGGCTTGATGTTTATGTTGTTCATCCTATAATATTTATATTATATAGTATTTTTGTATCTATTGTATTTACATTAATTATATATACAGCAGCCAGTCTTTTAGACGATATTGGAAAGGCAATTATTGTAGTTATGCTTGTTATTCAAATGGCAGGAACAGGAGGAACGTTTCCAGTAGAAGTTACACCATCTGTGTTTCATAACATATATAATTATCTTCCATTCACATATGCCACAAATGGTATGAGACAAATATTAGCAGGAATTGTTTATCCTCTGTTAATAAAAGATATAAAAGTATTGAGCATATATATGATATGTTCATTAGTGTTGGGAATCACTCTTAAAGGTCCTTTAAATAAGGGAAATGATATTATAATGAACAAATTGTTGAAGAGTGGAATATTAAGACATTAATAGGAAATTAATGTATACAATGAATAAAAAATAGAGTAATATATAAGAAGATAAAAATTGTAAAAAAGGAAAAAATTAATTATGGATGAGAAATTTTTTTGGATAAAGGGCTATACACTGAAGGTCTTTTTTACAACAGTATTTATTTATATATTGCTCTATTTATTTTTTCAAAAAAATAGTATAGATATTTTAATTACTATAAGAATTATTTATATAGTATTAAGTTGTGTACTTTTTATGATATTAAGTAGAACAAAAGGATTTATTGATGAATATATATCAAATTATCTTAAAACTTTTTTGGTTTTGATTGATATAATAGGATTTGCAGGAATATCAATTATGACAGGAAGCAGTACATTTTGTTCATTAAAATTATATCTATTAATTAGTTGTCAAATTATAATTTTAATAGAGGTAATGCTTTGTTATGTGATAATTAAGTATTACTTACAGAGAAAAATATATAAAAACTTAATTTTATCAGCTTTTCTCATATACATATTTGTTTTTTATATACATATAAATTTTATGAATTGTAATATTATGCTTTTCTTATTTCAATTATTTTGTATATTAATGCAGTTTGACATATGTCATACACTGTATAAAGATATAAAAAGGTATAAGGGATTTATAAAAGAAAAAACAAAGGTTAGAAAAGCCTACATATATACGTTAATAATAGGAATTTTTCAATTATTATTTCTTATTATAAATAGTATGATTAATTTGGAAATGATACTTGAAATTCTAGGATTATTTAATTTCCTTATGTTATTTACTTTTTCTATTACTAGCGAAATTGAAGAGCCTGGTGAATTTTTTATGAATGTATTAAAAAAAGAAAATGAAGACTTAGACAATATAACTAATAAAATTATATTGAAAAATAAGGAACTTGAACAATTAAATTATATTATGAAACAAAAAGAAAAATTAAGTAATAAAATTTTTGAATTTATGCCTCATCCATTTATAATTTTAAATTGTGAAAATAGCAGAATTTTATATGTAAATAGTAAGTTTTTAGAACTAGCAAAAATACATAACATAAAAGAAATAATAAATAAGAAAATAGATACATATATAGAGTTTATTAATGAAGATAAAGAAAAAGATTATAATGCAGTATTATATACTGATGGGAAAAAAAAGTATTTGAAAACTAAATACCTAATGAATTTAATGCAATATGATAAAAAAATTATTTTAATTGAAGATAACACATCGAATGTTATGATAAAAAAATTGAAAAAAGAAGTTGAAGAGAAAAAAATTCAGGAATACACTAGAACTCAATTCTTATCTAGTATAAGTCATGATTTAAAAACTCCTATAAATGTTATATACTCTGCTATTCAACTTGAACAAATATATATAGAAAAAGATGATATAGACTCATTAAAAAAATATAATTCCATAAGTAGCGAAAACTGTATATCATTAATAAGATTTGCTAATAATTTAATTGATAATTCTAAAATATATTCTCAATTTCTTACTGCTAATTTAAGAAAGGTTAATATAGTAGAAATTGTAGAAGATTATGTTATGTCATATGTTGATTATGTAAGCT
Source organism: Clostridium butyricum (assembly GCF_006742065.1). NCBI lineage: Bacteria > Bacillati > Bacillota > Clostridia > Eubacteriales > Clostridiaceae > Clostridium > Clostridium butyricum. The sequence goes on along the minus strand of NZ_AP019716.1, from coordinate 2,846,055 downwards.
GGAACGGAATAGAATTGATTTTTGATACAAATACAGAAGAATGCATGATTGAAGTTGATATTGAATTTATAGGAAGAATAATTTTAAATTTAATATCAAATGGAGTAAAGTATACAGCTAAAGGTGGAAAGATATATGTAATAATTGAAGAAAAAATGGACAAGGTTTTTGTAAAAGTAAGGGATACTGGATCTGGAATAAATGAAGAAATTAGAAACAAGATTTTTAATAGATATGCGTCAACTAACAAAACAATATCAGATTCAAAAAGTGGCACTGGATTAGGTTTGTTTGTAGTAAAAAGATTAGTAGAATTGCAAAAAGGAAAAATATATTTGGATGAAAAAGTATTATTAGGAACAAGTATAGTTATTGAGTTTGAAAAAGGAGAAACTTATGACTAAAGAATTTTTTTATAAAATAAAAGATTTCAGGCAAAAATGCAATACGAATTTTAACTTTTTGTTGATTTTTATTGTTGTTTTAGGAGGATATGTATGTATAAGAAGCAGTTATGAGTTTGTTATTTTTTCCATAAGCATTATTTCTCTGGGAATAACAGTGGGCTTTGTATATATAAATACTGTTAAAAATAAAATACTAGTTAAAAAGATTAGTAATATAAAGAAAATATATTTTTTATCCTTAATAATAGGTGTCGTTATTGTGTTAGTTATACTAACATTGTTGAAAAAAGATAGTATGGAAGAAGTTTTCTTTTTATTAAGTTTACGAGCTACTCTTGAGTATAGCCAGATTGAAAATATATTTAACGTTGAAAATAAGTATATAAGTAATATAGGTATACATATAATTGCTATAGTTTTATATGTATTTATAACGCTTATAAATTTTAAAAATATTTCAATAGAAGCCATATTCAGCGACTTAAAATTAAAGGAAATTGCATATATAAGTATATTGATAAGTTTATGTGTGGCTTTATCTACTTTAAGAAAAATACTATCTAATAGAAAAAAAATTTCTAAAAATGAATTTAAAAAGGTTATTCTTTATATAACTTCAATAATGTTAAACTTATCTGGATTAATATTTATAAAACTTGATTTAAATATAATATCTAAAGTTTTGTTAATATTAAAATGTACAACATTCACTTTATTTTATGGCTATATGATAGATAAAATAAGATATGAGTGCTTTAATATAATAAATTTAAATATAGAACAAGCTATTAAAGAAAAAAAGCATTTAAATTCAATTCTACTAAAAAGAAATAAGATATTAAATGATATTAATACTATGATAAATAGAACGCAAAATAATTATAGCATGTTATTAGATTCCATTTACGGAGGAGTATTTTTATTTGTAGGTAATAAGCTTCAGCATGTAAATAATACTATGATAAAAAAAATGAATATGAAAAGTTCTGATTTTGTTGGTATGGATATTGGAGTATTTTTAAAAAAATATTGCAATTTATCACTAGATGAAGTAGATACGAGTAAACATTATTCTTTTTTTATTGATGAAAATATAGTATTTGATATGTTTTTTAGTTGTCCGGATGATGAAAATAAATTAATATATGTACAAGATTTTAGTTATAAAGAGGAAAATAAAAAAATAAGGAAAGAATTTGAGGAATGTTTAGCTGATGATAAGAATAAAAAAGAATTTTTTGCTAATATATCTCATGAGTTAAAAACACCAATTAATTTAATATCATCTGTACTTCAGCTTAACAAAATATATCTAAAGGAAAATAAAATTGATTTAGTAGACAATAATAGAAAAATAATAATCCAAAATTGTCTTAGACTTATAAGAACAATAAATAACTTTATAGATTCAAATAAAATATCAGAAGGATATGTAATTCCAGACAAAAAAATATATAATATTGTTGATATTATAGAAAATACAGCACTGGCTTGTAATAAGTATATAAAAAGAAGTGAAAATACACTTATTTTTGATTCGCAGCAAGAAGAAATATATGTTAATTGTGATAAGGACTTTATTACAAGAATTATATTAAATTTATTATCTAATAGTGTTAAATATGGCAAAAAGGGTGGTATGATAAAAGTTAATTTAGCTTTAGAAGATGATAAAGTGTGCATAATAATAAAAAATGACGGACCTAAAATAGAAAAAGAGATAATACCATATATATTTGATAGATTTACAAAATTAAATAAGGCTTTCAATAGAATAAAAGAGGGAAGCGGTCTTGGATTATTTATGACAAAAGCATTAGTAGAGATTCAAGGTGGAAGTATTGGATTAATATCTAATAATGAAGGAAATGAATTTGTAATCACAATGAACTATTTAGACAATGTTGAAAAAGAGCAGATACAATATGAAAATTTTGAAATGAATTCAATTGATGAAAAAGTTGATATTGAATTTTCAGATATATATATTACTTAGGAAATTATTTCCATGAATAAAATTTGTTAATACATACTTTTTTATTATGTAGCATATAATATAGCATCTTGATATGAAAATTATTAATTATGAGGTGCTTAAATATGAATGAAAAAAATGCCAAGATAAGAATTATACCACTTATTATAAACATAGGATTACCTCTTTTAAGTGGAGCCATCATTGCGTTGATTCTACCAAATATAAAAGAAGTATACGAACAGCTTCAAAAGCCAGTATTTGCTCCACCAGCTTATGTATTTCCAGTCATGTGGACAATACTGTATATTCTTATGGGGATTGCTGCATATAAGATTTATATTTTGAAATACGAAAATATAGATACAAGCCCAGCAATGTTTGTATATTATATACAATTGCTTTTGAATTTTTTATGGAGCATTATATTTTTTGGATTACGTTTGTACGGTTTAGCTTTTTTAGAACTGTTAGTTTTAATATTTTTTGTTATTTTAACAATAAAAAGATTTTATAGCAAAGGGGGAAAGTATCCAGCACTATTAATGATGCCTTATTTAATATGGCTTATTTATGCTGGTATTCTTAATTTCTTTGTTTGGATGCTTAATGAGATGTAATTATATTTTATTATAAAACCAGTTTAAAGCTAAACTGGTTTTATTTTTTGATTAGTGATAATATAGATAGTGCTGAGTAATAACCGAGAGGAGGAAAAGAAATAGCATGGCTAAAGTGATTATTGCAGAAAAACCATCTGTAGCAAAAAATATTGCAGATGCGTTTAAAATAAAAACTAGGAAAGATGGCTATTTTGAAGGCAACGGCTATTATATAACGTGGGCATTTGGACATCTTTTGCAACTTTATGATGCAAAAGATTATGATGAAAGTATGAAGGGATGGAGATTTGAAAAATTCCCTTTTATTCCAGAGAACTTCTTATATAAAGTTAAATGTGATAGTGCAAATAGAAGTATTGAAGATAAAGGTGCAAAGAAACAGCTTGGAATAATAAAGAATCTTATTGATAGGCAAGATGTTGATGGAATTATTTCAGCAACTGACTTTGATAGAGAGGGTCAGGTTATAGCAGATGAAATATTTGATTATTTCAAAGTTGAGAAGCCTATATATAGGTTATTGTTAAATGAATGGACTCCAGATGAAGTTAAAAAGGGAATGGAATCATTAAAAAATAATAAAGAAATGCAATGTCTTCAGGATGCAGGTATTGGGAGACAATGGAGTGACTGGATTATAGGTATAAATTTGACTTCAGTAAGTACATTAAAGTATAAATTTGAAGAAAATAAAACTATAAATATAGGTAGAGTTTTATTACCAACTTTAAAAATAATATATGATAGAGATAAGGAAATAGAAAATTTTACAGCAACTACATATTATAAATTAATATGTAACTTTAAAACTGATAAAAATGAAGAATTTGAAGGATTATATTATGAAAATGATTCTGAAAAATTTGAAAAAAAAGAAGATTTGAGCAAGCTTTTACCATTACTTGAAGCTGAGAGAGCAAATATTAAAGATAAGCAGACAGAATTAAAAAAGGAATATCCACCATATCTTTTTAATTTATCTAATCTTCAAGGATATATAACAAGTAAATATAAAGGATGGACATCTGATAAAGTTTTAAAAGTAGCTCAATCCTTATATGAAAAGAAGCTTACAACATATCCTAGAACTGCAAGTGTAGTTTTAGAGGAAAGCTTGAAAGATAGAGCCAAAAAGGTTTTAGAAACATTAAAAGTTGGATTGCCTTATGAAGGTGAAATCAAATTTACAACATCAAAAAGAATATTTGATAGTTCAAAAGTTGAAAGTCATAGTGCAATAACTCCTACATACATAAAACCATCGGGATTAAACGGAGATGAAAAAATAGTCTATGAAGCTATAAAGAACAGATTTATAATGCAGTTTATGCCTGTGGCTGAATTTGAAGAAACAAAAGTTACATTGAAGGGAGAAAATCCTGAAATTAAAGGTATATTTATATCAAAAGGTAAAGTCAAGTTAGTTGAAGGTTGGAAAAAAGTAGAGAAGATTGAAAGTAAAGATGTAATACTTCCTAAAGTTGAAGTAAATGAAAATGTTGATGTAATAAAATCAAAAGTAAGTTCAGTAACTAAAAAACCACCAAAACATCATACAGAAAAAACTTTACTAAGAGTAATGGAAACCTGTGGAAAAGGAGTAGAGGGTAAAGAGGATTCTGAAGAAATGATGGCATCAATACTTAGTGGCTTTAGTATAGGAACACCTGCAACACGGGCTGAAACAATAAAGAAATTAAAAGATATAGGTTATTTAAAAACAAAAGGCAAGAGTCTTATATGTACTGACCTTGGAAGAAATATAGTTGAAATATTCCCAGTTAAAGATCTCTTAGACCTTGAGTATACAGGAAGGCTTGAAAAGACACTTTCAGATATTGAAAAAGGAAAGTTTGAAAAAAATGATTTTATGAATCTAATAAAAGATTTTACAATAAAATCAGTTGATGCAATAAAGAGTGATACGGGTGCTTTATCAAGATTTAAGGTTGAGCTTCCTAAAGATGTTGAGAGTGTTGGGCCATGTCCTGTATGTGGAAATCCTATAATTGAAGGTGAAAAGGGATTCGGATGTAGTAACTGGAAGAATGGATGCAAGTTTACTATATGGAAAGATGATAAATATATTAATTCATTTGGGAAAAAAGTATCAAGAGAGATGGTTGAGCTTCTTTTGAAAAATGGAAAAGTAGGTTTTAGAAATTTGAAAAGTAAAAAAGGTAATACTTTTTCGGCTTATTTCAGATATGAGAAAAATGAAGAAAGCGGATATTTTAATTGGAAGATAGAATTTATTTAGGATTAATAAGAGAATAAAAATGTATTGAAAAAATAAATAGTTTGAAATAAGTAATTTTATAAAGTAAAGAGCAAGATTAAGATATTTTTTAATCTTGCTCTTTATTAATATTATAGGTAAAAGTTAAATAGAACAATCTTTTACATTTAATCATAGTATAAAGTGTAAATATTATTAGGAGATGCTTTGATTAATGAAGAAAAAATCAAAGATATTAATTGCATTATTAACGGCTTTGGTTACTGCTGTCTCTATGGTTGGATGTACGAGTAGTAGTAAAACTAAGGATGGTAAAGTAAAAGTAAGGCTCAATGAAGTTACACGTTCAGTATTTTATGCACCAATGTATATTGCTATGAGTCAGGGTTTTTTTGATGATAATGGTATAGAAATTGATCTTCAGACAGGTCAAGGAGCAGATAAGGTTATGCAGGCCGTATTAAGTAATTCAGCAGATATTGGATTTTGTGGACCTGAACAAGTAGTTTACATTAATAATCAGGGACGAGAAGATTATCCAGTACTTTTTGCACAAGTGACCCAAAAAGATGGATCTTTTTTAGTTGGAAGAGATAAGAATGATAATTTTAAGTGGATCGATATTAAAGGTAGTAACGTTATCGGAGGCAGACCAGGTGGTGTTCCAGCAATGGCACTTGAGTATGCTATGAAGAAAAATAACATTGATCCACAAAAAGATGTAAATATGGTAACAAATATAGATTTTTCAGCAACTGCTGGTGCATATAAAGGTGGTACTGGAGACTATGTTGCATTATTTGAACCTACAGCTTCAACTATAGAAAAGGATGGAAGTGGATATATTCTTGCATCAGTAGGTGAAGAAACAGGATTAATCCCATATACATGTTATTTTTCAACAAAATCATATATGGATAAAAACCCAGAAGTTATAGAAAAATTCACAAAAGCTATATATGAAGGTCAGCAATGGTTTTTCAGTCATTCTGATGAAGAAGTAGCAGATAGTATAATTGATTATTTCCCGGGAACAGATAGAGATACTATAATAACAGTAGTTAAAAATTATAGGAGTATAGATGCACTTGCTCATAGTCCAGAAATTAAAGAAGAAGATCTAAATAGACTTATGGATATTATACAGGATTATGACAGCAGTCTTATAACTACAAGACCACAATTTTCTAAAATAGTTGATAACTCGTATGCTCAAAAAGCTCAAAATTAACATGGTTAGATAATTATATAGATGAAAAGGTGGTGAATTAAATTTGTGTTTATTAGAAATACGTAATATATCAATGAACTATCATTCTGCAAAGTGTGAAACAAAAGCTCTAAGCAGTATTAATTTTAAAGTTAATGAAGGAGAGTTTATTTCTATTTTGGGACCTTCAGGATGTGGGAAATCTACACTTTTGAATATAATAAGTGGTCTTTTAGAACCATCTGAAGGAAGTATTTTATATAGAGGCGAAGATATAAAAAATAGTCTTGATAAAATTGGATATATGTTTCAAAAGGATCATTTGTTTGAATGGAATACTGTATGGGAAAATGTGATTTTAGGTCTTAAAATTAAAAAAATTTTAAATAATGAATCAAAAGAAAGAGTTGAAAATCTATTAGAAAGTTATGGTCTTGAGAAATTTAAAAATCATTATCCAAGAGAATTATCAGGTGGAATGAGACAAAGGGTAGCATTAATAAGAACACTTGCGTTAAATCCAGAAATATTATTTTTAGATGAACCATTTTCTGCATTAGATTATCAATCAAGGTTAATGGTTTGTGATGATGTATATAAAATAATAAAAAAGGAAAAAAAGACTGCAATAATGGTTACACATGATATTGCAGAAGCTATTTCAATATCTCAAAAAGTAGTTGTTCTTTCCAAAAGGCCTGCAAGTGTAAAAAAAGAAGCTGTTATGAAATTTAATAATGAAGATTTGACTCCTTTTCAAAGAAGAAAAGAACCACAGTTTAGTGGATATTTCAATGAATTATGGAAGGAGTTAAATGAAGATAATGAGCATAAAGAATAATATACATCTAAATGAAATTAATAAGGATAACAGTATAAGTGATGAACACAGGTTATATTTAAAATGTGTAAAAGCACATAAAATCAAGGTGACAGTATCAAGAATACTAATTCTTATAGTATTTATTGGATTATGGCAGATTGCTGCTGATTTGAAATGGATTGACCCATTTTTGACATCCAGTCCAAGTCGTGTAATAAAGTCATGTATAAGTCTATATGAGGATGGAACTTTGTTTAAGCATATAGGGATAACTTGTTATGAAACTATACTTGGATTTTCACTTGGAACTATTCTTGGAGTAATAATTGCAGTAATATTATGGTGGTATCCAACAGTTTCGAAAATATTAGACCCGTATTTAGTAGTATTAAATGCACTACCTAAGGTTGCACTTGCTCCTATTATAATATTCTGGATAGGAAACGGAATGCCAGCAATAATAGTAATAGCGCTGCTTATTTCAATTGTAACAACTATAATAAGTGTTTTAAGTGGATTCAATGAGATTGATAATGAAAAAATAATGCTTATGAAGACTTTTAAAGCTTCAAAATTACAGATATTAAGATATCTAATATTTCCATATTCAATTCCAGTTTTTATTTCTGCATTAAAGATAAATGTAGGTTTATCTTGGGTAGGAGTTATAATGGGTGAATTTTTAGTGGCAAAGAGTGGACTAGGTTTTTTAATTGTTTATGGAGGACAGGTAGCACAGCTTGATACAGTAATGATGAGCATAGTTATTTTATCAGTTATAGCATTTTTAATGTATGAAATTGTTGCAATTCTTCAAAAAAAGTTAGTAGGGGACAGAGAGTGAAAAATAGCTGCTATGAATATATCTTCATAGCAGCTATTATATATTGCAATTTACAATTAATTTTGAATTTACTGTGCGATTTTTAGATTATACTTATAAGAACATATATATTATAAATTTTTTAAAAATATGATGATGAAAATATTAGAAAGTAATTTAAAATATACCTTTATAAGAAATTATATAAAAAAACCCTTTGTTTTTTAAGTGTTTTTCAAATTATTAGATAATTTATTAGTATTTGAAGCAAAATAAAAAATAGAACAAAGATATATCTATGGTAATATATATTGTAATAAAAATAAGAGTTTAAAATAATAATTTGCATTAAACAAATGTAATATCTTATCCCGATAAATATACAAATACAAAACTAACATTGAGGAGGTACATATGAAATTATTAAAAGAATATGGAATTATAACACTTGGAGTAGCAATAGTAATTTTTGCATTTGAATTTTTCTTTTTTCCAAACCAGATTGCATCTGGAGGAGTATCTGGTTTGGCACTTGTTATTAATAATATACTTGGAATTGAACCAGGAATAATTATGGTAATATGTAATGTGATTTTATTTTTACTTGCGTTTATTTTTATTGGAGGAAACTTCGGAATAAAAAGTATGTATGCAGCATTTAGTTTGTCAATTGCATTATCTATATTAGAAAAGAACTACACACCTGTAGCTTTAACTGATGATTTAATGTTGGCATCAATTTTTGGAAGTGCATTATTAGCATTTGGAAGTGTAATAATGTTAACACAAGATGCAACTACAGGAGGAACTAGCATTACAGCAAAATTATTAAATAAATATGCAAATATAGATTTTGGTAAGGGTTTATTAATATCAGACTCCATTGTAATTATATTAGCAATGTATACTTTTGGAATAGAACTTGGGCTTTTTGGTCTTTTAAGTGTATATCTAACTGGAACTTTAATTGATAAATTTGTAGATGGTTTAAATATATCTAAGCAGGTTATGGTATTTACAAAGGAAGAAAAGCTTGTTTCAAATTACATAATGAAAGATATAGATAGAGGATGTACTGTATTTTACGGTAAGGGTGGATATACTGGTGAAAATAATTGTGTAATACTCACAATATTAACAAGAAGACAATTTATGAAATTAAAACAGTTTATAAAATTAAATGATCCACAGGCATTTGTAACAGTTAATGATACAAGTGAAGTACTTGGAAAAGGATTCAAGAGTTTAATTGAATAGTATAAAAAAGAGCTTGATGAAAATTTTCATTAAGCTCTTTTGAAAGTGTTGATTTTAATTATTATGCTTGTTGATTTAAGTCATTAATATCATGAATCTGCATAGATTTTGCATATGACGTAATTTTTTTTATTATCATGGCAAGTACTAATAACACTGTAACAATAAATGCTTCAGATAAAATAAGTTGTGACCATGAACCATATTTTAGTATAGGTCTTAATGTAAGCAGTTGGATTACAGCTGCATGTGAAATATATAGAACTAAAGAATTTTTACCAAACCAAGTAAATAAAGTCTTTTTATGTGTAAATACCATTAAAATGAAACTACATATAATGAAACCGCCTATATAGTGGAATAATCTAAGTATAAATGGATAAATGGCAGAATCAGAATAGAAAGTATAATTAGTATATTCAAAAAAGTATTCAACATCTGTAAATTCTCTTATTGCAAATAATATAATAAGAATTACACATGTAAGTACTCCTAAATGAATAGAGTATTTTTTATATTTTTCTAAGAAAGTTTCTTTGTTAAAAGCCATACCAGCTATAAAAAATGGCATGAAGAAAAATATTCTTGATACACTTGCATATGTTCCAATACTTCCATCAAATCCAATAATTAATGATGCTGCTACAGATAGTGCAAAGGCAATTTTGTAATTTTTAATATAATCAGAAAGAACATACCAGATTATTAATGCCATGAGGTACCATAAAGTCCAGCTTGGATATAACAATTGGAATTTAACACTTGTTCTATCTAATATATATCTGTTAAAGATAAAATAGAATGTTTGAGCAAATAAATAAATTTTGGTTGTATCAATTACTTTTTCAACAGTGCTTCGTTTGCTTTTTTTACAAAAGTATCCTGAGATAAAAGTAAATAAAGGCATATGAAACATATAAAGAAAAAGAATTAAATAGTGAGGATTAACACTTGATGGAGATATATATTCAAGTGAATTTCCAACAATAACACAAATTATTAAAAATCCTCTAAGGTTATCAAAATAATTATCACGTATTTTATTATTCAAATTTTTTCCCCTTTCAGAAATACAAAGAAAACTTATTTAGTTTTCTTTGCTTGAAGCTGTCTTCTTTTTTTTGTTTTTTTCTTCATTACAGAAAAGCCAAAAGATCCTACAGGATGCTTTTGAAGAGGGAAGTATTCCCCATGACAATAAGCCATCATATTTGCATTTTCAAAATGTATCTTTCCATCTTCATCAAATAGATCTTCATTTATGTGAGATCCAACAACTTCAGCAATGAACATGTCATGAGTTCCAAGTGGAATGATATCTTTTACTTTGCATTCAATATTAATAGGGCACTCATCAATATAAGGCACCGATATGTTACTGCTTTCACTTAGTGTAAATCCTAATTCTTTTATTTTATCATTTCTTTTGCCAGAACGTACACCACAATAGTCTACTGCTTTTACTAGATTAGAACCAGGAAGATTTACAACAAATTCCATGGTTTCTTTTATATATTCATAAGACAGTCTTTCTGGTCTTATTGAGATATATAACATTGGAGGCTTTGTATTTATTGTACCAGTCCATCCAACTGTAAACACATTTGTTTTTCCTTCTTTGTTTTTAGAAGTAACTAAAACGACAGGTACGGGATTTAATATTACGCTGCCTTTCATTTCAACTTTATTCATTAATTT